>JBBIKS010000020.1:0-36548 GCA_037445375.1 Nitrospirota bacterium | reverse complement strand
TATAGGACATTTCTATTTTGGCAGTATAGGACATTATCATTTTGGCGTTACATTTTGACCCAAAAAAAGATAACTCAATCCGCATAAAAATTAAACAGCCGTTCAGGCTTTAACCATCCATTAACTATCCTTCCAATACCGAATATCCTGCCTTCATGGTCTTTAAGTCTGATAGATTTGGTGGAGATTGTCGGGTTGCTCCCGGTCATGCTTGATTTTAAGTCATCTTCTCTGACAGAATTGCCGTTTCTAACTTTTTGCAGGTTCGTGTCAAAAAGCCTGATATCTGGTATATGCCTTAATGCATGATTAATTGTATCAATTGCTTTATTTTTATCGGGTAATTCTTCTAATTTAGCAGAATTTTCGATGATAAAATGTCCGATTTTAGTTCTCTTAAGTTCGGTTAAATGAGCGCCGATACCAAGTACATTTCCAATATCATTGCAAAGGGAGCGTATGTATGTACCTTTAGAGCAGGCTACCTTAATTGTCAGCAATGGTGGTTCATAATTCAAGAATTCTATTGAATATATGGAGACCTTTCTTGGTTTTATTTCTACCTCTACTCCCTGCCGAGCAAACTTATAAAGCGGCTTGCCGTTTAGTTTTATGGCTGAATACATTGGAGGAGTCTGCTCTATATCGCCGATAAACATTTGAATTGCCTTGTTTATCTCTGAAACAGAAACCTCAAAATCAGAAACCTTTCTGACAATCCTGCCTTCACTATCATAGGTATCGGTGGTTTCCCCTAATTTTATGACGGCTAAGTACTCTTTATCGAGGTCTGACAGATACCCCGTAATCTTTGTTGCCTCATTAAGGCATACGAGGAGTACCCCGGTTGCGAGCGGGTCAAGCGTGCCGGCATGTCCCGCTTTTTTAATCTTAAAAAGTCTTTTCACTCTGGTAACGGCTTCATGAGAAGTGATACCATTATCTTTATTTAAGTTTATAACAATATTCATAGTGTCCTGATTTTTCCTGCCCCAGTAAGTTCAATCATAAGCAAGAAGTTATACTCAGCAGATCTATTTAAATCGGGTGGCTTTCTTGAGAATGCAGCATTTATTGCCCAGCACTGTTGTTTGTATAAAGCCTTGATGATTGACTCCCTTAGTCCGCCGCTCTTGGCATCATAGGACAAATTAGCGCCAATTGCGAGCTTTTTTGATAAGACCTTATCGAATCCTAAAGAGAAAAATTTGATATCGTCAACATTGCCATATCTTTCGGCAGCATAAAAGCTTATCGTATCTGAAAGCCTCACATTTATTAATGAATTCACCTTCTCTATCTTGTTTTTTTTGAAATCATAGGCAGTCTCAAATCTTAAAATAAGATAGACGCTGTTGATAGATGCTTCTAAAACGGTGGGAGCTACGGATTTTGCCTCTAAATCATACGGCTGAATAAATCGTACAGACGCTGATAAATCCTTTGCTCTAAATGAATTATAAACAGAAATCTCAGCTTGTGAGGTCTTATTGAAAAGCTCTGCTGCATCAAAAAAAGGCAGATCTTTAGTCTTTGGGATGAATCTGTAACCTAATGAGAGTTCAATATCATGGACAAAGCCGCTATAAAATTTATAAAATCTTGTGAGCGCATTTGCTTTATATTCAAATGTTTCCCTATGAATGGTTGAGTCGAAGGCATCGCTGGATGAGAGGTTATAAGCCGACTGTATTAGAGACATGGACTGGAAAAACTTAATGCTGTCGCCAAAGGAGTGTGAAAAAACAGGATTTATTAAAGCCCTTTGTCCTCTCACTTCTTCATTTCTGTAAAAATTAGTAATGCTTGAAGACATAGAAAAAAGTAATGGTCCAACTCTTAAAGGATTTATTACATGTCCCAGTTCTGGCAATCTTTGAAGTATATTGGCATCTTTATTTTGTAAATCCACCCAATACTGACTCAGCAAATAAAGCCGGGAATTTTTAAAAGGCAGGAAAAATTCTGCTGATGACTGAAAAAAACGGTTGATATCTGTGAGTCCCCCTAAATTGGTTATTCTGCCTTTTGAATTATATCCATATTCCTTATAAAAATCAGGCTCGTTTATATAATTTATATTGACAAATCCGCTAATGTTATTAAACTGGAAGCGGTCTTCTGCCTTTAATGCAACGAAATCTTTCTTTAGTTCTGTATCTTTCAGGTGATATGCCTGCCATGTGCCTATGCCAGTCTCGTCCAAATATCTATATTCTATCCCTTTGCCAAATCCTCGCCTGCTCATGTAATCGAGATAAAAAGTCGCATCCTTGTCTCCATCAATTGCCCAGAAGAAAGCAGGGCTGAACTGAAAACCTTTTTTAGAGCTTGACCCTATGGCAGGCGCAAGGAGGCCGCTTTGCCGCTCTCTCATTATAGGCATTAACATATAAGGCGAGTATAAAACGGGTAAGTTTTTTATCTTGTAAGAAACATTTCTTGCAGTAAGGATATCGCCTATCTCTATGTAAACATTCTGCCCTTTAAAGCACCAGTCAGGATTTTCTGCAACTCTCTCGGTAGATTCTTTGAAATAATCCTGAGGAAACTTGTCAGGTACTAAATAAGGCTCGGAATTGCAGGTGGTAAAGGCTGCTTCGGAGGCATAGTAAGACTTTTCTCCTGTTTTTGATATATTACTGCCTGTAATCCAAAAATTGTCTTTTTTAAAAAAGATTATCGCCTCATATATTCTGCCTGTCTTATTATCAATATTGATTTCAGCCTTTTGTGCAGTTATTATGACATCCTTGTCTTTGAAGACTATCGAACCTTCCGCATTAGCTTCAGAAGTTATCTTATTAAAGATAGCTTGGTCGGCTTTTATAGAGATCTCATCTTTGTCAATCTTTACATTGCCTGTTGCTATGTAAATTCCTTCTTCTGGATAATAGTCAAGGTTATCTGCTGTAACTACTGTTGCGAAGCTGATTAATGCGGTATAATGTAGAACTGCTAAAGTTATTAGAAAGATTAAAAGGAATTGCCAGAATAAATTTTTAATGCCAATTTCTCTCAAAGCTTTTCCCTTAAATCACCAAGTATGGCTTTCTCCCCTAATACCTCCATTGCCTCTCCAATAGTGTAAAAAGAACCAGTTATAAGAATAAGGGGTTGCCTTTGTTCGGAATGTGTTGCTTTTTTCTTGAATGAACCTGCAATCTCTACCGCTGTTCTCAGGGCTTCTGCTACTGAGGGACATATCTTTGATTGAAACCCCTCTTTTGTGGCAAATTCTTTAAGATATTCAGGGGTTGCAGCCCTCCCATAATTTGGTGAAGTAAATATAATCTCTGAGCAGAGCGGTAATAAAGGCTTTAAGATGCCGTAAATATCTTTATCTGACATGATTCCTGTTACGAGTATTATCTTATATTGTGATATGATCGATTTAAGGAAAAGTGAGAGCTTTTCAGCAGCATCGGGGTTATGTGCTCCATCAATCATTATTAGCGGATCATGAGAGAATATCTCGAGTCTGCCACGCCAGCGGGTGGCAGCAAGCCCTTTACTGATGCTTTTAAATATATTGTCTATTGGGTCTTTGGTAGAGTTTCTAAGTAGAACATGGGCAGTCTTTACCGCAACACATGAATTAATAAGCTGATGTTCACCAGCAAGTGGTGAATGCAGGCTTGTAGATGATAAATTCATTTCTTTAAGTTCGGTATCTATATAATCAAATGAGATTCCATTGATATCAGATTTTTTCAAGATGCCATTGAAATCCCTTCCATAAAGATAAAGTTGAGATGATTGTTCAAGAGCCTTCTTTACGATTACATCCTCTACCTCCTTTTCCTGCGAAGATGCAATTACAGGGACGCCTTTTTTTATAATTCCTGCCTTCTCGCCCGCAATTTGAGTAAGGGTATCTCCAAGAAATTCCTTATGGTCATAGCTTATCCTTGTGATTACCGATGCCTCTGGGATTATTACATTTGTACAGTCAAGCCTTCCACCCATCCCTACCTCTATTACACCCCAATCAATCTCGCTTCTGCTAAAATATAAAAAGGCCATAGCAGTTACGAACTCAAAAAAAGTGAACGTTTCAGTATCGAGAGAGGCTATCACAGCCATTATTTCCTCGGTCAACCTAACTACTTCAGCTTCGGTTATCTGAACTCCATTTATGGCAATCCTTTCTGTAAAACTGACCAGATGAGGAGATGTAAAAAGTCCTACCTTAAACCCGTGTGATTTAAGAATGGATGCCGTCATTGCAGAAACCGAACCCTTGCCATTAGTGCCTGCTATATGAACTGAGCGGAACTTATCTTGAGGAGAACCAAGTGCGGATAAGATTATCTTTGTTCTTTCAAGCCCGAGCTTGATTCCATATTTCTGGAGTCCGTATAAATAGTTAATTGCCTCAGGGTAGTTCATTGAGTCGGTATTTTAACTGTAATTTGTTTGAAAAATCATCAAAATAAATAAGTACCGAAAATAATTTTCAAGTCGCTATATGAAACCATTTCTTTGCTAAAGAGATGTTTTTGTGCATATGCAAGTGATTTACAGAGGACTTATTTGGACGCAAATAATGGGTTAGGCTTCATCTTCAGTTGTCCCGTAAAGCTCATAGGCAATCTCATCAATCTTCTCATCTTTTACTGCAAGCTCACGCTCTATTTTTTCTCACACTGTTGAAGGCGGAATGGAGTTTTTCTTTTTATGCAATTTAAGCATTCTGCCAACGAGGGTGGTGAGCTTGTAATGGATGGTTTTTTCAGAGGGTAACTAATTCTATCCTCGCACATCTTATAACATCTTTCACTGCTGTCCCAACGATAACCGAATAAATACAATTGGTTATCGGCTGTATCATTTTCCACTTTATGATCAACACTTGTTAAAGCTCGGCAAATGGGCGTTTTTTCAAAGAGTGACACGCTCAAAATCTGTAACATTAGTGTAGAGACTCTGTTTCAAATTCAGCCGCTTTTTTATGGTGGCAACGAGCACATAGACTGAACTCGCAATCCATATTTGAGCCTTTACCGCATTCTTCGATGTTCCGTTAAATGCCTTTATCCTCATTTGTCTGTGCCGCCTGTAAACACACCTGAATATCTCGAGGCTCTCCCGATACGTGAGTTGTGCAAAAGCCATGCAGATGAAATGATCCAAGCAAGAAAGAGTCTGCTTATTATCTGCTTGCAACTCTTTTCTGTCATTTCGAGCAGAGCGAGAAATCTTTAATTTTCAAGATTCCTCCATTCGGTCGGAATGTTAACAACACGGATTTATCCACTTTATAAACAGACTCTATAAAGAACTCCTCCAAAGGCATCTCTCTACTTGCGGTATCCCTTTAATGCCTGTTAAACATCGCTCTAATTCTAATAAGATGCCGCCTCAAACTATCTGCCCCACCTGCAATGCAACTCATGACTATATCTACTACCATGTCGCTGATAACAGAAGGACTCAGCCAGTTATTGCTGCTTATTAGAACCTCTCAACCTGACAACAAGATTATCCTCATTAGTGATGGTAATACCTCATATTCCTCATCCAAAAACATGCAGGGGCATAAACAATCTGTTTTTATCAGGCTGTTTGGCAATAATCTTTTCAGCAATCTCGAGATTAAGCGCCATTGTGGTTAGTTCCTCAAAGTCTTGTTTGTATATGAGATACATCGGCTGCCTGCAGAATATGACGAAAAAGAAGATGTGTTTATTGAACATGGGTTCAAATTATATTTTTATACCAATCCCTCGAAATTTTCTTCCTTAACAGGACCAAGCACTGCGATGCTCATCTTGCTGTTATCGAGAAGCCGGGAGGCGAGATCTTTTGCCTGTTTAAGGGTTACATCCTCAACGCTCCGCAATATCTCCTGAATTGTTAAATATCTCTTGAAATATATCTCCTGGCGGGCTATGCTTTGCATCCTGCTGCTGGTTGATTCCATGCCCAAAACTATATTTCCTTTTATCTGGTCTTTGGCTCTCCTGAGTTCTTCTGCAGTGATAGAAGCGGCAAGTTCGTTTAGTTCTTTTATGATAAGATGTGTAACCGTGACCGCCTTTTTTTTGCCTATCCCTGCATATACTGCCCAAAAACCGGTATCTGTATAAGAATTGGCAAAGGAATAAATAGAATACGCATAGCCTTTTTTCTCTCTTATCTCCTGAAAGAGTCTTGAGCTCACGCTTGCCCCAAGAATTGAGTTCAGTAAAGCAAGTGTATATCTTTCTGAAGATAAAAAAGGCAGTCCTTCAACCCCAAGACATAATTGAACCTCAGATAAATCTTTTGGATGAATCGAAACCTTGCCCTCAAAAAATGGCTGAGGGAAAAAATCCGGTTCAGACCCCCTCCTAAGAGAACCAAGATGATGATTTAAGAGATTTATAATATGGTCTGGAATAAAATTCCCTGCACATGCTATCACGGTATCGGAAGTGCCATAGTACTTTCTGACATGATTAACGAGATCATCCCTTGTGAAGTTTTTAATTGTTTCCCTTCCACCTAAAACAGGCTGACCGAGACCCGTATTTCCCCAAATAGTCTTGTTAAATATATCGTGTATATAATCATCCGGTGTGTCTTCAACAAGCTTTATCTCTTCTTCAATTACGCCTTTTTCCTTTTCAATCTCGTTTTCCGGCATAGTTGAGTGCATAAAAATATCACTCAATAATTCAATTCCCCTGTCAACAAAATCATCAAGAACCTTCACATAAAATACGGTATTCTCTCTTGATGTGAATGCATTGAGTTCACCACCAACAGAGTCTATTTCAACAGAGATATCCGTAGCATTCCTTTTTTTAGTTCCCTTGAAAAAAATATGTTCAAGAAAGTGAGAAATACCGTTTTTTTCATGACTCTCATTTCTTGAGCCTACCTTTACCCATATTCCCACAATGACAGAGCGATAGTTTTTCAACTGCTCCATGACCACTGGAATGCCGTTGTCAAGGTGCCTTTTTGTGAACATATTTATAGTTATCCTTTTTATAGAAGTTGTTTGCCACGTTATATATGAGGCTGTTTTTAGGGTTTGCTGAATGATAAGACAGATACAAATTTCTATAACTGAAAAAAATTCTAAATGAAGAAATAGACGGTCATAAAATCACTTATTTCTTAAAGCTTCTTTGCGACTGAGCCTTATTTTGCCCTGACCATCTATCTCTATAACCTTTACTAAAACCTCGTCGCCAACATTTATCTCGTCTGTAACCTTTGCAATTCTTTTATCTGAAATCTGAGAAATGTGCAGGAGTCCTTCAACTCCGGGAATTATTTCGACAAAAGCGCCGAAATCCATAATCCTCTTAACCTTCCCCGTATATATCTTGCCGACCTCTGGTTCTTCGACTATTCCGCTTATAATATCGATAGCCTTGCGCGCCGATTCCTCATTGGAGGACGCAATATTAATCAAACCAGTATCGTTTATATCTATCTTAACGCCTGTCTGTTCTATGATTCCTCTGATAATTTTGCCTCCGGTGCCAATGACATCTTTAATTTTATCTTGTTTGATTTTCATAGAAAATATTCTTGGCGCAAATGGCGATAGTTCCTTCTTTGGCTCAGGCATAGCCTCTTTGATTTTATCCAGTATGTGCAGCCTGCCTTTCCTTGCCATTTCGAGGGCATCTTTTAATATTTCAGGGCTTATTCCAATTATCTTTGCATCTAACTGAAATGCGGTAATGCCTTTTTCAGTTCCTGTAACCTTAAAGTCCATATCGCCAAGGTGGTCTTCCAGTCCAAGAATATCAGTCAAGACGACTACCTTTTCATCGCTCTTAATCAGTCCCATTGCAATGCCCGCAACAGGTGCGGTAATCGGAACGCCTGCCTCCATCAATGAGAGGGTAGCGCCGCAAACCGTAGCCATAGAAGAAGAACCATTAGATTCGAGTATATCTGAAACAACCCTTATGGTATATGGGAAAACCTCTTTAGGAGGAATTACACATTTCAAAGCCCTTTCTGCAAGCGAGCCATGTCCTATTTCCCTTCTGCCGGGAGAACGAAGTGGTTTCACCTCTCCAACGCTGAAAGGAGGAAAATTATAATGGAGCATAAATGTCTTGTAGATTTCGCCCTCAAGAGAATCAATCTTTTGTTCGTCTGTTGAGGTTCCGAGTGTAGTAACAGTAAGCGCCTGCGTTTCTCCCCTGATAAAGAGCGCTGAGCCATGTGCCCTTGGCAAAATGCCCGTAAAACAAGATATCTTTCTTATCTCATCTGGACCTCTGCCGTCAGCCCTTTTGTTTTCGAGCATTATCATATTCCTGACGACTTCTTTCTCATATCCTTCAAACAAACTCTTTACATCTCTTATAAGAGCATCCTCTGATTGCACAGCATATTTGATCTTGTAATCAAGTGTATTGAAATGTTCTATTGACTCACTTAAAATAGAATCTAAAGCCTCCTGCCTTCTCTGTTTGTCGGGTATCCTGATTGCTTCCTGAAGCTCGGCGGAGACATAATTAATTAGGTCATTCTTTAACTCAAGATTCTCAATAACCGGGGCTACATCTCTCTTTTTCTTTCCGGCAATTGATTTTAGCTCGTTCTGCAGGACGATAACCTGTCTGATTTCATCATGTGCAAAGCGTATAGCTTCAAGCATGGTTTCTTCCGATACCTCAGACCCACCGCCTTCTACCATCACTATTGCATCTTCTGTCCCTGCTACAACAATGTTAAGGTCGAGTTCACTGCTCTGGGACTGGTCCGGGTTGGCGATCAAGCTGCCATCTTTTAAGCCTACCCTAACCGCACCAACAGGTCCGTTAAAGGGTATGTCTGATATATGGATTGCTGTTGAAATCCCGATTATACCCAGCACATCGGCTATATTCTCTTCCCCATACGAGAGAACAGAAACTATGCCTTGTGTTTCATAATAAAAACCTTTGGGGAATAATGGCCTGATTGGGCGGTCAATAAGACGTGATGTCAGGATTTCTTTTTCAGACGGCCTGCCCTCTCTCTTAAAGAATCCTCCTGGAATTTTGCCGGCAGAATATGTTTTTTCCTGATAATCTACTGTAAGCGGGAAGAAATTCAGACCTTCTTTTGCTTTTTTATCCGCTACCGCAGTAGCAAGTATCATTGTATCGCCGTATTTAATAACTACAGAGCCATCGGATTGTTTTGCCATCAGCCCGGTCTCGATAATCAACGGTTTACCATTAAGCTCAATCTCAACTTTTGTCATTGTCGTCCTTTTTAATTTTCTGCTTTTTAGCGTAAGATTATTTTCTTATATTGAGTCTTTCAATGAGAAAATCATAACGATTCTTGTCTGTGTCCTTAAGATAGTTAAGAAGCCTCCTTCTTTGGGCAACTAGTTTCAGAAGCCCCCTTCTTGAATGATGATCCTTTGTATGGGTCCTAAAATGTTCTGTCAAAGAAGATATCCTTTTGCTCAAAAGAGCTATTTGCACTTCAGGTGAGCCGGTATCGCTTTGATGAATTTTATAAGCCCCTATAATATCTTTCTTTTCTGTTATGCTTAGTGCCATTCCTCCACCACCTTTCTAAAAATAATGTTCTTAGCTAATAATCGATAATCGCTGATTTTACAAAAAATCTGACACCTTCAATATAGTGCCTGTTCGTCTAAAATAAAGAAATAGCCTGAGGGGTTAAGAACACTTCAAGCATAGGTAGGTTATCATATATGCAGATTTTCTGTAAAGGAGCGGCGAAACCCTCACAATGAAACTCCACGCAGCAAGCTGCGTGGAGTTTCATAAAATTTCCCCTCCCGTCAAGGGAGGGGATTAATAGGAGGGTGAATAGAATAACATCTTATACCCCTAACCCTCTCCTACAAGGGGAGAGGAATAACCGGAAACCCTGTAGCAAGACTACAGGGAATTACAAGTTAAACCTAAACGCTTTTACAGATATTGGCACCAAGAAAATGAGAATGGGGGCATTAGTCCATGGCAATCTCATATAAAGGAACTGTGTTATATCCGAAAGATTTCTTCACTTCGCTCAGAGTAAGAATTTTTAAAGTCTGTTTTTCTAGATTAAAACAAAATCTATCGATTTGATCGTTTTGTGATAAAATTATTTGAATCAAATATCTTTTGGTTCTTTCTGTTGGTTTTGAAATATTAACTACTATTAGGAATGAGCAAAATGACAAGGACAGCTTTTATCTATACGGATGATTTTTCGAGGTTTGATTATGGCAATTCACACCCTCTAAGGGTCTCAAGGCTTAGACTAACCTACGAACTAATAAAAGCCTGCGGCATTCTCACACCCCCGAACTGCCGATTTGTTGAAGCCAGAACTGCCACAGATGAGGAATTATACCTGTTTCACGATAAAAAATATGTTGAGTGCCTGAAAACCCTGAATGAGGGGAAAATCTTCCCAGAGGCATATTTGTACGGTCTTGGCTCGGGAGACAATCCAGTTTTTAATGGATTTTTGGATTGGTCTCGATTGGTGACGGGGGCGTCCCTGCAAGCTGCTGAAATGATTGACAGCGGGGATTTTCAGGTAGCCTTCAATATTGCAGGAGGGCTTCACCATGCGATGAAAGCTGAGGCATCAGGATTTTGTTATATAAATGACCCTGTGATTGCAATCAAATATCTTCTAAAAAAAGGCAGAAAAGTAGCCTATATTGATATTGACGCCCATCATGGAGACGGCGTTCAGACGGCTTTTTATAACACAGACAAAGTATTGACTATCTCTATACATGAAACAGGCAGATCATTGTTTCCTGGCACCGGTTTTGAGACCGAAACCGGAATTGGAGAAGGAGACGGGTATTCTATAAATGTCCCCCTGTTGCCATATTCAGATGATGAGATTTTCCTCTATGCCTTTAATAATATTGTTCCCCCGGCAATTCAAGAATTCAAGCCTGATGTAGTAGTGACTCAGTTGGGGGTTGACTCTTTTTGCTCTGACCCACTGGCACACCTTAATTTTACAAATCTTGCCTTGATTAATGTAATATCTCAGTTTAAGGAGATGTCCAAAAAATGGGTAGCTTTAGGGGGCGGCGGTTACGATATCCCTAATGTTGTAAGGGGATGGACTCTTGCATGGGCTGTAATGAACGGTCTTGATTTGCCCGATGAAATTCCTCAAGAATTTTTTGAAAAATACTCCCATCAGGGGTTTTCTAACAAAAGGATAAGGGATGCCGAATATGTTGAAAGAGGTGAACAAAAAGATAAAATGAGAACCTCTGTGAAAAGAATCATTGACTTTCTTTATAAAAAAACATTATTAAAAAAATAAAATGATTAAATCATTAGATATTGAAAAACTCGGAAAAACGAGCGACATTGTTCTATTCGACAGTGATTTAAGCAAACTTGCTCACAAAGAGCTGTTTAATTTCAGGGACGATATATATATTCACCTACGATCAGATGGCTCTGATTTATCGGGTGAAATAACACATACTATAGAAATTAACACCCAAAATGCTTTTTACATAGCCCTTAACAAAACCTTAGTTATTCTTAATTCCTCTATTTATTCCAGCCCATCTAATATGCATCTGGTTTTGGAATGGGAACACATGCTACAAGTATCCATATGGAATTTTGATATCAATTCCATAGAAATTATCAATTTGCTATCAAATGCAGGTTTAAGCCTTGATGAGATAAGGAATATCAAGACACTCAGCGTTCAGGGGATGTTTGTTTATCTCTTGCACAAATCTCGATTCGACATGTTCAGGAGGATTTGCCATTTAGCTAAACTCCAGTTCAAAAGCCGCCTGAGCGATGAATCAATTCAAATTATCTGCCATTTGTCATCTCATGAAACAAAAAGGATTGTAGCGAGCAGCCTTTGAAGATGTTAGATGCCTCAGTCTGGGGCAGTTGTTTTTACAAAGCCGAACCATATACGCAGAAAGACGTATATTGCGGCAGCGCATCCAGCAATGTTACGATTTATAGCATATAAAACATTCTGTGGCGAGGAACTGTTACTATAACTCTAAAGAATTATAAGATGGATAGAAGATGCTTATTTTTAAGAAATTGACTTGCAAATACTTTTTAAGATTAATGTAATTTCTATGCAGGCATATCAGATTTTGTTAATTTATTGAGGGATAGTTAAATATGAAATATCTTTCTCGGAGATTGCAAAGCTATAAACAGTTAGTAAAAGTTGATGAAAGAAAAATTTTACCGCTTATTTTGCTTTCATCCATTATTTTGACCATAGCAGCCTATATAAGGTCAATTAACGGACCTTTGATAATGGATGATAATCTTTTTATTTCCAGCGATAAATTAAGTGATATATCAAATCATCTCTCGCTTTATTTTCGCAGTATCACTGTTGTTACATTTGCTTTGAACTATAATTTATCCGGATTAGATCTAATATGGTTCAGGGCTACAAATATAGCTTTACATATTGCAACTTCTTTAGCTATCTTTTATCTCACTTATATAACCCTTAACCTGCCTGCAATGAAAGACAATGTTAAGAGGAATTCCATCGTTATTTCTATTGCAGTCGGCTCTATTTTTATGCTTCATCCCATTCAGACAGGGGTAGTGAATTATATAACCCAACGGATGGCTTTGATGGCTGCTATGTTTTCATTTATAGGATTGATTTTTTATGCTAAGGCTACATTAAGTAATAATAAAAAGGCTTTGTTTTATTTTTTTCTTTCAGCTTTCTTCTTTCTGCTTGGAATATTTTCAAAGGAAAATGCCGTGATGGCGATTCTCATAATTCCTATATATGATTTCGTTTTAATATCATCATTTGATTGGAAAAAGTTTAAAAACAGGTTTTTGGTATTCCTGATCTTATCGGCAGGCGTTGTTGTATTAGCTATTTATAAGCTGAATGCTGTAAAAGTAGCGGTTGAATTAATATCATTATACGGAGATATGAATCAACCGATGAAGGCTTTTGCATGGAGTGGCGCCGATATAAACTGGACGCCTTTTGAATATCTCTTAACAGAGCTTAGAATTGTATCGAGATATATCTTTCTTATTTTCTTCCCTGTCACTTCATTTATGGTTTTTGACTATTCTGATGCCTATCCTATGTCAAGAGGACTGTTTAATCCTTTGACTACCTTTTTTTCACTTCTTTTTTTAAGCTCGCTGTTTTTTTTATCCCTAAAATATATAAAACGCTTCCCATTAATATCTTTTGGAATTATGTGGTATTTTATTACTATTTCATTGGAAAGCTTCATAGTGATAGGCCTTGACCCCTATTTTGAGCATAGGAATTATCTTCCATCCTTCGGTGTTTTTCTGTCTTTAGTCTCACTTTTTACATATATTCCCTCATTTAAATTTAAAATAAGAAAAGAGGTTGTTTTATTTTTAATAATCTCGCTCTTGTTTTTATTGACATTTACAAGAAACGGCATTTGGGAAAAGGATGAGACATTGTGGGCAGATACCATTTCTAAAGCTCCAGATAATAGAAGGGCGCTCTTAGCCTTGAGCTCTCTATATTTAAAAAATGGGGAATTTTACAAAGCTGAATCATTTATATCTGAAATTACTAAAAGGCAGCTTACCCCAGCGAATAAATTCTATACATTATTGAATCTTGCCAATATATATAAACAAACGAACAGGCGCAATGAAGCTAATGCTATTGCCGATAGCCTTTTGTCTGATAATACACTAAATATAGTTGAAAGAAGTAATGTGCATCTTTTAAAAGGAGAAATTTTAAAAGATGATGGCGATATAACAAATGCAAAGCATCACCTTGAGAAGGCTTATGAGATAAATAAAAAAACTCCTGCCATTCTCCTGTCGTTAGGGCAAATATATATATTATCAGGAGAAATTGAGCGCGCTGAATCTATGCTTTTGGATCTGCTAAAAATAGATACTGATAATTATATAGCTCATCTGATGTTGGGTTATATATATATGAGTAAGGATATGAATAAGTCAGAAAAATATTTTAGCAAAGTATTCGATAAATCCAATATTTCTTTGAAAAATATACCAATAAATTTCATTATTAATTATGCCCAGATAAATTTGATAAAAGGCGAAAAAAAAAGAGCAATCATGCTTTTTGAAAAAGCTATAGATTTATATCCTGCTTATTATCCTCCATATCTTTTCTTAGGTGATATATATCTTAATGCCGGTGATGTTGATAAAGCTTTTAAATATTTTCAGAAGGCATTATCTTTTAAAGATTCCTTTGTAAAGGATGATCCCAACACAGTTTTGCTTTATTACAATCTTGCAAAGGCATATATAGCTAAGGGAGAAAAAGATAATGCGAAAAGAAACCTTGAATTATTTATATCCACGGCGGGTTCAGACAAAAGATTACAGGAGAGTTTTATAAAGGCTAAAGAGGAACTGAAATTGTTGAAATAATAATTTCATTGAGAGAGAATTCAATATCTTTAATATTATTTTATATTTAAATTGAGCGATTTTATTAAGGAACCCTTCTGGATTCCAGCTTTAGCGGGAATGACAGTTTCCCCTGATGAGTGTTAAAGTCATTCCTGCGGAGGCAGGAATCCAGTGCCTTTAAAAGCAATTATCGTTAAGAATCGCTTAATTTTAGGTTATATTTAAATAAATAGATACTAATTATTTTTTAGGATTTCAAATGAGATATCTTGCCATAATCCCTGCTTTTAACGAAGAAGATTCAATTTGCGATGTTATTGAAGAAATCAAGATATCACTGCCTTTTTCAGATATCCTTGTTGTAAATGACGGTTCAAATGACAGGACATCTGAGATTGCCCAAGAAAGTGAAGTTATGGTTATAAATCACCCTTATAATTTAGGTTATGGTGCTGCCCTTCAGACAGGTTTTCGTTTTGCAAAAATGAGGGGATATAATATGTTAATTACAATGGATGCAGATGGGCAGCATGTCCCTTCAAACGCTACAAACCTTATAAATACTATGCAAGAGCAGAGGGCAGATGTTGTAATAGGCTCAAGATTTATAAATGGCGGTTATAGAGTCGGCTTCATCAAAAAGATTGGCATCTGGTTATTCTCTTTCATTGCTAAGAGATATACAGGAATCACTATTACCGATCCCACATCAGGATTTCAGTTGTTAAACAGGGCAGCTTTTTCCTACCTCGCAGAAGGCGATAATTATCCCCTTGATTATCCGGATGTGAATATAATAATGCTGCTTCATAAGAAGCAATTCAGGATAGTTGAATCAGCGGTTATGATGAAGGAAAAAAACGGCAAATCAATGCACAGCGGGCTCAAGCCGATTTTTTATATAATCAAGATGTTTCTCTCCATTGTAATGGTATTAGTAAGAAAGAAGGAAGTGTAATGTGTCTTTAGAGTTCAGATTAATAATTTCCGGATGCGGGATATTGCTATTTATTCTGGTTTTTGCGCTCGTCAGGACTAATAAGCTGAGAGAAGAACTATCAATATCTTGGTTCCTGATAGCCATTGTCATGATGATAATTGCAATGGCTGATATGATAATAGACCCGATAGCTTTTAAACTTAAAATAAGTTATCCCCCAGCGCTTATTTTTGCAATTTTTATATTTTTTTTAGTCCTTGCTTTCCTATATTTTTCAGTTGTGATTTCGAGCCTCAAAAGCAGGGTAAAAGAATTAACCCAGAAGATTGCCTTATTAGAATTTGAAATGCAGGATAAATATAGAAAGAAAAACGACTAAATATTTTTTGATCAATTAAGAATTAACCATCTGGGCGGATTGATTCAGGTAGCTTTCTGTAACAACTTCAGACTTACCCAGCATTTTTAGATTACCTTTGTCCAGCCATATAACTTTATCACATAACCTTTTTATCTCAGGCATACTATGAGAAACAAAAAGTATGGTTATGCCGTTCTGTTTAAATCCAATAATTTTATCCATACATTTCTTTTTAAAATGCTCATCTCCTACTGCCAGTGTTTCGTCTATTATCAGTATATCCGGATTAACCTCTGTTGCTATGGAAAAACCGAGCCTCGATATCATACCTGAAGAATAACTCTTCAAAGGGCTGTGAATAAAATCGCCTAATTCGGAAAAATCAATAATACTGTCAAATCTCTCTTTGATTTCTTTTCTTGAGAGACCCAGCAGAGATGCATTTAGATATATGTTTTCCTTTCCTGTAAGTTCCATGTCAAAGCCAGCCCCTAATTCTATTAAAGGTGAGATCTTCCCACTTATCTTTACCTCACCTTCACTGGGCACTAATATGCCTGCTATCACTTTTAACAAAGTGCTTTTCCCTGCGCCGTTAGAGCCAATTATACCGATAATTTCGCCCTTTGAGATGTCTATATTGATACTATTTATAGCTATTAAATTATCGTGTCGGATTTTTTTGCCCTTAAACCTTTGGATTATATATTCCTGAAGTGTCTTGGGTTTTTCAATGATGATCCTATATTTTACTGAAACATTTTTAAGGGAAATTATCGGGTTCATATTCCAATCAGTCTCAACAACCTCTAACGTAGCTATCTGAGCGAATTATAAATAATAAATTATTTTCTGCCTGTACCTATTATAAAACAGCCATCCAAGAACTAATGTTACGACCGAAAATAGGAAACTGTAAATAACTTTTTCAGACAACATTGAAACATCCATATATAAGGCAGCCCTGAAGATACTAATGAAATAATAAAAGGGATTGAGTTGTAATATAAACATAAATCTCTCAGGGACTATCGACTCAGGATAAAATATTGGCGTCATATACATCCATGCCAGAAGCAGAACTTCGTATATATACCGTACATCATGGAAGAAGACTGTCGAAGTTGCAAGTATTAGAGCAACTCCAAAGGAAAACATGGTAATCATAATAAAAAATATAGGCAAAAGGTAAATATTGGAGCTGATGTGCACGTCTGTTATATAAAAAATAATAAAAAGAGGAATCATCGCAAAAAGAAAATGAACGGATGCAGATAAAATCAATGATAAAGGGAAAATTGCCTTAGGCATATAAACTTTTTTTATTAAATTGCTATTACCGATAAAACTGACTATGGCAGTAGATGTGCTTTGTGAGAAAAAACTCCAGAGTATAATTCCTGAAAGCAGATAGGCTGTATAATTAGGAATGGAAACCTTGAATAATTCTGAAAAGACTATATTCAATATCAGCATAATAAGCAGCGGGTTTAACATAACCCACAGAAAGCCTATGACCGACCTCTTATATCTTACCTTTATATCTCGCACAACGAGATTTCTAAGAAGTTCCCGATATTTATAAATTTCCTTTGCTTCCTTTAAAGCCTCTATCATTATTATTTTCCTAAAAAAATGTTTGAACGGCATAAAACGATTAAGTTAAGACCTTTAATCAAAGAATTCTTCAAATAATCTATGGACGCAGCTATTATATTACTCAATTCTTCTCTCGGTTTTGCCTGCTGCCTTCATAGAGGTCGTATTTCAGCAAGCGGCACTCAATCTTGCTGTTGAAAAATGGCGTGCGGCGTGATGCCTTCAAACCGACCTTTTTAGCAAGATCGAGGTTTCCGGTAAATATATATCCGGTATAGCCCTTACACTTCTGCTTCAGAAAATCGCCCATTGCCTTGTAGATAAATTCTAATTCATCCCTCTTGCCAAGACGTTCACCATATTCCGGGTTTATCATAACAACTCCACCGCCTTCGGGAACTGAAGTTTCACGAAAGTCGCAGACACTAAACTCGATGAGATGCTCCACTCCAACCGTTGCCGCATTCTTCTTAGCGGCTTGCACTGCGGCAGGATTACTGTCTGTTGCGATGATCTTCCCATTCAGATTTTTTTTCCCCCCTGCCTTAACTTTGCTTCGCAATATTTCATAATCATCTCTGACAAAGCCTTTCAAGTGCATAAAGCCGAAGTTGCTGCGCAGGATTCCCGGTGACCGATTTAGGGCAATAAGTGCTGCTTCAATAGCGAGCGTGCCGCTGCCGCACATAGGATTTACAAAATTGCTATCACCTGCCCAGCCGGACTCCATAATTACCGCTGCGGCCAGTGTTTCCTGCATCGGCGCCTTCATCGGAATTCGTCTGTATTCGCGCTTTGCAAGCGATTTGCCTGATGTGTCAAGATACACACTGCATTCGTCTCCCTTCCAGTAGAGAAAAACAACAGCGCCATTCAACTCAGATCCAGAATCAGGTCTTTCGCCTGTCACTTTCCTTATTCTGTCAACAATAGCGTCCTTGCACTTCACATTGGCAAATAATGGATTAACAATAGTCGGGGTATCGACTGATGAATGGACAGAAAGATACTCGTGATCATCAATGTAGCGCTCCCATTCAATAGCCGACACTGCATCATAGAGATCACTCGCATCGTGTGAGTGAAAGGTTTCAAGATGGTAGAGAACCCGGTGAGCTGTCCGCAGCGAAAGGTTCAGTATCATGGTATCGGCAATCGTGCCAGTTGTCTCCACGCCGGCAATACTTTCTGATATTAAGGGAAATCCCAAAACTGTAAGCTCATGCTTCAGATACGGCGGGAGTCCCTTCGGACAGGTTATAAGAATGCTATTGCTCTTCATGATGTAGGCTCTGTGGTGCTGATAATCCGATGTCCGACTTTTTCCGTCTGCTTTGTCTTTTTTTATTCGTTTTGTTAGTTTCATCTGCAGTGAATACAGGAGAAGCAGATTTCGGACGATGAGGTCTTTGCCCTGAAAGTTCTTTGCACTCGATGCGATATTTGGGGGCATGCAACGGCTTGTGCATGGCGCGCGGCACTCTTTTATAATCGGTTACAATCATTTCATCGGTTATTGGCACAACAGGAATTTTTTGTTTAATATAAGCTTCTATCTCAGGCAGAGCAAGGATATAGTCTTCACATGCAAGGGTTATGGCTTTGCCGCCGGCTCCCACTCTGCCAGTTCTGCCGATACGATGCACATAATCATGGGGATCCTGAGGGAGGTCGTAATTGATGACATGCGTTACATCGTCAATATGAATTCCTCTGCTGGCTACATCGGACGCAATAAGAACCGGGAACTTACCGTCCTTGAACTCGGCAAGAACACGCAGCCGCTTTTTTTGTGGGACATCACCGGTAATCTCCTTAGCCCTGATGCCGTTGAAGGATAGTTTTCGTTGCAGCCGTTCTGCAGTAATCTTCATGTTGCAGAAAACAAGATAGCGTCCTTCTGGCTCCTGTCGTATCAGTCCAATCAGTAGTCCGAATTTTTCCTCCTTGCCGACATGATAGATGACCTGTTCAACAATCTCTACCGTCATCTGATCAGGCGTAACTTCATAACGTATCGGCATGTTCATGTATTCGTGAGCAAGTTCAATGACGCGATGCGAGAGCGTTGCGGAAAAGAGCATTGACTGACGTTGATTATAGGGAGACATCCGCTTGAGGAGAAATCTAAGGTCACTAATAAACCCCATATCGAACATGCGATCCGCCTCGTCAATAATCAAAAACTGGGTTTTTCTAAGACTATATATTTTCTTTTTAAGATAATCAATAAGGCGACCCGGCGTTCCGATAAGCATATCAGCGCCCTGAGCAAGCTCATTGCGCTGTTTATTATAGTCAATGCCGCCATAAACCGGTACGATTCGGAAACCAGTCGATCCGCCGAGGATTTTTGCTTCTTCAAATATCTGGATAACCAACTCACGGGTTGGCGCAACTACAAGCGCTCGAGGAGACAAGCCGGTGTTGTAATTCGGTATAGTCGACATGCGTGAAAAGATCGTAATCAGGAACGCAGCCGTTTTTCCAGTGCCGGTTTGTGCCTGCGCAGCAATATCTTTCCCCTGTAGTGCCTGCGGCAGAATCAGCGCCTGCACCGGGGTGCAGTCGGTAAATCCGGCAGCTCTGATTCCTTTACAAACCACTTCGGGGACAGTTAATTCATGAAATTTCATATCTTCACTCTCTTTTCAGTTACAGTAGTCATGCGAATTCTCCAACATGACTTATTGGAAATTATAAACTAAAGGGGTATAAATAATACATATTTCAATAGGCACAGCCGAGCAGGCGGTAATTGGTCTTAGGTCAACTTGTTAAGTTTTTACCCAGAACTTATCAAAAATCACCCCAATTTCCGCCTTTTTCATTTCATAAATGCTTGATAATCAACAATCAGTTTTAAATCTTGTTTGTAGTCCCAGAATAATAATATTTGTCTTGACTTCCGTCTTTGTATATGCTATACTTCTTTTCAAGTTATGTTTATAAAAAAAGTAATCAAGACAGACAAAAAAACTAAACGGCAATATGTTTACTATCGCCTCTGCGAGAGTTACCGTATAAAGGACAGTGTCAGGCATCGTAATCTTATTAATCTTGGGGACCTTAAGGAGCTGCCTGACCCTGAAAGCAAAAAAGCTCTTGCTGACTCCATTGAGGCATTGTTAAAAGGGGAGAGAGCACTATTTAAAGGATTAATTGATGATAAGGTTTCAAGGCTTGCTCAGTCTTTTTATTCCATACTTATTAATAGAGGCATAGTTAGCAAGAGGCAGCCTGAAGTAGCGGAAAGGATTAAAGAGGAGGACTGGCAAGAGGTTAATATTGACAGCATCAGGGATGATGAATCAAGGGAAATAGGAGCGGAGTGGCTTTGTAAGCAAGCTATAGACCAATTGGGTATAGCTGCTGAACTTAGAAGATTGGGATGGGCAAAGAACAATAATAAGTGGATAAATACAGCATTGATACAACTTATCAGCAGGATGGTTTATCCTGCCTCTGAACATGAGACAGAGCAGTGGCTGAAGATAAATTCAGGGGTATGCGAACTTTTTGAACTTCCATGGAATAAAGCAAGCCGGCATCAGCTTAACCGGGCAAGCAGAATGTTGTATAAAGACAAGGAAATGATAGAGGAGTATCTATCCGTAAAGACGAATGAACTGTTTGATATAGAGGATAAATTGTTCATATGCGATTTGACAAATACATATTTTGAGGGCAAAAAAACCTCAAGCGAGATAGCCTGTTATGGCAGGGGCAAGGAAAAGTGCAATGATGCCAAGATTGCAGCATTGGCGGTAGTAGTCAATCAGGTAGGCTTTATCAAGCATAGCAAATTATACAAAGGAAACATAAGAGACAGCAAGACCTTGACTGAATTGGCAAAAGGGATAAGCAGTAATACCTTATTGACAGGCAGAAAACCGGTTATAGTAATGGATGCTAGATTTATAAGTGAAGACAATCTAAAGGCACTCAAAGAAGAAGGGTATGATTATGTATGCGTAAGCAGCGCAGATATGAAGAAATATAAAGAGATGGAGACCGAAGAAGGCGAAATCAGGATAAAGGACAATAGAGACAATCCTATTTATTTAAAGCTGATAAAAGATGAAGACTGTAGAGATAATTATCTATATGTGCGGAGTGACAATAATAGAGCCAAAGAAGAAGCAATGCTGGGGCGGTTTGAAGAAGGGCTGATGGCAATAAGAGAAGGTATAAGCAAAAAAGGCGGGACAAAAAAAGTAGAGAAGGTTTATGAGCGAATCGGACGGCTCAAGGAGAAGTTTCCCTCGGTGCACAGGGCTTTTGCAATTGAAGTAAAAGAACAAGGAGGTATGGCAGTCGGGATAGAGTGGAGGACAATAAAAAAAAGCCGTGATGCAGGGATATATTTTATACGCACCTCCCTGACAATACAGAAGGAAGCAGCCTTATGGGATATTTACAATACTATAAGGGAAGTGGAGGCAACATTTCGGTGCCTCAAGACAGATTTCAAGATTAGACCTATTCATCATCAACATGACATAAATAGTGTTTCTCATTTGACTGTAGGGGTAATGTGCTATCAGATAGTGCAAAGCATTCGCTATAAACTCAAGCAAAAAGGGATACATCATGACTGGCAAAACATTGTAAGGATAATGAACTCACAGAAGGCTGTAACGATATCATTTGAGATAAATGATGGAAGCCGGATACATATACGCAAATGCAGTGAACCTGTTAAAGAAGTGCAAGAAATCTATAATGCATTGGGATTCAAAGACCGACCTTATAGAAGGAGAAAATTTGTGTTACCCGAAACGGAAAAACTGCTCCTGTAATCCCTTGTGCAGTATGGTTTCTTTCAGAAAACTTAACAAGTTGGGTTAGGTTTATTGGTTTTTTTTAATTTTTTTGCTATTATTTTAGTAGAATGTAAATTGATAGCAATTCGCTGTGAAATTAAAGCTATACGAGATTGCTTCGCTTTGCGCTCAATGACAATATAAGCTTTCGTAATCTGTCATTGCGAGGAGTCTTTATTCAGAAGCAATCCCGACATTTTTTATCGTGAATTGCTGGTAAATTGAGCGATTTTATTCGCAAATAAAAGACAGCCATTCCCTCTTGATAGGGATCTCCTGAATGGATTGGGTGTGTGCCTCTTGATAAATGCTTAGGGGTGTGAACACTCTTCGGGGATGAGACGGTAGGAGACAAATAAAAAACCTTTATTGGAATTTGCGAACTAAACCTCTCAGAGGCAAAAAATATGAATGATTATGTCACAAAAAAAGATTTCAATGAGTTTAAAGAAGAAATAAAAGAAGAGTTTCGCAGGCATACTGGAATATTGATAAAAGAAATAAAAGAATTTCAAAAAAGGATAAATTTCGTTATTGATGGGCAGGATGTCTTAACACAGAGGGTAGATAATTTAGAGACCAAAGTGGATAAGATATCAGATGAATTGCTTTCACATAGAAATAATACTGAACTTCATGCCCCTGTGGTTAAGCAAAAGGGCAAAAAACAGGCTTAAGTGTTTGGCTCCCATCTATCAGGAGAGGTCAGGGGTGTGTAAATGAAAATATCTTATGAACTGACGTTAACCAAAACAACTAAAGTAAGGGGTTTAAGTTGCAAACTTGAACCTGCAAAGTGTGAGGCATTAGAAAACTGGCATTGACGCTAATCACTAAAAACGGAGGGTTAACGAAAGACATGGTAGCTAAAAAAAACAGGAAATCTTCAGGGCGAGTGAGTGTCTTGCTCCTTGCAGTTATATTTGTTTTATTAGTCCTTCTTTATTTCATTTTTGCTCATGCACCCCAAAAAGCTGAGATTACGCAAAAAGCCAAGATAGACCCGATGTTTGCCGAATTAATTAAGAAGGATACTAAAGACACAACCACAAAACCCTCAGAACATGCGGCTGAAAAACCATCAGAACATGCAAAGGGTGATAAGTCCGAACTTCTTATGGTCAAATCAGTCCAATTCACTCCCAAGCAGCCAACTATTTTAGACAATATTAAGGCTGAAGCAACAACTAATTATGGCGATTTAAAAGGCATTACCCATGAATACAGGTGGATGGTTAATCAAAAGCCCATTGATGATGCAAAGGGGGACACGCTGCCTGCCGGCAAATTCAAGAAATATGATCATATTAGCGTGATTATCACTCCTTATATGAACGGCGCTAAAAGTTATCCCTTCGTAAGCAAGACGATTATTATCCAAAACTCAGTGCCGTCATTGGATATGAAACTACTTAAAGAAAGACAAAAAATAGATGAGCCTATCGAACTTCAGCTCGTCTCCTCTGACCCTGACGGTGATAAAATAACCTTTTCTTTGGAATCCCCGATGCTTGAAGGAATGACCATAAACCAAGAAACAGGCAAAATCGTCTGGAAACCGCACAAACAGCAAAAAGGCGTTTACCAGTTTGACGCCTCAGCCGCCGATCCCGACGGTGCGAAAATCACTAAGACCTTTGAATTAAAACTTGAGTGACAGGGTCAGACTTACTTATTAACATTTTGTAAAACAGCAAGATAAGGATAGGATGCCTATTATGCATTGAGTGAACTGTTTTATTTATCTATTTTTGTAAATCATCCTGGTTGATGTGGTGATTTGCAAGAGAATTATGGAATATTTTTCATAAAAGCCTTCCATATCGGCAACGCTGCTGAAGCGCCTGTTTCCTTTTGTCCAATCGGTTTATGATTATCCCTTCCGACCCAGACGCCAACAACAAGCCTGTCATCAAAGCCTACAAACCAAGCGTCAGAGAAATTATTTGTAGTCCCGGTCTTTCCATATACCTTTCTGTCAAGTTCCTTTGCCCTTTGAGCGGTCCCTTCTTCTACAACACTTCTAAGAAGCACCTTCATTTTTTCAGCAATTTCTGGTGCGATCACTTCTTCTGAAAAGGGCATCATCTCCTCTAAAGTGATTCCTTCTCTGCTGATAACCTTCTCATATGCTATAGGTGTAATTCTTCTGCCTGTCGAGAAAACAGAATATGCTGTAGTAATTTCCAATAAAGTAACCTCTGATGCCCCCAGTGCAAGAGGCAGGTATGGATCGAGGTTTCTTTCTATGCCGCATCTTTGAATGAAGTCGATAATATTTTCAATTCCCAAATTATTAGCAAGCCTCACTGTCGCTGCATTCAATGAAAGGGCAAGGGCTTTCTTAAGGGGGATATAGCCATGATATTTATTGTCATAGTTTTTTGGGGACCAGAGATTTTTTGGACCAGATGCCTTAAATGATATAGGCTCATCAAGGATATTATCATCTGTATTCATCCCATTTTCAAGTGCAACGGCATAGACAAAAGGCTTAAATGCTGAGCCGGGCTGCCTCAAAGCCATAACAGCCCTGTTAAACTGGGTCTGCCAAAAATCAGTTCCACCTACCATAGCTTTTATATAGCCGGTTCTTAAATCAATAGCAACAAGCCCCCCCTGAACCACTCCGCCGGTTCTTTTTTCAACAGCCGCTATGCCTTGCCTTACCGCATCCTCTGCAACATTTTGCATAGCATAGTCAACCGTTGAATATATCTTCATGCCAAAGGTGTATAATTTATCATTATATTTGTTTTCAAGCTGCTGTCTTATATATTCTACGAAATAGGGTGCATTATATCTTCGAGGAGTAATTTTTTGTGGTAGAAGTTCGGAATTGGCTGCCTTGAATTGTTCTTCAGTTATAAAACCATTTTCGAGCATCTTTTTGAGGACTATCTGCCTTCTTTGATGAGCTTTTTGAGGATTTCTAAAGGGGGAAAATGCTGATGGAGCTTTTGGCATTCCAGCGATAAGGGCTATCTCTGCCAAATTCAATTCAAATGTTGATTTACCAAAGTATGCCTGAGCTGCAGCCTCTATCCCATATGCCCGTGACCCAAAATAGACCTGATTTATATAAATGCCGAGTATTTCGTCCTTAGTATATTTTTTTTCAATCTGGGCAGACAGAATAGCTTCCTTTATCTTTCTTGTAAGGCTTTTTTCAGGCGTCAGGAAAAGCATTTTTGCTAATTGCTGGGTGATTGTACTGCCTCCTTCAACAATGCCGCCTGCCATGATATCTTTGTATATAGCTCTCATTATGCCTATTATATCAATCCCTGGATGTGAATAAAACCTCTGGTCTTCTATTGCAACAAAGGCTTGTTTTACCATAGGCGGTATATTATATTCAGATATAAAAGTCCTTCTCTCTACAAATAATTCTGCCAAAACCCTTCCATCAGAAGAGTATATAATGGATGACTCCAGAGGTTTATAACTCTTAAGGGAACTAATATCGGGCAGATCTGCGAGGAGCAAATAAAGAAAGATCCCCCCAGCCCCTATCAGAAAGATAAACAGGAAAAAAAATAAGAGCTTGACACATTTTATAAAAGACATTCGTTATTATAAAAAAAATGAGGGGATTTATACATGTTTTAATTAAATCCTGAAAATAAACAATACCATTCACTATCCTCACTCAAATTAGTGCGAACCTCAAGTTTCAATGTTTCTAAAGGTGCTTTCAGCTCATAAATAATTGTTTACAGATAATTATAATTCTGATATATTTTAATTATGTCAGGCATAACAGAAAATGAAATCTTACAGAAAATCAGTTCAGGCTACAGTTTGCCCGCACTTTCAACAGTTGCTTTGCGACTTATTGAAACCGCTTCTGACGAAAAAAGCTCATTGTATGATATGTCAGCCATAATAGAAGAAGACCCTGCATTAGCAATTCGACTGCTTAAGCTCGCTAACAGCCCTTTCTTTAGAATATCATCTGAGGTCTCGACGATACAGGAGGCTGTTATGAGAGTTGGGTATAATCAGTTAAGGCTAATGGCTTTGTCGATTTCCCTCAGAGATACTTTTCCATTCAGTAAATATGGATCAATGGATTATGAACAGTTTTGGAAGACATCTCTTTATCAGGCTCTTTTAGCAAGGTGCGTAGCCCAAAACATTCGGACATGCAATCCTGATGAGGCATTTGTTGCAGGTCTTATTTCAGAAATTGGACTCCTTATACTTTTTGACCTTTTCATCAAAGATAAAGACATGGAAATCAAACTAAATCTTTATCCTATTAGAGACTTACTGACGTTAGAAGAACAAAGGTATGGAACAAATCATAGGAAGATAGGAGAGGCAGCACTAAGATTCTGGCGGTTGCCAGAGATAATAGTAGAATGTCAGAGATTTTATACTGATTCTAATCTTGATAAACTGTCTCCATTGGCTTCTATTTGTGAGATATCGCGGCAATGCGCTGCATTTATCTGTTATGACGGGTTGGACTGGGGCAGTTTATATTTTAAAGCCGAAAAGGAATTCAACTTGAAGCAGGAGATTCTGAGCGAAATAATGGTTGAGACATTTAATACTGTCGAATCCGTTGCTGAAAATATGAAAATTAAGATAAGCAGAGAAAGCGATATCGGATTTCTTGCTGGAAAGGCTAAGGAATCATTGAGTGAAATCTCTCGCATGATAGAAGTTATACCTAATAAAACATTGCCATCATTTCAGAGCCTTAAAGGGGCAAATTGCGAACCTATCGTAAAGGGGACACTCCAGGCAGTTGCCCACGAGATCAGAAATCCACTTACCATTTTGGGCGGTTTTGCCCGCAGGCTCGAAAAAATACTCGTCCCTTCCTCAAAAGAGTGGGATTATGTTCAGCAGATAATTGAAGAATCCAAAAGATTAGAAACCGTTTTATCTTCAATGACAACAGGGAAATTATAGTTCGCTTTAAGAATCCTTGTTCATTCTCACAGTGAGTTTTACATTAACCTGAAAAATGCAATTTAATTTTTGTATAGCAGACATCATAATAAAAGGTGTGAGTAAGTTTCAGTGGTCAGTATTCGATTTTCTTTTCACCGGCACTGACACTAATTAGAGTCTGTTTATAAAGTCAAAAATCACCCCCCAACCCTTGCCCTCCTCACTCAATGTGGAGGTTGATAAATAAGCCCTCTTATGAGGGGAGGGGGTTGAATAGGTAGTTATAAACAGCACTAATTAGGTGTTCTATGCTATACATCTATGCCCGCTTTCTTTCAAAGTAATTGATTTTTAGAGAAACATTTTATTATATTGTATGCCTTATGAATGACAGAGAGAGACTGATTGATCTTATCAAAACCCGCTCGTATCAATACAGCGAAAATCCACCCTTTAAGTTATCAGCAGGCGGTTACAGCAATTTTTATTTTAATCTTAAAAAGACCACCTTCTCCCCGGAAGGGCAGTATCTTGTCGGAAAAATCCTCTTTGAGAAGATAAAGGAACTCTCAATCAAGATAGATGCTATCGGCGGTTTGACAATGGGCGCAGACCCTATAGCTCTTGCCGTTGCCCGCTGTTCATTCGATTGCGGCGAGCCAATAGAGGCTTTTACAATACGGAAAGAGCCCAAAGGTCACGGCGCAATGCTACAGATTGAAGGCTATTTCAAAAAAGGCGATAGAGTAGTGATTATTGATGATGTCATAACTACCGGGGCATCTACTATAAAAGCTATCAAGGCTGCAGATGAATTTGGATTTAATATTCAAGCAGTCATAGTTCTAGTAGATAGATGCGAGCAAAATGGCCGGCAGAATATCGAGACATTTGGGTATAAAGTCCACAGCATTTTAACTATAGACGATTTCAGATAAATTATTGCTTTTAAAACAGCCGCCGTCTGATTTTTATTCTTGGAGTAAGATCCCTACTCCCTTAACTGCCCACTCCCAAAGACTATAAACTTGGTGCATGTTAGTTCTTCAAGTCCCATGGGACCTCTTGCGTGAATCTTGTCGGTTGAGATGCCAATCTCAGCGCCAAGCCCGAACTGGAAGCCATCATTGAGACGAGTAGAGGCATTGACCAATACGGCTGAAGAATCAACCTCTTTCAAAAAACGCAGCGCCTTGCCATAATCTTTTGTAATAATTGAATCTGAATGGGCAGAACTATATCTTGCTATGTGTTCTATTGCATCATCTATATCCGCGACAACCTTAACATTCAATATCAGGTCAAGATATTCATTATAGTAATCCTTATCATTGGCATTTTTGATGCCAGAATAAATTGATGTGGTCTTTTGGCATCCCCTGATTTCCACACTGCTGTCCTGGAACCTTTTCAACATAGCAGGCAAAAAGCCATTGGCAATCTGTTCGTCAACAAGCATTGTTTCCATAGCATTGCAAGTGGCAGGCCTCTGAACTTTTGCATTAAAGCAGATGTCTTCTGCCATGAGCAAATCAGCATCTCTGTCAACAAAGACATGGCAAACACCCTTATAGTGCTTTAAAACAGGTATCCTTGAATTTTCAGTTACCGTTCTGATTAGTCCTTCCCCACCTCTTGGTATTATTAGGTCTATAATGCCTTCGAGCTTTAACATTTCTATTATAGCCTGTCTGTCTGGGTTATCTAAGTAAGTTATCGCACCTTCATGTATTCCCTCTGACTTTGCAACTTTACGCAGTATCTCAACAATAGCTTTATTGGAATTAATAGCCTCTGAACCGCCTCTTAAAACGACAGAATTGCCTGCTTTAAGGCACAGGCTTGTTGCGTCAGCAGTAACATTTGGACGAGCCTCATAAATTATCCCGATAACCCCGATAGGAACCCTCATCCTGCCGACCATCATCCCATTAGTCCTTTGCCTCATATTAATTATCTCGCCGACTGGATCGGGCAATTGAGCCACCTCAATCAACCCTGCCGACATCTCCTCTATCCGTTTTTTATTGAGGGTCAGCCTGTCAATCATTGCCTTTGAAAGCCCTTTTTTTTCTGCAAGTTCAATATCTTTTGAGTTCGCCGAGATAAGCATATCAGCCAAATTATTCAGTGCATCCGCCATCTTAATCAATACATCATTTTTTTGTTTAGACGACGCCTTCGCAAGGCTTCTTGCTCCTGCTTTTGCTTCTTGTGCCTTTTTAAGAACATATTTTTTCAGGTCCATACATGCCTCCATTGATATTGTTTATCTGTTTGTAAAGTCATTTTTTATTAATCTTGTTATTAAGGTTAAAGCAAGTTTTCGTTCCGATTAGCAAATTTAGAAACTATTATAATATAGAATGTAAAAAAATGGACTTACTAACGCTTAATATACTTAATTTTACTGTCAATATATATTTTGCAGACCTATATTACATAACATCAAATCCTTATTTTACTCTTTACCAATTGCCTATAAAACATGCTAATATAATTGACTATGAAAAGCAGGGCGAATCTTATAATCGAAGGCAAAGTTCAGGGCGTTTACTTCAGGGCGTTTACTAAAGAAGTAGCCGACTCTCTCGGGGTAACAGGTTGGGTGAGAAACCTGCCAAATAGATGTGTGGAAGCCGTTTTTGAGGGAGAAAAGGATATTATCGAGATTGCCGTCAGAAAATGCTATGCAGGACCGCCTTTTGCGATGGTGACTAATATTGATATCAGGTGGGAAGATGAGATTGAAGGATTCGCTGATTTCAGAATCAGATATTAGTTATAGTTACAAGCTGCGCAGGTTTAAAGAGAATGTCCTTTCAGGAGGTCATCTGACAAAAACCGATGCCCTCTTTCTTGCTGAATACTCTAACTTGAATATATTAGACCTTCTATCATCTGCCAATAATATCCGTGAGATATACTCACAACAATATATTGATCTATGTGCAATCGTAAATGCAAAATCAGGCGCCTGCTCCGAAAACTGTTCTTATTGTGCCCAATCCTCTAAAAATAAGGCTGAAGTCCAAATATATCCACTGATGGACAAAGAAACTATCCTTCAAAAGGCTGCAGAGGCAAAAGAAGGTGGCGTCAGCAGATTTAGCATTGTTACGAGCGGCAAAAAGATTAGCGATGGGGAGTTAAAATCTGTTGCTTCTATATTGAAAAATATCAGGGATATGGGACTCAAGCCATGCGCATCTTTGGGAATACTTTCTAAAGATGAACTGATATTTTTGAAAGACAGCGGGCTTGACCGATATCATCATAATATCGAGACATCCGAGAGATTTTATCCTTATATATGCACAACGCACACATTCGCAGACAGAATCAACACAATACAATCCGCTGTGGCTGCTGGGCTTTCAGTCTGCTCTGGGGGCATATTCGGGATGGGAGAGACATGGCATGATAGAGTAGATATGGCTTTTACTCTAAGGGATTTAAATGTCAAATCAACACCCATAAATTTTCTAATCCCCATAAACGGCACTCCTCTTTATGGCAGGGATATGCTGCACCCCTTTGAAGCTCTTAGAATTATCAGCCTTTTCAGATTTATACTGCCTGATAAATCAATAAGGGTTTGCGGCGGCAGAATTCAAGTCTTGAGGGAGTTCCATAGTCTGATATTCATGGCTGGCGCAGATTCTATTTTAACAGGTAATTATCTCACCACTACTGGAAGGACATTCGAGGATGATCAACAATTGATACGGCTGCACGAGCTATTTCCGACAAGCTCTATTACTGCTTAAATGTATAGCATATTCTAAAAAAGTAGGATTGTAGACTTTTTGAAATTTCAGCTTTATGGATTGAAATAACTATGCAAGGAACAAAAAAGTGAAATCTGCTAATATAAGAAGGCTTTCAATCTTTATTCTCAAGTTATTTACTATAACTTCAGTCTTGCTCAATTTCAATATCCTATCGGCATCCGCAGACTATAGTATTTTGACGAAGGGTCTGCAAAGTAAGAATTTTAATGAACGTCTCTCTGCTGTTGAAGCTATCGGTCATATAGGAGATGAAAAGGCAGTGGATGCGCTGATTGATTTGCTTAATAATAAAAACGAAGACTGGGAAATTCAAGCAAGAGCAATAAGACTTCTTGGAGATATAAAAGATCCAAGGGCTGTAAGCATTTTGCTTGAATATTTAGATAATGTTTTTCTAAATTACGAATGCCCGGCTATCAAATGGAATACCGCTATAGCTTTAGGTAATTTTAAGAATAATTCCAAGGTTTTTGATGCACTCATCCACAATCTCAGCTATGACAATCTTCAGGTGAGAGAGGCAGTTATACAGTCGCTTGGTGCAATTGGACACAAAGATGCTGTTCACTATCTGCTTCCTATTTTAAAAGAAAATAGCTTCGCATTAAAATATAGCGCTCTACAGGCTTTAATGAGCATCGCAGACCCTCAGTCAATCCTTCATTTAAAAAAATTTGTTGCCTATGAAAATGACCCCATCTTAAAAAAAGAGGCTATGAAGGCGATCAAGGAGACTTCAGCAATGCTCATACCTGGCATTTAAGAATCGAATATGTAGTAAGTTATTTTACTGAATGATAGACAGAAATCGTTTTGTGATATAATTTAAATCAGCCTAAACAGCAAATTCTTGCATTCTTAAATGAAATCTTTTAAAGAGATAAAATCAAATTACTATTTTACACTTGAGGATGAAAAGAGGCTTTCTTCTCTTAAGCAGCTTATGGCTGATAATGCTGAAAGAACTATGGAGACCGTTAGTGAATGGATTCTCAAATTAGGACAGCCATCTCAATTCTTTAGGAGCGAAGAAAGAATGTCTCATATCGCTATCGCCCACAAAGACTGGTTTGTTAATCTGTTTGAAGGTGTATATGATAATAAATACTATGAGAAATTAATAAGGATAGGGCAGACACATGTGAGGTTTTCAATTGATCCACATTATATGAACCGCTCTATTAATTTGGTGAGAAATTCCTGCATTGATATAATCAATAATAATATAGAAAACATTGAGGAGAGGACAAAAATACTCATCTCAATTGAAAAAATACTTGATATTAATCTCGATGTCATCACATCTGCATATATTGAAGAAGAGATACGTTCTTATTCTTCTTTATATCGATTTAAAAACATTCTGGTCAGCTTTTCAGAAAAGCTTGCCCAATTGATGAATTTCATTTTAGTTTTTGCTCTAATAGGATTGAGCCTTGCAATTATAGCGCTTTTCTTAAATGATATAAAAAACATTATCACAGGTGATATTGAACATAGCATAATAACAGCGCTCGGTTCGATGCTTATGCTTTGGATAGTGATTGAGCTGATTAATACCGAAATAAAACACTTAAAAGGCGGCAAATTCAGAATCAGTGTTTTTGTCGGGGTCGCCCTCGTTGCTTTTATACGAGAGACCTTGATAAAAGCCCTTAAACATGAAGCGGTTGAGCAGATGTATTTTCTTATAGCTCTCATCTTAACTTTAGGGGTGGTTTTCTGGCTTGTAACAAAAGCAGAGGATAAAAATCAGTTATAATCTCAAATCTTTTGTTGGAGGTAGCTATGCCTTTATACGATTACAAGTGTAATAAGTGCGGGGAATCTTTTTCACTTATAATGAGTGTTAAGGAAAAAGAGACAACAATAGTAAAATGTCCTAAATGCAATGCTGAAGAGGTACAACAGGTTTATTTATCATTTTTCACCAAGACATCTCGAAAGTCTTGAAAAAATAATTTATAGGGGGCATCCGATGATAAAAAGAGCACTTATCAGTGTCTCTGATAAGAAGGGTGTGGTTAATTTTGCAAAAGAGCTATGGGCTCTTGGTGTAGAAATATTGTCAACAGGCGGTACTGCAAAGTCGCTAAGGGAAGCAGGCATTAATGTAAGGGAGGTTTCTGATTATACGGGATTTCCTGAAATGCTTGACGGGAGACTGAAAACGCTCCATCCCAAAATTCACGGCGGACTGCTCGCAAGAAGAAACAATTCTGCTGATATGGAGGATTTAAAAAAACATGCAATAGAGCCGATTGATCTGGTTGCTGTTAATCTGTATCCATTTGAAGAGACCATTTCTAAGCCGTATGTCATATTTGAAAATGCGATAGAAAACATAGATATCGGTGGCCCCACTATGTTGAGAGCTGCATCAAAGAATTTTCAGGATGTAGCTGTTATTGTTGACCCCGGTGATTATCAAAGGATAATAGAAGAGATCAAGTCTTCAGGCGGCGGTTTAAGTATGGACACAAAACTCAATCTCGCAAAAAAGGTCTTTATGCATACTGCAAGGTATGATTCGCTTGTTGCAGATTATCTTTGTAGTGTTACCGATAAGGAGGCTTCCTTCCCGGAGTATATCACCTGCCCGCTGAAGAAACTCTCCGTTTTAAGATATGGTGAAAACCCTCACCAGAAGGCTGCTATATATAAACACAATACAGGCGGTATTTCCCTGACTGATGCTGGTGTTCTTCAGGGCAAGGAGATGTCATTCAATAATTATCTTGACAGCCATTCTGCTTTGATGTTAGTAATGGAATTTGATAAGAAGGCTTGCGTAATAATCAAGCATAACAATCCATGCGGGGCTGCTGTAGGAAACTCACCTGCGGAGGCTTATAAAAAAGCTGAAAAGACAGACCCTGTTTCTGCTTTTGGAGGCGTTGTTGCTTTCAATACTGAGGTTGATGGAGAAGCAGCAGATGTCATGTCGGATCTGTTTCTTGAGGTAGTAATCGCACCTTCATTTACAAAAGAGGCTCGGCATATATTTTCTCTGAAGCCTAATGTTAGGCTTCTTGAACTGCCGCCTCTTTTGTCATTAAAAAATAACAAAATTACATACTGGGATATGAAGAAAATAGCAGGCGGGATGCTCCTTCAGGAATGGGATGTTTCAGCAGAAGATATTAAATCAATTAAGGCTGTTACCAAAAGACAGCCGACAAAGGATGAGTTGGATGCACTCTCTTTTGCGTGGAAGGTCTGCAAACATGTAAAGTCTAATGCTATTGTTTATGCCTTAAATGACAGAACGGTCGGTATTGGTATTGGACAAACAAGCAGGGTTTATTCAGCTAAGATAGGCGCCTTAAATGCATGTGAACCATTAAGGGGGACTGTGGCTGCATCTGACGGTTTTTTCCCGTTTAGGGACGGCATAGATGTGCTTCACGAGATGGGCGTGACTGCCATCGTCCAACCCGGCGGCTCTATGAAGGACAATGAAGTAATAGAGGCTGCAGATGAATATGATATGGCAATGATAATAACCGGCACAAGGCATTTTAGACATTGATAATAAAGGGGGCAAAAAAATGAAAGTACTCGTGGTTGGCAGCGGCGGAAGAGAGCACGCTATTGTTTGGAAGCTTGGACAGTCCCGTATAGTAGATAAAATTTATTGCGCACCCGGGAATGCAGGGATTTCTGATACTGCCGAGTGCGTTGATATTAAAGTTGATAATTTTGATGCACTCATTGACCTTGTCAAGCATGAATGGATAGATATTACAATTGTAGGACCAGAAAACCCCCTTTCAAAGGGGATTGTAGATGCTTTCGAGAAGGAAGGCAGAAGGATTGTAGGACCAACCCGGTCTGCAGCTCAAATGGAATCAAGCAAGGTCTTCTCAAAGGATTTTATGAAGAGGCATAGAATCCCAACTGCTGAATACAAGGTGTTTACTTCATACACACATGCTGAAGAATATGTAAGGATGAAGGGGGCGCCAATTGTTGTGAAAGCTGAGGGTCTGGCAGCAGGCAAGGGAGTTATCGTGGCAAACACACTCGATGAGGCTGTTGATGGATTAAGGCTGATAATGAAGGAAAAAGCCTTCGGCGATGCCGGCAATAGGGTAGTAATAGAAGACTGCCTTGCTGGGGAAGAGGCTTCTTACATGGTTTTTACAGATGGAAATTCGATAATGCCGATGGCAAGCTCTCAAGATCATAAAAGGGTTTTTGACAATGATGCTGGACCCAATACTGGCGGTATGGGAGCGTATAGCCCTGCCCCCATAGTTACAAAGGAAATAGAAGCAGCGGTAATGGACAGGATAATCAAGCCGACTATTTATGGACTTAGGAGCGAGAAAATAAAATTCAAAGGCATCTTATACGCAGGTTTAATGATAAAGGACGACAATATTAATGTCCTTGAATTCAATTGCAGACTTGGAGACCCTGAGACACAGCCGATAATGATGCGTATGACAAACGATCTGCTCGATATTTGCCTTGCAATCACCGAAGAGAAACTTTCTGATATAGTGCCAGAATGGCAGGATAATGCTTCTGTATGTGTAGCGATTGCATCGGGAGGTTATCCCGGTAAATATGAAAAAGGAAAGGTAATTACCGGGCTTGATGAGGTCAAAAAACTTGACAATGTTGTCGTTTTTCACGCAGGCACAGCTTTTTCAGGCAATAACCTTGTGACTAATGGCGGAAGGGTATTAGGGGTTACAGCTTTAGGAAATGACATTAAGACAGCAAAAGAAGTTGCATACAAGGCTATTGAAAAAATACATTTTGATGGAATGCATTATAGAAAGGACATTGCTGACAGGGCTTTGAGTTGAAAACCCATTTAGAGTGTTTTCCGTGCTTTCTGAAACAAGCTGTTATCGCTCTAAGATTATGCACGGAAGATGAGAGACTACAGGTTGATGTTATTAAAGGTGTGGCAGAAGAGATACGATTTGCGGATATCTCAAAGCCGCCTGCCTATACGACTACCTTTCTGCACAGAAAGATAAGGCAAATGCTCGGCAAAGACCCCTTTGAGGAGATAAAAAGCAGATATAATAAAATAGCCTTATCCCTTTATCCTGAATTAAAGGAGAAGGTTTGGAACAGTAAAGAGCCTTTGATGACAGCAATCAGGCTTGCAATTGCCGGGAATGTTATAGATTTTGGCATATATACATCTATCAATATCAAAGGGACGATTGAGAGAGCTTTGAATGAACCTCTGGCAGTGGATGACTTTTTGGTATTTAAACAAGCCCTTGATGGTCAGTCGGAGATTCTTTATCTGCTTGATAATGCAGGAGAAGTGGTCTTTGACAGGCTCTTGATTGAAGTTCTTTGCGCTATGGGAATTAAGGTTAAGGCTGTGGCAAAAGGTGAACCAGTCTTAAATGACTCTACTATGAATGATGTTGCAGAGGCAGGGCTTACGGATGTATGTGAAGTTATAGTTAATGGCTGTGACTGTATCGGGACGATATTGGAAATGACCTCTGAGGATTTCAGAAATGAATTCAGCCGCGCCAGTTTGATTGTGAGCAAAGGTCAGGGCAATTTTGAGACACTTGCATATCAGGCTGAAAGTTTAAACGGTGGAAAGATATGCTATTTATTTCAGTCTAAATGTGATGTAGTTTCTAAAGAATTAGGATTATTGACAGGTTCTATGTTGTTACGGGTCGATTAAATTAATTTATAGGAAAAAATATTCAAATCTCTGTAACGCCAAAATGATAATGTCCTATACTGCCAAAATAGAAATGTCCTATA
>JBBIKS010000019.1:0-36679 GCA_037445375.1 Nitrospirota bacterium | reverse complement strand
AAACCTTTTGAAACTATTGACTTTCATATATTTAATTATGTATGTTTATATCATGAGCGTTGTAGGAGCTTCCCCATTAGGGCTTTTTTTGCTGAAAAATAAGATAATCACAGAAGAACATCTTCTGGAAGCGATGCAGATTCAAAAAAAAGAGGGCAAAAGACTTGGACATGTCCTGCTTAAATTAGGATATATAACTGATGAAAAGCTCACATCTGCTTTAAGTATTCAACACCAAGCCCCGGTCATCAATCTTGAAGGGTTTAAAATTGATCCCTCGTTAATAAAACTCATCCCTTATGAATTTATTGTTAAAAATCAGGTTATTCCCATTTCCAAAAATGGAGAATCTCTTAAGATTGCTATTTCTGACCCCTCAAATCGTTTTGCCATCAACGACATTAAATTTCTGACTGGAATGAATATTTCTGTATGTATAGCGACTGAATCACAGATTATAGAGGTGATAGAAACAAATTACAGGAAGAAAGAAGCTCCTAAGGCATCTGACAAAACTAAGGGTCAAGAAGGCGATTTTTCAGAGGATGATAGCTTAAATAAAGCTATTGATAGTGCACTTGGCGACGTAACTGTTGAAGACAAAAGAGAAGAAGATGATGTGCTTAGGCAGATAGATGCGCCTATAATAAGGCTGGTCAATAATATTTTTTTGAATGCTATAAATTCCCGCGCCAGCGACATCCATGTAGAGCCTGCCGAGACCGAACTGATAGTCAGGTTTAGAATTGATGGTATATTATCCTCTGTATTGAAACTTCCTGTCAAAATAAAAAATGCCCTTATATCAAGAATAAAGATAATGTCCAATCTGGATATATCTGAAAGAAGGCTGCCCCAAGACGGCAGGATAAAACTTAAATTGGGCGACAAAAGAAAAATAGATTTCAGGGTCTCTACTTTACCGATTATTTTTGGGGAGAAAGTGGTCATAAGAATCCTCGATAAATCCGGTCTCCAGCTTGATCTCGCAAAACTTGGACTTGGGCAGAAGCCTCTTGAGGACTTTCTCACCGCTATCGAAAGGCCTTACGGCATGATACTCGTGACAGGACCAACGGGGAGCGGAAAAACAACAACCCTTTATTCCGTTTTATCCCGACTAAACAAGCCTGAAGTTAATATAATGACTGCGGAGGACCCTGTAGAATATAACTTCTCGGGCATTAATCAAGTTCAAATCAAAGAAGAAATTGGGCTTACTTTTGCGTCCACATTAAGATCATTTTTAAGGCAGGACCCTGACATAATAATGGTGGGAGAGATAAGGGATTTTGAGACTGCTGAAATAGCGGTAAAGGCGGCACTCACAGGGCATTTGGTATTAAGCACTTTGCATACTAACAATGCGCCGGCTACAATCACAAGACTTATAAATATGGGGATCGAGCCATTTTTGGTATCATCCTCAGTGATATTGGTAGCCGCACAACGGCTTGTTAGAGTGATATGCCCACATTGTAAGACTGAGCACAAGCTTCCAGAAGCAACTATGATAAATATTGGATTTTCACCCGAAGAAGTAAGTGATATTAAATGTTACATTGGAAGTGGCTGCCAAAGATGCAACAATACCGGTTATCGAGGCAGGATAGCTCTTTATGAGGTCATGCCCATGAAAGACGAGCTGAAAGAATTAATACTGCAAGGTGCGAATGCTATGGAAATGAAAAGAGAGGCTGTGAGGCTGGGAATGGTAACAATACGTCAGAGCGGTCTTGAAAAAGTCAGGCAGGGCATTGTATCTGTTGAGGAAGTGTTGAGAGCAACCTTTGAGGACTGATAACGATTAAAAAAGAGATAAGAGGCCGTCATCGCGGGGCGCTAACTATTCGGATTCGTGCATAGCCATTTAAGGCTGATTAATATTATTGACAATAAATTACCATTTAAGTAATATTTTTAGCGTCATGCTGTGCTTTCTTAGTATTCAAATGCAATAAATAAACTTTGAGGTGGCAAGAGTGGGAAATCAGGCTAAAAAGAGAAGTCTTTTTATTGGATTAGGTGCTGTTTTTGGTATCGCAGTGGTTGCTTTTTTAGCTGCATTATTAGCATTGGCAATCAATGTGCAAAGAACACAACTTAAAAAAGAAGCAGCGGTTGTCAGTCAAGAAGTGATTACATTCCAAGAGTGGGTTATCGGCACACCCAATGCAAAAAACCATGTTACTGTTGCTAAAGACTTCTCTCAAGTCCATTCAGAAACCTTAAAAGAAAACACCTTTCGAGTGGTTTATATTAACACCCCAGATAAGCTTGAAGAGTTCGACTCAAATGCCTTGAATCTTTTCAAACAGGATAAAAACCTTGAATATGTCGATATATTTGATGCTGGAACATATAAATATGCGAGACCAATGAAAATGACAGAAGGATGCCTTAAATGTCATAGTAATTATAAAGCTGGAGAATATGCCGGCATCATAGCAGTTGATATCCCTAAAGCAGCTGTGCTTCCGCCAATTGAGTTGAGGGGAATAGCAACATATTTTACAATCATAGCAGCTCTTATTGCATTGTTATTTAACTTTATATGGTTTAAATCGCGCATAATAAGACCTCTAGGGTCTATTGACACAACTCTAAAGAATGTTAGAGAAGGAAACTATGACGCTCGAATCAATATAACAACAAAAGATGAGTTTGGCGACATAGCTGAAACCTTTAACTCAACGATGGACAGGCTGATTACTTTGATTCAAACCGATGAAGAAAGAAAACAGATGCAGCAAAATATTTTTAAGTTTTTAGAAACCCTCAGCGCAGCATCTGAAGGAGATCTCACTAAAAGGTCTGAAGTCACGCCTGATGTTTTCGGTTCATTAGGAGACGCTTTCAACATGATGGTTGATGGACTTTCTGAACTCATAGAAAAAGTAAAAGGCTCTGTCGGGGAGCTTAACAATGAAAGTATCAGGATGATCCAAGTCTTAAAAGAACTTGAAAGCGGAGCATCATCTCAGATGCTTCAAGTAAAAAGAGCAACCGAGTCGGTTAATGAAGCTGCAATGTCAGCAAGTGAAATCACTGATAAGGCAAAAATAGCAGAAGAAATATCTATAAATGCCAGTAAGGCAATCATTAAAGGTAGCAAAGCGGTAGAGAGTTCTATTGAAGGTGTTCAATTGATTAGACTTACAATTCAGGCTATTAACAAAAGGATGAAATACTTATCAGAGAGGTTAATGGAGATCGTTACCATATCGCATCTGATTAATGAAATTGCTAATAGAACAAACATACTTGCCATCAATGCATCAATTGAAGCAACGAGAGCGGGAGAGCAGGGCAAGGGCTTTGTCGTAATATCTGATGAAATTAGAAGTCTTGCAGAAAAGGCTGGTAAATCAACAAAACAGATAACAGAGATTATTAACGCTGTTCAGACGGAGTCTGCAGTTGTAACAAAGCATCTCGAGGAAGAAACTAAATATGTTGAGATAGGAACTAAAATGGCAGCAGATACCGAAGCTGCGTTCAGAGAAATAGAAAAGACTATCAAGGACACGGGCGTTATAATCTCTGAAATCAGCACATCTGCAGAAGGACAGAAAAAACTCACCTCCGATGTTGTTCTGTCAATGGACGAGGTGCAAATGGTTTCACTACAAGTCTTGAAACTGGTTCAAGATTTTACGGAGATATCCAAGTCCTTGACGGACACCTCAAATGTAATGATTTCATCGGCGGAAAAATTCAAACTACCAGAAAAAGATATTGTGGAAGAGGACGAAAAAGAGCAAGAATAAATAACTATAGCCTAATATCTTTCATAATGAAAATAGGTCAGGCTGGAAGTCTGACCTATTTTCATTGCTCTTTGCGAGCAGAAGTCTAAAGAAATTCGTTAACTAAAATCTCTTTTTATGCAGTCATTACAGCAGTAGAAGGATATTCTGGAGTTCATCCATTGAAGCAATTAGGAAATCAGATCTTCTTAAAGATTCTGCAGGTCTGTAGCCGTAGGTAACGCCAATTGTTTTGATATTAGCCCTTTTGCCTGCCTCTATATCGAAATTGCTGTCCCCAACTATAACGGCTTCCCAGTTATTTATATTAAGCTTTGAGAGGAGATAAAAAATAGGGAGTGGTGAGGGTTTTCTTTCAGGTGTTGTATCGCTTCCCACAACCAAATCAAGGTATTGAAGAAGACCAAGATTATCTAATAACTTTATAGAGAAGTTTTCTCTTTTATTCGATATTACTGCCTTTTTATACCATTTTAATGTTTGGAGCATTTCTTTTACGCCAGGATAAACAGTTGTATTGTCTAAAAGATGCGTAGAGTAATGCTCAAGAAATTTGCTGACTAAAATATCCCTATCAATAGGCTGGTATTTTTCCTTGTTCTGAGGTTTCTTATTTTCAATAATTCTCTCCATAAGCCTTGTAATGCCCTCTCCAACAAGGTTTATAGTCTCTTTCGGCATCAAAGGTTCAATGCTATAAGGCGTGATAGCATGATTTATAGCATTGGTTATATCAATACTGGAGTCAATCAAGGTTCCATCGAGATCGAATATTATCAACTTAACAGTCATTATTATCAGTTTCTGCCAATTATCTTTATCTCTGGCTCTAAAATAATATTAAATCTATCTTTAACTGACTTTGAGACAATATCCATAAGCATTAAAAAATCATCTGCAGAGCCGCCATTATTATTAATAAAATAATTAGCATGCAGCCTGCTTACCTGTATGCCACCGATACTCATGCCCCTGCATCCTGCTTCACCTATAATTTTGCCTGCTGGCACAGCATCATGATTTTTGAAAACGCAGCCGGCAGACGCCTGACTCAAAGGCTGTTTAAGTCTCTTTTCATTCAGATATTCCTTTGTCTTTTTATTTACAGATACGGGATCATCAATTTTAAGGGAAAAACAAGAGCTTGTGATAATAGAATCAAGAGGTATGTTTGAACCTCTATATGTAAAACCTGCTTCAGAGCCTAAGAGTAACCTTATGCTCCCGTCAGGTGAAATAATATTAATAAAGTCAACTATATCTTTAATTTCATATCCAAATGAACCGGCATTTCCGGCTATTGCACCGCCTATTGACCCTGGTATTCCAGCTAATCCTTCCATCCCAGCAAAACCTAATTCAACAGAAAGAGAAACAATCTTTTGCAGGCTGCATCCTGCTTGGGCGATAATCCTGCCGTTATCTGTAATGTTGATAATCTTATTCATTTTGTTAGTAAAAATCACAGCTCCATCTATGCCGTTTTCCCTTACTAACAGATTCGTTCCTCTGCCGATAGCTATGTAAGGAATGCCGCTCTCAGAAAGTATCTTTATAATTTCAGGCATATTGCCCTCATCTGGGAAAATTACAATGTCAGCAATGCCACCAATTTTTAAAGATGTATGATTAGACATTGGTTCATTGAGCCTGATCTCAATCTTTTTTTCAATGCAAAATTCTTTTAAGCTATTGTTATTCATGGCTGATTGTATTGAAAATCTCTTCCCCAATTTTATACACATCTCCGGCGCCGAGGGTAATGATAATGTCTCCTTCATTAGCCGTTTTCTTTAAATGGTCTATAAGTTCGCCTCTTTGGGGGATATAGTATATTTTCCTTTGTCCATACTTCTGGATTTTTTTCAAAAGGGCTTCAGAATTTATCCCTTTAATAGGGGGCTCGCTTGCAGGGTAAATATCCATTAAATACAGTAAGTCAGCTTCATCAAAGGATTCAGCGAATTCATCCATGAGGTCCCTCGTTCGAGTATATCTATGAGGTTGAAAAACTACGATGAGCCTATTTTCCTTAAAACAGCCTCTTGCAGCATTTAGGGTCGCCTTAATCTCGGTCGGGTGATGACCATAGTCATCAAATATCTTAACGCCCTTACATTCACCCTTTAGTTCAAACCTTCTCTGAATGCCGCTGAAATTGCCAAGCGCCTTATTGATTACAATTACAGGAATCTGCAGTTCCAGCGATACGGCTATTGCTGCAAGGCTGTTCAGGACATTGTGCAAACCGGGAACGGGTATAGTGAAAGTATCCAGATACTCATTTTTAAAAAAGACTTCGAATATCATCTTCCTTCCAGAAGAACTAATATTTTTTGGATAAAAATCGGCATCCGCTGAGTAGCCGTAAGTAATAATCTTCCTCTCAATAAACGGGATTATTTCTTTAGTATGATCATTTTCAAGACAGACAACCGCGGTCCCATAAAAAGGTATTTTATTGGCAAACTTCAAAAATGCCTTTTTCAGCTCTCCTACATCCTTGAAAAAATCCAGATGCTCTTTATCTATATTAGTAATCACCCCGATAGTCGGGTTTAGCTTGAGAAATGAGCCGTCGCTCTCGTCAGCCTCTGCAACAATATAATCCCCCTGCCCGAGCCTCGCATTGCCGCCTATAGCCTTAAGTTTGCCTCCGATTACTATTGTCGGATCAAGCCCCCCCTCTGCAAGTATTGTTGCAAGCAAAGATGTAGTGGTCGTCTTGCCGTGAGCCCCTGCAACTAATACTCCATATTTCAACCTTCCAAGCTCAGCGAGCATCTCTGCCCTCGGAATCACAGGAATAGCCTTTTGCTTTGCTGCTTCAACCTCTGGATTATTAGCTAATATTGCAGATGAAATCACTACAACATGAGGTTTGGCAATATTATCGGCATCATGCCCTATAGAGACCTTTATGCCAAGACTTTTCAGACGCCTTGTTGTTTCAGATTCTCTGATGTCGGAGCCGGTAACCTGATAATTAAGGTTATGAAGTATCTCAGCGATACCGCTCATGCCTATACCGCCAATGCCGACAAAATGTATGTCCTTATATTTTAGAAACATAGATTAACCTCTCTTTGTGAGGCTGAGGATAATATTCACAATTTTCTCTCCTGCATCAATCCTTCCAAGTGCAGATGACATCTTCTGCAACTCCATCCTATCTTTGAGGTCACTATAGAGGTGTCTTATCGTTTTGGCGAGGACCTCCCCGTTTAATTCCTTATCAAGTATTATCTTTGCTGCACCCATGTCGGCTAATTTACGGGCATTTGACTCCTGATGATTGCCCGCAGCATATGGGTAAGGAATCAAAACAGCAGCCTTGCCCACAGCAGTTACCTCAGCAAGGGTAGTAGCTCCAGCCCTACAGATAACCATATCGGCTGCGCAATAAGCTTCTGCCATATTATATATAAATGGTGACACAAAAGACTTAAAGTTTAACCGTATATAAATCTCTCTGATGGCTTCGAAATCCTTAGTGCCGGTCTGATGAATGAACTGTATATTTTGCCTAAAATCCAATATATAATTCAATGCCTCAGATATTGCACGATTAATGCTGCTTGCTCCTGAACTGCCCCCAAACACAAAAACTATAAATTTGCCCTGCTCAAGAGAAAAAGCAGAAAGTGCAAATTCCTTATCTCTTTTGATTATATTTTTCCTGATAGGATTCCCTGTTAAATATGTTTTATGCTCTGGAAAATAGGAGATACTATCCTGATAGGTAAGCGTTATCGCATCAACGAATTTACCAAGAATTCTGTTTGCTAATCCAGGAATTGAATTCTGTTCGAGTATAATAGTAGGAATACCACGAAAATGTGCTGCAAGCACTGTAGATAAGGAGGCATAGCCGCCAATCCCTATAACTATTTGAGGTTTGACATGTGTTAAGATACGAGATGAATCATAAATACCCTGAAGAAAAGAGATGGCTGCCCTTATTTTTCCAATAAAAGACTTCCCAACAAACCCTTGTGACCTTATAAATCTTAATGTATATGATTCCTTAGGGATTACACGAGTTTCAATGCCATGCTCAGTCCCCACAAAAACTATATCATCTTGTGATGAAATTGCTGCATTTCTGAGCTCTTCAGCTACAGCTATGCCCGGAAAGAGATGCCCTCCTGTACCGCCTCCAGCGATTATAACTTTCATAATACCTATTGCAGCGATTCCCGGTTAAAGCGGATCGCCCTGCAACGGTTATAACCAATACCCCGCTGCCACTGCCGTACATGTTTAGCTTGATTTGCCTTATAATTAAATTCTTTATCATTAATTTTATATTCTTCCTGCACTAAAGACAACTGTTTCTGAAATCTTGAGACATTAAGAAATAACCCGATAGCAGTCATGCTGACGATTAAAGAAGACCCGCCATAACTTATAAAAGGTAGTGGAAGCCCTTTTGTGGGAGCCAGACCTGTGACCACAGAGAAATTAATTATAGCCTGAATAGTTATCATCATTATTGTTCCGCAGGCAATAAAATATGCAAAAAGATCTTTAGTCTTTGAGGCTATAACAACGCCTCTATAAAAAAACCCAAAGAAAAGTAAAACTACCGCCAAAGCTACAATAAAACCAGCCTCTTCTCCTATGAGCGAAAAGATAAAATCAGTATGCACTTCTGGAAGAAAAGCAAGTTTTTGTTTGCTTTCCCCGATCCCAACACCTGTAAGCCCGCCGCTGCCAAGAGCTATATATGATTGTATAAGCTGAAAACCGCTGCCTAAAGGATCCTCCCATGGATCAAGGAATGCAGCTAATCTTTTTACCCTGTATGGCTTGGTAATCAGCAATGCAGCAAAGGCAATTAAAGCTATGAAACTCACGCCTCCTATAAATCTCAGCCTGACTCCGCCAAGCAAAAGCATAAAAATAGTTAATATAGAAAGGCTTACAGCTGCTCCAAAATCAGGCTGCATCAAAAAAATAGTCTGAAAAATACCCATTATGCCAATAGGTATAATAAACCAGACAAAACTATCTTTTTTGAAGGCTTCCCTGCTCATATACCAGGCAAGAAAAACTATCATAGCAAGCTTTACCAGTTCTGAAGGCTGAAAAGAAAGGGAAAACACCTTTAACCATCTCCTTGCGCCGTTAGCTGTTATGCCAAGGCTAGTAAAAACCAGAAGAAGCCCTATGAAAGATAAGACAAGCAAAGGCACAGCCATCTTTTTAATATATTCAAGTTTTATTTTATAAGCAGCTACCATGACTATAATTCCAAGCAATAAGGTGAACAACTGCCTTTTTAGGTAATGAAACTGCCCCAATTTCCCATCAGGGGTGACTACGGATGTTGAGCTATAAACTGCCATGAGGCCTATTATTATAAGGGCAATTACAATAAAAAGAGTCGGCCTATCAAACTGCGGGATCATAGCTCCATCACCGCCTTCTTAAATTTTCTCCCCCTGTCCTCAAAATCCTGAAACATATCAAAGCTTGCACAAGCAGGGGAGAGCAAAACGATATCTCCGGAAGCAGCAAGCGAGTTTGCCTTGATTACGGCACTATTAATATCTTCCGCCATAAATACATCCGTCAGATATCCAACTGCCTTATTAATCTTTTCCCTTGCCTCTCCTATCAAAATAAGAGCCTTGACCTTATTTTTAATTAACTCTCTAAGCAAAGCAAAATCACCGTGTTTGTCCCTTCCGCCTGCAATGAGTATAAGAGGTTTGCTGAAGCTCTCGAGGGACTTTGTTACTGCGCCCACATTCGTGCCTTTGGAATCATTAATAAAGCGTACACCGTTAAGTTCGCGAACAAATTCAAGCCTGTGCTCCAACCCCTTAAAATGCTTTAGGGTCTCTGATATTATCTCTGTTCTACACCCTGATAATAAAGCCATCAGAGCCGCAGCCATTGCATTTTCAATATTATGAACTCCTTTTATCCAAAAGGATGAAGGATCGAGGCAGAAGTCTGATGGAATATCCTGCACTTTGCATTTTAAACTATCGAGCTTATATGAAGGCAGATTAAAAAAAATCATCTTATCATTATCATTGTAATATGCCCCTTCGGTTGCCTTTCTTCTGCTGAAATAAAAAATCTCCGGAATTGCCCTGCCACGCCCCGACTGAGAGCTTATTCTATATAATATTTCATCAATTGCATCATCATCTGCATTTAAGACAATAAAATCGCCGATGCCCTGATTCAGAAATATCCGGCACTTTGCATCTATATAAGAAGACATAGAATCATAACGGTCAAGGTGGTCTGGGGTTATATTGAGGATTGTTGATCCCACAGGTTTGAAGTCAATAATTGATTCGAGCTGGAAGCTTGAAACCTCGGTTACAAAATAATCGGTTCTATATAAATCCTTATCAATATTTTTCAATAGCTTCAATATCTCTTCAGTGAGGGCATTGCCGATATTGCCGCCAATAATTGCCTTAAACCCCTCAGTATTTATGATGTGATGCAGAAGGGATGTGGTCGTGGATTTACCATTAGTGCCGGTAACGGCAAGAAATTTTGGAAAACTATTGTTCAATTTGGCTGTGTTTTGGATTATATTATATGCAAGTTCAAGTTCACCAATAATCCTAATCCCTTTTGAGGAAGCCTTTTTGAGGGGATTTACGCCCATTGGCACACCAGGGCTTATGACTATAAGGTCTGCATCTTCAAACAAAACATCAGGATGGCTGCCAAGTTCACACTTAATTTTAGCGTGAAGCCCATTAAGATATGGCTCAAGCTCCTGCTGCTTTTTTATATCCGTTACGCTTACTATCGCTCCAAGATGGGATAGAAGATTTGCAGCCCCAACACCGCTTCTTGCAAGACCTACAATAGTAACTTTCTTTCCTTTATAACCCTTAATAGAAAATAAATCAGCCATTCATTTTGCTCTCACCTAAATTATTATGTTTAACTTAGTTACATGCTTTTTTTAACTTTCTGCGAGGCTTTTACAGTTTTTTTATTAGACTTCTTTGTTTTGCTTTTAGCATTGGTATTTGCTTTTTTCTTTTTTATAGAAGCATCTTTTTTTTTGTATGCTGCTAAAATAACTGGTTTATGCTTTACATCAGAAAAATAGATTACAGGTTCAGACTTGAGCCGCATAACGTCTTCACCCCTTGAAAAGAGTGTGAATGTATTATGCCAAAGTTCATTCCTTGCCGGCTCACCTAAAATAGCTGCGATCAATGTAGTATTGCCCTTATTTGCGGCGCTTACAAGACAATGTCCAGCGGCCCTCGTATAACCTGTCTTTCCGCCTATATGATCCTCATCTTTCCAAAGAAGATTATTTGTATTTTTTACAAAAAACTGCCTACCGTTACTATTGGAAATATCCTTCGTTCTTGTATTAATTATCTCCCGTATTGCAGGATAGTTCATAGAGGCTTTCATAATGAGAGAAAGATCATGTGCTGTCGTGTGCTGTCCATTGCCAGGCAGCCCTGATGCATTAATAAACCGTGTATTATAAAGCCCCAGATTGTGCATCTTTTCATTCATCATATTTGCAAAAGCTTCCTCGCTTCCTGCAGATGCTTCTGCCAGAGCTACAGCAGCGCCATTTAACGATCTCATTAGCGAGAGATATAAAAGGTCTTTTATAGAATACCTCTCACCCGCAATCAATCGGGGGGCAACGGATTGAGTGTTTGCTGCCTTTTCGCTTATAGTCGTTATTGCATTCAAATCCATCCTATCAATCGCAACCATCGCTGTAACCAGCTTAGTAGTGCTGGCTGGGGGAAGCCTCAGATGAGGGTTCTTGGCATAAAGTATCCTCTCTGAATTGCTCTCAAGGACAACCGCTGCCTTTGAGCGAATATCCTCAGCATATAAATTAGATGCAAAAACTATTACATATAAAAATAAAAAATAGAAAAATTTTGCGATAAACCGATAATTAATTAATGCTATGCCCTTATCATGCCGAAATGCGATGCAGCTTTCAGGAATAGATAAACTTTTCATAATACCTTGTAAATAATTATTATGATTTATTGCCGAATATGGTGATATCCTTTCTTTTTTCATTATCTCACCTCAGTTTTAATGTTGCAAGACTTATTAATGCCAAAATAATGCCTATTATCCAAAACCTTACTATAATCTTAGGCTCTTTCCATCCCTTTAGTTCAAAATGATGGTGAAGGGGTGCCATCATAAATATTCTTTTCCCTGTGCACTTAAAATATACAACCTGCATAGCCACAGATATTGTCTCCACTACAAAGATGCCGCCTACAACGGCAAGCATAATCTCATGCTTAGTCATTACTGCCAATGCTCCAAGGGACCCTCCTAAACCTAAAGCCCCTACATCCCCCATAAAAACCTCTGCTGGATAAGCATTGAACCACAGGAATCCTAATGAAGCACCCAGCATAGCGCCGCAAAATACTGTTAATTCACCAATGCCCGGAAGATAGATAACCTGCAAGTATTTTGCAAAAACAGCATGTCCTGAAACATATATAAACACAGCATATGCCAATGTCGCAATAGCCACAAGACCGATAGCAAGTCCGTCTATACCATCCGTAAGATTAACCGCATTGGAGGCCCCAACAATCACAAAGGTACCAAAGAAAATATAAAATATTCCAATATCAAAAAGCCACTTCTTAAAAAATGGCACGCTTAAAACAGTGCTGTAAGGGTCTGATGGGGCTAGATATAAAAACCCACATATAGCAAGGGCAATTATGCTTTGGGCTGCGAATTTGTATTTCGCCCTTAACCCTTTTGAGTTTTTTTTAACTACCTTCAGGTAATCATCTACAAAACCTATCGCGCTAAAACTGATAAGGGAAAACATTATTAAGCATATATACATATTGCTGAAATTACCCCACATTGCCATCGAGATCGTTATTGCAAGCAGGATTATGATTCCACCCATTGTAGGAGTACCCGCTTTGGAATAATGGTTCTTCGGTCCGTCGTCCCTTATCTGCTGGGTCATACTAATTTTTTTAAGCCATTGAATAATATATGGAGCAATAATAATTGTGGTAAAGAGCGCGGTAAAAATTGCAAGGGATGTGCGGAATGTAATATACCTGAATACATTAAAGGGTGAAAAATATATGTGCAAGTCATACAGAAATTCATAAAGCATAATTACACAATCCCCCTTACAACAGCAATCACATTTTCCATCTTCATCCCACGAGAACCTTTTATAAGGACCAAATCACCTTCCCCGACAATCTCCGAAAGACGTTCCCCTGCAATTGTGGAGTTCTCCGCATAAACACCCTTGCCTGTAAAGCAGGAAATGGCGTGAGACATCATATTGCCAACTCCGATAAATATATCAACCTTCACTTCTGAAAGCCTTTCCCCCAAATTCTTATGTGCAGTAATTGAATAATCTCCAAGCTCAAGCATATCTCCCAGAACCACAATGGTCCTCTTATATTGATTGCCTGCAGAATTAGAGTGATTAAAAATCCTCATCATTTCCTCTATTGAAGCCTCCATTGATGATGGATTGGCATTATAAACATCATTCAAAAAAGTTGCGCCATTATGTCTTTTTAATTCAAACCTTAGCCTTACCCCTTCAAATGACTCAATCCCCTTTTTAATCTCATCGAGACTAAAATCGGCAGTCAGTGCAGCAGATGCCGCTGCCAAGCAGTTGTAAACATTAAAAAGACCTGTGAGTTTGGATTCTATATAAATAGATGAACCATATGCTTTAAGATAAAAAGCTGTGCGCCCTTCGCAAAAATCAATATCGCTTGCGATTACATTTACAGACGGCGATTGAATGCCAAAGGTTATGATATCACCTTTATATTTTTTATGGATACCGTCCATAAGGAATTGATCGTCTGCATTGAATGCGATATTTTTTACATAAGGCAGGATTTCCAGTTCAGACTCCCTGATCATCTCAAGAGAGCCAAATCCTTCTATATGTTCATACCCAATATTGGTAATAACCGCTGTATCCGGCAGTCCAATGCTGCAAAGGCAATTTATATCACCAGGTCTGTTTGCCCCCATTTCCAATAGCATAACCTGCTTATGGCCATCAAATTGGCAGATGCAAAGAGGCATACCAATATGATTGTTAAGATTGCCGGTTGTCTTCAATACATCCCACCTCGTTTCCAATATGCAGGACAGCAGTTCCTTTGTCGTTGTTTTTCCGTTGCTTCCAACGACTGCAAAGACCCTGCCATGAAATCTGTTCCTAATATATACTGCCAGATCCTGAAGCGCTCTCAATGTATCTTTGACAATAATATATGTCTTATAATCAATCTCAATGGCACGATTTTCAAACCAACCCCTGCTAACTATTGCCCCACTTCCTTTCTTCAGGGCGTCTTTAATAAAATTATGTCCATCATGATTATCGCCCCTTAGTGCAACAAATAGTTCACCATCCTTTATCGTTCTTGAGTCAATAGAAACACCTGAATATGATGCCGAAGAATCATTAATTACCGTGCCTCCTGTAGCCTCTATTATGTCTTTAGTGTTTAGAAATAAATGCATCACTGCCCTTTTTCTTTAATATGGCGTTTTCTATTTCAACCTTATCGCTGAATTTCGTCCTGACCCCTTTAATCTCCTGATAATCCTCATGTCCCTTGCCAGCCACTATTACAATATCACCCCTTGATGCAGTCTCCACCGCCATCTGTATAGCAAGCCTCCGGTCTGGAATTATCATATAATTAACATTCATAGCCCCCTTTTCCATATCCCTGATAATATCCAAAGGGTCTTCGTATCTTGGGTTGTCGGTGGTCATTATCACAATGTCGCTTAATCGTGTTACAACATCAGCCATTTTGGGACGCTTTGATTTATCTCTATTTCCGCCGCATCCAAATACAGTTATAATCTTTCTTTTTTCAGGTGAATGCTCGTCTTTAATTAACTGTCGGGCTGTGTCTAGCAGCCCTTCAAGAGCGTCATCCGTATGAGCGTAATCAACAAGGACAAGAAAGTCCTGTCCGACATCTATTCTCTGAAATCTCCCTTCAACAGGCATTAATTCTGATATTGCCTTTTTTATTAAATCCATCGGCAAATTGAGAGATATTGCTATAGCGACGGCGGAAAGCAGATTATAAACATTGGGCACGCCTATAAGGCTTGCTTGAATTAGTTCCAAATCATTACCTGACAAAGCGCTATGCCTTACTTTAAAGGAAATCCCCTTAAAAGTGGCTTTTATATTTATTGCTCTGAGGTCAACGTGATGATTTTTAATCCCTAATGTCAGACATTTCACCAACTCGCCCCGTTCTTTTTTAATATCATTTAGAAGTCTCTCGCCATAAGGATCATCAATATTTATAACGGCAGTGCCGCCTTTGATGAGAAGTTCGGTAAAGAGCCTCTTTTTTGCTCTATAATAGTCTTCCATCGTATTATGAAAATCCAGATGTTCACGAGTCAGATTGGTAAAGACCGCTATTTTAAAGCCTGAAAAATCTACTCTTTTTTGCGAAAGCGCATGAGAGGAAACCTCGGAGACCGCATAATTGCATCCTTCATCCACCATCCTGCGAAGATAATATTGAAAATCAGGAGCTTCCGGAGTGGTATGAGGGGCTTCAAAAAATCTGTCTTTTATCATATATCCAATAGTTCCTATTAAACCAACATTATTACTGCAAGCTTCAAGTATATTCTTGATTATATATGAAGTGGTGGTCTTGCCGTTTGTGCCTGTTATTCCGATAAGAGTTATCTGATATGATGGAGTCCCATAAAACCTTGATGACAATTCAGCAACTGCTTCCCTGCTGTTAGTTACCCCTATCCATGCGATACTCGGATATTTTTCTATGCTGCTGGCATCATATTTCTGCATCTCATATACTATAGCCGTTGCACCTTTTACGATTGAATCTGCTATAAAATTATGTCCGTCAAAGTTTTCACCTCTGACAGCCGCAAATAAATCGCCCGGCTTAACCATTCTTGAGTCATATGCAATGCCTGATATTTCCGCTTCAATGTTGCCTGTCAAACAGCGGTCATCTGAAATGATCTCCTTTATTTTCATCTTGATGTGACCAGAAGGCTCTTAGTTTTAGAGTCATCACGCGGCACCTCTAAGTAAGAGAGCGCATCGTGAGCAATTTTTCTAAAAACAGGGGCTGCAACTATACCTCCATATATATGCCCCCTTGGGTCATGAACAACTACTATCAAAGCTACTCTTGGTTTATCTGCCGGCACAAACCCAACAAAAGAACTGACATAATTAACCTTAGAGTATTTTTTTGTGATGGGGTCAATTTTCTGAGCTGTGCCTGTTTTACCTGCAACCAGATTGCCGTCAATTGAAGCCTCTTTTGCTGTACCGCCCACTTCTGTAACTGTTGTTAATATCATATTAAAATTCCTTGCCGTTTTTTCGGATAAAACCCTCTTTGTATCATGAGTTGCTTTATAAACTGTGGTGCCGTCTGGAGATTGTATTTCTGACAACAGATATGGTTTTACAAGCAGTCCGCCATTGGCTATAACAGAGTATGCCCTCAATATTTGCAAAGGTGTAGCGGCAATCTCCTGTCCGATAGAAATAGAGCCGATTGACATACCTGACCACTTTTCATGATGCCTGACCAATCCGGGCACCTCCCCGATAATATCAATTCCAGTTTTTTCCCCAAAACCAAATCTTTTAATATAATCATAAAGCCTTTCCTTGCCCAAAGATAAGCCGATTTTAATAGTGCCAACATTGGAAGACTTTTGTATAACCTCTTGAAAAGTAAGAACACCATGCCTATGGGCGTCTTTTATTCGCCTGCCTCCAACCTCGATATATCCTGCTGAACAATCATAACTCGAATTCTGCTTAACCAAGCCTTCTTCTAATGCAGCAGCGCCAACTATTATTTTAAATGTGGAGCCCGGCTCATAGCAATCCGTTATAGCCCGATTCTTTCTTATATCAGGTTTTGCAACAGAGGGGTTATTAAGATTGAATGAAGGAATGTTTGCCATTGCCATTATCTCTCCTGTAAATGGATCCATCATAATCGCAGTAGCATAGGAAGCCCTCCAATGCTTGACCGCTTCTTCAAGATTCTTTTCCAATATATATTGCAGGCCTTCGTCAATAGTCAAAAAAATATTATTTCCTTTTATCTCTTTTAGTCCCCCCTTTGAGAGCAGATTGCCTTTGGCGTCTCTGTATGCAACAATCTTTTCACTTGCAGCAGTAAGCTCTTTATCATATTTCTGTTCAAGCCCTTCAATGCCTCTGTTGTCAATATCTACAAAACCGATAAGATGTGATGCCATGCTACCTTTAGGATAAACCCTTTTAGGCTCGCTGATAAGACCTACTCCTTTGATTTTTGAGCTTTTTACCGCCTCGGCAACCTGATGAGAGACCTTCCTATCAATCCAGCAAAATCTTGAATTTGCATTGATTTTAGTCAGAATTGTTTCGGTATGCTTACCCGTAAGCCTTGAGAGTCCTGCTGCGACATTTTGGGCTTCAGAGCTTGAAATTTCTGCAGGATTGCAAAATATTGATTCTACATCAAGATTGATCGCAAGCTCCCTGCCCTTTCTGTCTAAGATCAAGCCTCTCTTGAGAGGCATTTCTTCGGTCTTGACCTGTTGCATTCTTGCTTTTGCGACATACCATTGGTGATTTATGAGCATAATATATGCCAGCTTGCCAATAACGGCGATAAAACCGATAGATAAAAGACAAGCAAGAACAATTAATCTTGTTTTCATAGAAGCCCTTCAATTTGCAATTTATTAAAGCTTGCTACAAGGTTACTTTATGCTTCCCCCACTTGAGATAGGGGATGGGAGGATTTTCATAATCCTTATGTGCCGACTTTTCGGCACAAGTTTATTCGTTTAATTATAACCCAAATTGGGCGCTTTTTTGTTATAAATCCAAGCTTCAACACTGGATTCCTGCTACCGCAGGAATGACTACTTTCACCCAATGAAAAAAACTGTCATTCCCGTGCAAACGTGAATCCAGAAAGGTTTACCTTTAAAACAGCAATGATGAATCGCTCAATTTAGGTATAACTTATCTACTTTGTAGAGGATTTATTTGCCGATTGATATGAAGCAGAGCGAGGTTCAGACTGTTTTATAGTTTTGACATATACAACCTTTTTACGGTCAGGGAATTGGAATTCCTCGGGATTTACTGACGCCTTTCTAATGTTTTCAATTGATGCCAGCCTTGCTTTAGCTGCCATTAGATGCTTCCCTTCTTTTATCAACTGCATCTTTTTCTTCTCAATCGCACTTATCTTATATTCCAAGCCTGTAATGGCATTTTTTTGCCCAAGCATCGCAAAAAAAGATAAAATCAGAAGTATAACGAGAAAAAATTTGAATACCAGCCCTAAAAAACCCCTTTTTCTTTTCATATCTTTTCTGCCCCTCTCATCTTTGCACTTCTGGAGGAAGGATTAAGCCGTCTTTCTTCAATAGTAGCCTGAATAGGTTTCTTTGTAAGTATCTTCAATTTATGAGACCTCGCACAATCTCTGAAAAAATTCTTTACAATTCTGTCTTCAAGTGAGTGATAGGAAATAACACACAGTCTGCCGCCAGACCTTAACGATTCGTATGCTGAAATGAGCCCTTTACTTAACTCTCTCAGCTCACCATTAACCTCTATTCTCACAGCCTGAAAAACCCTTGTAGCAGGATGTGTTTTCCCCCGTCCTCCATAAATCCTCTCAACAACCATAGCGAGTTCCCTGCAAGTATTAATCGCCCTTTTCTTCCGGTCCTGCACAATAGCCTCTGAAATCCTTTTTGCATGAGGCTCTTCTCCATACTCGAGAAACATCTTTTCAAGTCCTTTTTGTGAGTATCTGTTTACGACATCCCATGCGTTTAATATCTGTGAAGTGTCCATTCTCATATCCAGCTTTGAGTCCGACAAAAAGCTAAACCCCCTGCTCAATTCCTTTAGTTGAAACAATGAAACACCTAAGTCAAATAAAACGCCGTCAACTTTTGTGACATTAACTACTTCTAATAGGTCAGCCAGGTCGGCGAAAGTTCCTTTCAGCATAGAAAGCCTCTTGTCTTTCAGGTTTTCCTTGAGATAGCCAATAGCTGACTCATCCTTATCTATCCCTATGAGGCAGCCTTCTTCATTTAAATTCGATAGAATCTCCGCTGCATGTCCACCAAATCCGATAGTTGCATCAACATAAATCCCCCCCGTGTTTGTTATAAGCATATTCACGATCTCTTTCGGTAATACGGGTTTATGAACTTGCATGGTAAAAAAGATTACCCTGCCTGCATAGAAGTCATTCTTAAAAATTCTCCTCATACATGTTTTTATTGATTCTATTAGCTAAGATAAAATCCTCAACGGCTTTTTCAAATAATGTAATATCCACCTTGTGAAATGGATAATCAAAATCATCACAATAGTGGAATAAACCATAATCATCGTTTCTACCGGCATTCTCACTCTCACTAAACATTCTCAATTACTCCTTCTTAATTTTTTAAAGACCATAATCTGCAAGTGCTGACTCAAATGTCTTTCTATCAACATTCTGAGGGTCAGTTACGGCATCCCATTCGGACTTCTCCCATATCTCAATCTTTTCAAGCTGGCCAACTACTACCACCTCATTAGCAATATTTGCATCCTGCCTGTGTTCATAGGGGATAAGGATTCTTCCCTGCTTATCTAAAACTATCTCAGCAGCTGACGCGATAACCCTTCTTAGATAAAACTTGACAGCTTCATCCATTTTCGGCAGCTTCCTTACCTTCTCTTCGAGACGCATCCATTCTTCCATTGGATAAATATGGAGGCATTTATCAAAAGCCGAATTAGTTATATACAATTTATCGGCATCGTAGTTCTTATGAAGCACTTCTCTTAAAGGAATGGGCAACATAACCCTTCCTTTAAGGTCAAGTGTATGGTAAAATTTACCTATAAACGAGGGCATAATCTATTTACCACCATTTACCACTTTTTACTACATAATATAACTAAAGGGGGCTAATGTCAAGTGAAAAATATGAATTTTTTTAATCTCCTATATAATGTGGTTTCTTTTAAAAATCAATACGAAATGTAGTTATGCCTTGCCTATAGGAAGGTATCCGATGTTTTCCGATGAAATTGAAATATTAAAGAAAAAGGGACTTTTAAGGGTGATAAGGGACAGAAATGTCAATTTGAAGCCGCTTCAAAAAATTGGGGACTTAAAAAATAGCCTGCCCGTTGATTTTGAGCTATATGGAAGCTCGCATATATTGATGGAAGGGTCTGAATTCATTAATTTTTCATCAAATGATTATCTCGGCTTATCTTCTGACAGGCGTATTATGGAGGCTGCAAAGGAAGCCATTGATAAATACGGCTTTGGTTCAGGGGCTTCGAGGCTCTTATCGGGGGGGACAGATTTAAATTTAAAATTAGAAAAACTTATCGCCGAATTCAAAGGGACTGAATCTGCGATAGTCTTCAACTCGGGCTACACTGCCAATACCAGTGTCATACCTGCAATTGCCGATGAAGACGCCGTTATTTTCAGTGATGAGCTGAATCATGCAAGCATAGTTGATGGCTGCAGATTAAGCAGGGCAAGAAAGATTATATATAATCATGCAAATATGCAGCATTTATGGGATTTGATGAAGAGGGATAATAGCAGGAGAAAAATTGTCATCACCGATACCGTATTTAGCATGGACGGCGATATTGCCCCTCTAAAAGAGCTTCATGATATGTGCCTGCAAAATAATGCTATTTTATATATAGATGACGCGCATGGCACAGGGGTGCTCGGTGAGGGGCAAGGCGCCCTCCGTCATTTCGGAATCAGTCCAGCTCCATGGATTATCCAGATGGGCACACTCTCTAAGGCACTCGGCTCATTCGGCGCATTTGTTGCAGCAGATAGAGAAATAATTCAATGGCTTGTAAACAAAAGCAGGGGGCTTATATTCTCCACAGCACTTCCGGCATGTGTTATTGCAGCTTCGATTAAAGCAATAGAGATAATAAGGGATGATTCAACATTGATAAAAAACTTATGGGACAACCGCGAGAGTCTTTTCAGAGGACTTATCGAGATGGGATATGATACATTAAAGAGCCAGACACCGATAATACCATTAATCCCCCCGCATCTTTTTGCCGAAGATGCCATTAAAAATACGAATGTCTTCTCAGAAATATTGAAAAAAAATAACATATACGCCCCAGCAATCAGACCGCCTACGGTTAAAATACCGAGAATAAGGTTTTCCGTTATAGCCTCGCATACTGCACAGGATATTGATATATTGCTTAATAGCATACGCGGGATTGCCTATTTAAATAGAGTCTGTTTATAAACTGCTTATTCAACACCCTCCCTTACACCCGTTCAAAAGGGATGAAGCAATGAACCTCCCCGCAGCAAGCTGCGGGGAATTACGAGTTCAAATCTAAAGACATTTGTCAATTTCTTTCCAAATAACGAATCTTATCTACAACTATAATATTAAAACCCCGATTTTATGAGTTTAAAAATGTATCTTATAAATAAATTTATATCCAGATTTTTCTGCAATTTTTTCGATAGCTTGTCTGACTTTGCCATAATCAAAAATGTAATTATATTTCTTTCCGAAAAGATTTGATTGTTCTTCAATGGTTTCTTCTCTTTTACCTGAAATGTTTGTCTTGTATGAATAAGTTTTAAAGCCTCCACCTGTCTCAATGTCATCATCGGTCCCTGAACTTAATCCAAATCCTGATTCTTTAAGCATTTCTGTAAATATTAATTCTTTTTTGTCATCATCAATCATAAATTTCGTAATGTACACAAGTTTTTTCTTTGAAATAAAGGATTTTCTTTCGGCAATCACTGATTCTACAGTAAAAGTTCCCTTTTTTTCGCTCATCTTGCCTGAAATTTCGTTCATTACTTGTTTGATTTGATCTAGAATCTTTGGTCCTGTGATATCTGAGTTCATTTATAGCCTCCTTTGTAAATTTAATTGTTCGTTAATTATTTCCAAGAACCTCTCTTAAGAATTTCTTTTGCCTGTCCCTGAGTAATACATACATTATCCCAGCACCATCTATCACCTAAACTACCAACATAGCAATAACTGACTGTATAACATTTGTTTTTAACATCATGCTGCCACGGTTTAGAGTACGTTAATTTGCTATCCTTTGAAAATTGTGATTCAAAGATATTCTGCAGTTGTTTCATTTCTGTTTTTTGTTGTGAATTATCTTGTTTTATGTTTTCTTGAGCTTTTGTTTGTTCATTTTTAATATTTATTGCCTTTGCTTTCAATTGACTTAATTGAGTTGAATATTGTTTCCATATATGATTTATCACATCCTGTTTTCCTTCTCGCATCATCTCTTTAACAAATCTTGCCTCCATACGATACATCCAAAATTCTTGAATCTGGTTCCATAAATGCCTTTCCATCTTTTTATCCATTAAATTTTTATTATATCCTTTGGCTTTCATATAATCTTCATACATTTTGTTTACCACCGCATAATAATTCCTATTTGGAAACCTACCATCATGTGACATTGTGGCAATAGTATATGCTTCTACCAAAGCATCTTTACTGAAATCTCTTTTGAAATTTTGCAATCTTGTTCCACGATATCTTTCATATATTTGATTGTCCAATTTGGGAATATATACAGAGTCTCTATATAGTTCCAAGGAGGTTTTATATACTTTTAAACTTTTTATGAAAATATTAACATTAGGTGGTAAAATTTTATCTAATACTTTTTCTGCTGAATAATTAAAAACTTCAATGGCTGCGTCGACGTCTTTTGCTTCAGATAAAAAATTAACAATTTTTATTGTCGTTACAACATCACTAAAAGTATTCAACAGTTGTGGAGAATCTTTTAGTGCAATAGAAACTGCATCATTTGTTAAACCAGTAACTTTAGATACTTCTTCAATTACCTCTGACTTATCAGGCTTTCTTACATATGCATCAGAAGGAACTGTATATAGAAGAAAGCCAATAAAAAAAGAAAAAAGGATTAAAATGATCGTTGCTTTATTTTGTCGAGTAGACATTTTCAAATACCTCCTTTAGGTATGCTTTTTATTCCCTGTTGCTCTCTTCGTTCGATATGGAGAGTGTCACAATATGGCTCATCACATAATATGGTGCAACTAAGAAAGACTTAACAAATATTGCATCTGTAGGGTTATTATTATGTTCCAAAAATCTTATTGTCAAGAAAGGAGGGAAGCCCGAATCCCGATATAGAAGTTCTATAAATCTATTTCTAAGGCAATTTCAAGGTTTTTTTGACAGATTTTGTCTTATGTCCTATTTAATTTTTAATTGTTTAACTCATAATTCCCTGTAGCTTGCTACAGGGAGGTTCACTAAAGATATGGTGGACAAGCAAAATGTATAATTTAGGTTTGACCCCCAAAAGTTGTGGGAATAGGGACAAAACTCTCAAGCAGACTGGCAGGAGAGATAGGGGATATCAGAAGATTCAACATGGAAAGTCAGCTTGCGGTGTATTATGGAGTAGCCTGTATAGATGACGACTTAAGTCTAATCTATTGCAAATAATCTTTTCATTAATTTTTTCATTGATTCCCTGCCTTCAGAACTACCTATCACTCTTTATGACTTTGACAGCTTAGAAATATCCCTCTTTAAAATCGATTGCAGTTCCGCAATTCTTCCCCCTGACTCACGCCACGCCCCGATGAGCAGCCCTCGCGCAAAAACTGCCTAAGTACTCCGGCTCCGTACAATTATATCTTCACGTTTCACACCAGTCAGTCTCTCAACCTCTTTAAACAAAGTTTCTATTGACGGCTTTCTTATCAGCTCCTCTGTCCGCCCCACGATTTTTGCCACCTTTTCAATGAATTTCTCATCCCCAATATCTGCTGCTCAATGCCTTTATAATAAACTCAAGTCTTCCTTCTCTCAGTGCCTTATTAACAAAAAGGTTGTATAGTCGTCTCGCAAGTGCTTTGTTTTCGGAAAAAAGCCGCAAAACTCTGTCAACATCAACTAATCCTCCGTTCTTGCCCATATATTCCTTGTGACTGCTCCATTTGTAAACATGAGACTCCTTTGCGATTTTCGCACGAACTGGATTCAGATGAATATACTTCACAAGACTCAGAAGATATTAATCACGATTACAAAGAAACGATTTGTAGCATCTCTGAAAAAGATGTCCGACCTTTGCGTATTTTCTGTTGAAATATTGCGCATAGGTAAAGTTGAGCATTTGCATTATTTTTGATATGGACGCCTCTGGTGTCTCGACAAGCAGATGGACATGATTGTTCATCAGGATATAAGCATAAAGAATGAAGCCGCACCTCTTTTTGCAACGGTTTAAAAGTTCAAGATAAGCTATTCTGTAAGCGTCGTCTAAAAAAAAGAGCTTGTTGCTGATTGCCTCTGACGATGACATGGTAAAAGGCGTTTGGGAATTGTATACGAGGAGGTCTTGCCATGAGGAATTATATTATGACTATATTCATTAATTTAAGCCTGACCCCAAAAGCACCTACAATTTTACTTAACCTCAATATCAATAACTTTAATTTTATAGGCAGTTTAGATTAAAATACTTATAAAATTAAAGTTGTTAACAAAAGGAGCCGTTAAATGGGATATATAAATAACCTTAAATGCAGGGAATGTGGAAGGGAGTATCCCGTTAATCCAATATATGTTTGTGAATTCTGCTTTGGTCCGCTTGAAGTGGCTTATGATTACGAAAAAATAAAAAAAGTCCTGACCAAAGAAACTATAGAAAAAAGGGGAAAAAATCTTTGGCGATATAAAGAGTTGCTTCCAATTGATGGAGATCCTCAGGTTGGTTTAAATTCAGGCTTTACCCCGCTGATTAAGGCTGATAATCTTGCAAAGGCGATTGGGACAGAGAACCTGTATATTAAAGATGATACTGTTGTTCATCCTACGCTTTCTTTCAAAGACAGGGTAGTAGCAGTGGCATTGACAAAAGCTAAGGAATTCGGATTTGATACTGTAGCCTGTGCATCTACTGGCAATCTCGCCCATTCAGTCTCGGCGCATGGGGCTAAAGCTGGTTTCAGGAGATTTGTTTTTGTGCCCGCCACTTTAGAACCAAGCAAAATTGTTGCCTCTCTGGTGTACGAACCAAATGTTATGGCAGTTGACGGTAATTATGATGATGTAAACAGGCTTTGCACTGAAATAGCCAATAAATACCGCTGGGCTTTTGTAAATATAAATATCCGCCCGTTTTATTCGGAAGGTTCAAAGACTCATGGTTTTGAGATTATTGAACAGTTGGGATGGAAGGCGCCTGATAATGTTATAGTGCCTTGTGCGAGCGGTTCACTGCTTACCAAGATATGGAAGGCATTTAAGGAATTCAAAGAAATGGGGTTGATTAAAGACCTTGATACAAGAATGTATGCCGCACAAGCTGCTGGCTGCAGCCCGATATCAACTGCAATGAAAGCTGGAACGGATATAATAAAGCCTGTTAAGCCTAATACGATTGCAAAATCGCTTGCTATAGGCAATCCCGCAGACGGCTATTATGCTGTAAATGTTGTTAAAGAAAGCGGCGGGTTTGGTGAGCATGTTACAGATTTAGAAATAATTGAAGGAATTAAACTGCTTGCTAAAACAGAAGGTGTTTTTTCGGAGACTGCTGGAGGAGTTACAATTGCCGCTACAAAAAAACTCATTGAGCAGGGAAGAATTGGCAAAAAAGATCTCACTGTAATATGTATAACCGGCAATGGATTAAAGACACAGGAAGCCCTTGCCGGGCATATTAAACAAGTGTTTTACATAAAACCGAATCTCTCATCTTTTGAGGATGTATTGAAAAGTGCAATCCCTTATTAGTGCCTGATTATAAACTACAAGTTGTCATAGTGAGCCTGTCGAACCATGACACAAAAAAAGGCTTACGTCACCCTTCAACAGGCTCGGGGGTGACAAAAAATAATGTATAAACAGACGCTAAGTAACTTAAATTTATTAAGGCAAATATTTTGGAGGTGATTAAATGGCGGTAAAAGTCAGAATCCCCACCCCACTTCAAAGATTAACTCATGGAAAAGAAGAGGTAGAAGGAAAAACAGGAACAGTTATAGAACTTATTAAAAATCTTGAGGCGGATTATCCAGGCATACTTGAGAGGATAGCCGAAGGAGATAGGATACGTAGATTTGTCAATATCTATGTCAATGAAGAAGATATACGATTCCTGCAGGTTGAACAAACATTGGTCAAAGATGGAGATGAAGTATCAATAATCCCGGCAATTGCAGGCGGCAGCATAGTATATTATAAATGTGCATTCATTTAAGCATTATTCTGACTGAATATCATAAGGAGGAACTATGAAAAAACGGATTAAATTAACCTTTCCTCAGCATCTTATTAAAGAGCCTGTGATATTTACTATGGCTAAAAATTGTGATGTTATACCAAATATCAGAAGGGCGAGAATTACAGAAACGATTGGTGAGATGGTTTTAGAACTCGAGGGAAATGAAAAAAATCTTCAAGATGGGATCCAGTATTTACAAAGCCGAGGAGTTACCGTGGAAACGATAGAAGGCGACATTATTGAATAGATATGTTGAGACGGATCAATATTTATTATTTCAGGAGATAGAATGGACGCAGATGAAAGCAATGAATCAGGGATGAGATGGAAAGGAATTATTAATCAATATAGATATTTTTTCCCGGTTACGGATCAAACCCCTGTAATAACACTTTTCGAAGGCAATACACCTCTGATTAAGGCTGTAAATCTTCAAAAAGCCCTCGACATGGATCTGGATATATATCTTAAGTTTGACGGTGTAAACCCTACAGGCTCTTTTAAGGATAGGGGGATGACGCTTGCTATTTCAAAGGCAGTGGAATCTGGGGCAAAGGCAGTAATATGTGCTTCCACAGGCAATACATCTGCATCCGCAGCAGCATTTGCTGCAAGGGCGGGGATTGAATCAATAGTATTAATACCCGAAGGCAAGATTGCAATGGGAAAACTTGCGCAGGCGCTTGTTCATGGTTCACATGTTTTGCAGATAAGCGGAAATTTCGATAAGGCGCTCAGCATCGTGAAAGAGATGTCAAAGATTTACCCTCTTACTCTTGTCAATTCAATCAATCCGTTTAGAATTGAGGGGCAAAAATCTGCAGCTTTTGAGGTTTGTGACCAGCTTGGCACTGCTCCACAATATCATGCCCTCCCGGTCGGAAACGCAGGTAATATTACTGCTTACTGGAAAGGCTATAAGGAATACTTTAATTCAAGAATCATAGATAAACTCCCACGAATGCTTGGCTTTCAGGCTGCCGGCGCAGCTCCTATAGTATTGGGGCACCCTGTTGATAATCCTGAAACTATTGCAACTGCCATAAGGATCGGAAACCCTGCGAGCTGGAAATCAGCAGTGGAAGCAGCACATGACTCAAACGGCATTATTGATTCAATTTCGGATGAAGAGATTTTAGGGGCATATAAATTGATAGCATCAACTGAAGGGGTATTTTGCGAACCTGCCTCGGCGGCTCCAGTGGCTGGCATTATTAAATTATATAAGAAAGGTTTTTTTGATAGAGGAAGTCTTATTGTGTGCACCTTAACGGGTCATGGATTAAAAGATCCAGACACGGTTTTCAATGTGATTGATAAGGCTATAAGGGTTAAGGATGATTTTCAAGAGGTAAGGAAAATAATAGAGAGGATATTGTTAAATACACATGAACAAAAGCGGGGTATTTTAAAGTGAAATATGTTGTTTTGATTGGTGATGGGATGGCAGACAGAGCAGATGCTGATTTGGGCGGCTCAACACCTCTTAAGAGGGCTAATACGCCTAACATGGATAAGCTTGCAGGTATAGGTCTGATTGGAAGCGTAAGAACAATACCTCATGGCTTCCATCCCGGCTCTGATGTTGCAAACTTGAGCATTTTAGGATACGACCCGAAGTATTATTACACGGGAAGAGCTCCTCTTGAGGCTGCAAGTATCGGGGTAAAGCTGCAAGAAAATGATGTTGCTTATAGATGCAACCTTGTCACCCTGAGATATGAAGATAAGATTATCATGGATGACTACAGCAGTGGTCATATAGCGACAGAAGAAGCAAAAGAACTGATTAATGCTGTCAAGGCTGAATTGGAAAATGAGGATATATCTTTTTATCCAGGAGTGAGTTATAGGCATCTGATGGTCTGGAAAAACGGCTATACCGATATTCAATGCACCCCTCCCCATGATATTTTAGGGAAAGAGATTTCCAGTTATCTGCCCAAAGGGGAAGGCGATGCAATTCTGAATGACTTGATGAAACGTTCTGTCAGGATACTCGAAAATCACTCTCTTAATAAAGATAGAATTGCCAATGGCAAAAAGCCTGCAAATAGTATTTGGTTTTGGGGGCAAGGCAAAAAGCCTTCCATACCGACCTTTATGGATAAATATAACATTAAGGGCTCGCTTGTATCAGCCGTTGACCTTGCTAAAGGACTTGGGATTTATGCAGGTTTTGAGATACTCTATGTTCCCGGCGTAACAGGATGGCTTGATACTAATTATCTCGGCAAGGCGGAGTATTCATTAGATGCCCTTGAAAAAACCGATTTTGCTTATATTCATGTCGAGGCTCCTGATGAAGCAGGACACTCCGGCAATTGGAAGGACAAGATCAAAGCTATTGAAGACTTCGACTCCTTGGTTGTCGGCACGGTTATGAACGGATTAGAGAATAGATTTAAGGAATACCGTATTCTCTTAATGCCAGACCATGCAACACCTTTCAGATTGAGGACTCATACCGAGGAACCAGTGCCTTTCGTCATCTATGACAGTCGCCTAAAAAAGCAGAATAACAAAATATCTTATGATGAATCAATCACCAGCAGGAATGATATTTTGGTTTTTGAAGATGGCTTCAGGCTGATGGATTATTTCATCAAGGGATAACGCTATTGATTGAATTCCTTGCAGACTTCATTCTTAACATAGACAAACATCTTGAGTTTATTATACGGAATTATGGTTTCTGGATATATTTATTAGTTTTTTTTATTATTTTTTGTGAGACCGGTCTCGTTGTAACCCCTTTTCTTCCGGGCGATTCCCTTCTTTTTGCGCTCGGCGCTCTTTCAGCCACGGGTTTATTAAGTTTGCCGATAACCTATGGTGTCATCTGTGCGGGTGCAATATTGGGGAATATAGTGAATTATCAAATCGGCTACGCTGTTGGTCCCAAGATTTTTTATAAAGAAAATGTCCGTTTTCTTAATAAAGAATACCTTGTTCGCACCCGGCTTTTCTATGAGAGACATGGGGGCAAGGCAGTTGTTCTCTCAAGATTCCTGCCGATATTCAGGACATTTGCCCCATTCGTGGCTGGCATCGGGAGAATGAATTACGGACGTTTTACCTTCTTTAACATTGTTGGGTGCATTGCATGGGTTACCGCTTTTCTGGTGGGTGGCTACTATTTCGGCAATATTCCAATAATCAAGAATAATTTTGCACTGGTTATCATCGCTATAATTATCGTATCGGCTTTGCCTGCCCTAATAGAATTTCTGCGACATAAGATAAGACATTCTCGATAGTTAGGTCATGATTTGAGCTGTATTTCCAAAATGATACAAAGCAGATGGATTGTAATGATAGGCTTAGAGAAGTAAGTTAGTCTTATCAAAAGCTATACGGAGCTGCTGGTTTAAATAATAATTATCAGACACCCTCCCCCCAAAAAAAGCTCTTCAAAAGGTATTTTTACATTTCTGCAAATATCACTTCTTTATTGCAAATTTGTAAAATCTCTATAACATCTTGTCTCGATAAATCTAACCGAATATTTTTTACATTTCTGCAAGTATCCATATTTTTTAAATATTTTAATATTTTATAACTTATTGATTTTAAATATATATTTATTTTTTATCGGGATGGCACAACGATTGCTCTTATAAAATTGTTTTAATGAATTATGAAAGGAGGAGGTCGAAGTAAAATGATTCTTTCTAAGGGGGCTATAGCTTCATGTTGGGATACGGCAGGCATAAGTTATATGTTTTCAGGAAAGATTGGAACATCATTAATCGATTATATAACCAAAAAACGTGAACATAGAAATGATTAAAGCCGATAGAACTATAAAAATGAAATTTAATGATTTGTTATTGCAGGGACTCAGTATTGGAGCAAGTATAGGCATTTGTGTGTTTGCGATAATAGGTTTGCTACTGAGTTCGTTTTCCAGCGGCATGACTGGGCTAAAGGTAGCCAGCTATTTTTCAAATATGGAACTTCTGCCGAGAATTCTTGCTACTGTGATTATGGTATTAGGACTGATGACGATAGGGATTATTTGTATTACAGGGGCAACTTTATTTGTAAGTTTAATAAGTAATTATAAATCTATTACCGAGAAAAGATTAAAAAACATAGCTTGATATTTTTAAAAAAAAAGGAGGTCAAAATGACTAACAAGGGTTGGAAAGTAGTCTTTGCAGGAATGGGGTTGAACCTCGCTCTGGGAGTTCTTTATGCATGGAGCATTTTTGGGAAACAGTTAACAGAAGCTGTTGAAAATGGCGGATTTGGGTGGACTAAAACACAGGCGGCAATGCCATACACAATCGCAATAGCCATTTTTGCAATTATGATGGTGCCTGCTGGAAGATTGCAGGATAAATTCGGTCCTCGTATCGTAGCTACTGTCGGCGCCATTTTAACAGGTCTTGGATTGATAGTAAGCGGCTTCGCAACACCAGAAAATATGATGCCTGTTTTAATAGGCTTTGGAGTAATGGCTGGAATGGGATTCGGTCTCGGGTATGCATCGGCTACCCCTGCAGCGGTTAAATGGTTTGCATCTGACAAAAAGGGAATGATTACCGGTATAGTTGTAAGTGGTTTCGGTCTTGCGCCTGTTTATATAGCCCCATTGAGCAAATTCTTGCTTGGCGAATATGGGTTAAGCGCATCATTTCAGATACTCGGTGCATCCTTTGCAGTTGTAACATTTTTCCTTTGCCAGTTAATAAAAAACCCGCCTGTTGTTGCTGCTGCGGCAAATACGTCAAAGGCGAGTGTGCCAGCTAATAAAGTCGATTTCACATGGAGAGATATGCTGAGGACCCCAACATTCTATTTATTGTGGATAGAATATGCTTGTGTAGCTATTGCAGGATTAATGATAATTGGCCATCTTGCTAAAATCGTGGCGATACAGTCAGGCAACACTATTCAAATTGGCTTTCTTTTTGTTGCCCTGCTCGCAATTTTCAATGCATCTGGACGAATCATCGCAGGCATAGTATCCGACAAAATCGGAAGAATTAAGACACTTTTTCTGGTATGCATGACTCAGGCTGTAGTAATGTTCTTATTTTCATCTTTTTCCACAATAACAACATTCATGATTGGCTCGGCAGTCGTAGGCTTTAGCTATGGCGCCTGCCTCTCGCTATTCCCTTCCACAACAGCAGATTATTGGGGGTCAAAGAATCTCGGACTTAATTATGGTCTTTTATTTACAGCATGGGGAGTAGGCGGTGTATTTGGTCCTATCCTTGCTGGTCAGATTGCTGATATGACAGGAAACTATAACATGGCATATATGGTATCAGCCGGATTTTTGGTCTTAGCAGGGCTTTTAACCTTTATTACAAAGGCGCCTAAAGAGCCGGTGCAGCAGAGAAGAACAAAGGTTTTTGTTTATCCGAAACCAAGCATCGCAAAATAAGAATCTTTCATCGAGATTTTATTACGATAAAAAAACAATAAATTTCTAATAATTAAAGTAATTGAGAGGAGAAAATAATGCATAAGAAACAATTAATATTCATAGTATGTTGGGCGATGATGTGGGTAATAGCAATAGTTGCATCATTAATGATGCCAGAAAAAGCCAGAGCCGAGAGTTTGCTTGGCGGAGTTGAGGCTGCTAAACAAGTCTTTACTATGATTAGCGGAGAGATAAGCAAGCTATTTGTAGTTTAAATGTAGCTTTATCAATAAAAAAAGCCCCTTCCCCGGGGCTTTTTTTATAGCCAGATGAGGAACTTAATTGTTGTATTCCAACTAATCAATGGGTGGATTTTCTGGTCAAGCGTTCGACTGATATTTCGGCAAGCTCAGGACAATAACTAAAGCCTAAGTCCAGAGAATGCCATTTTGCCAGACTTTTGATAGAGCCAAAGTTGTAAAATTTTATTTCCCTTTTTTTTATACCTGTCATATCGCTCGTCACCCGTTATGAACTAAGTGGTTTTATTTGGTTGCGTCTTTAGGTTAAAGTAATGATAGGTGAGACTTCAATATCGGCTTATCCTTAGTTAGGCGGCTAATATGGCATATAAAAAACTAAAAGCAGCAGCTTTGCGATATAGGCATAGAAAGGATTCAGCTCCAAGGGTTGTAGCAAAAGGAAGCGGAAGAATTGCCGAAAGAATTTTACAGATTGCATTTGAACATGATATACCTATTGAAGATGACCCCTATCTCGTTGAAGTGCTTTCAAGTCTTGACCTTTACGATGAGATACCCCCGGAATTATACAAGGCGGTAGCAGAGATACTGGTTTTTGTTTATAGAGTGAGTCGGAAGGATTTAATATAAAAGCTCAGGTGATAGAAGATTTTTTATACTAAAACCTATTTTTACTTTTTTTCAGACAAAGGACAGCCTGCACATAAAGACCTATGTTTGCAGTAATCCTTGCCTACTCTCACAAATAAAGCATGGTATTCATTGTATAATTGAACATCCCGAATTAATTCATTGTGAAATAAATTCTGATATTCTTCATAGGATGCAGCATTATTTAATATGTTGTGCCTTGAAAGCACTCTTTTAGTGTATGCATCTACTACGAAGACTGGTTTTTCGAGGGCATAAAGAAGTATTGAGTCCGCAGTCTCCGGACCTATGCCATAAATAGAAAGTAGTAACTCCCTTAGTTTGCTTGTTTCCTCATCTTCGAGCATTTTCAGGTTTCCATGACAATAATCAAAAAGAAAATCAAGAAATGCCCTTATCCTTTTAGTTTTAACATTATAGTATCCCGAAGGTTTTATAAGTTTTGAAATCCTCTTATCTGAAGTTTTATTTAATTCTTCAGGACTTAGAATCCCTTCTTTTTTAAGATTCTCGATTGCTTTCTCTACATTTGACCAGTTAGTGTTTTGTGTAAGGATTGCTCCTATTGCAATCTCAAAAGGAGTGTCGCCGGGCCACCATTTTTGAGGACCGTAGAAAGAGTAGAGCTTAAAAAAAATTCGTATAAGATTATCTTTATAATCAGACATAGAATAAATATACCGTTGATTTATTGATAGCACCCAAAAGATTTGTAGCAATCATAATTTAGAAAAGACGAGATTGCGATTTGCTCGCAATGACTTGTTCCTATGTCAGTCTTTGATCACTTTGATATAGTTACAAAAAGAGTGATATTATTATACTATTAGTTTATGTGTATTTTAATGCTGAACTCACTCTAACTTTTAAATATTATAGCAGCGACCTGTTGATTATCTTTTTGATTATCTTTTCAGCCCATTTGTGCCGATAATCCGATATATGGAGTCAGGTAATAACTTATGTTTGCAACATTAAACCTTTTTCTGCTCGTATTTTGTTATATGCTTATCCTTTTTGCGGTGGCTTATTATGCCGAGAAAAGGGAAAAAGAGGGCAGGAGTATTGTCAACAATCCATATATTTATTCACTATCATTAGCGGTATATTGCACATCATGGACATTCTATGGAAGTGTAGGCAAGGCGGCTACAAGCGGTCTTAGTTTCCTTACAGTCTATATTGGACCTACCTTGATGGCTGTCTTATGGCTTATAATCCTTAAAAAAATTGTAACTATTGCAAAGGCAAACAGGATTACAACAATATCCGACTTTATTGGTGCAAGATATGGCAAATCTCTTTTTTTAGCAGCCATTGTTACAATCATAGCAGTCGTAGGCATTACCCCGTATATAGGGTTGCAGATTAAAGCAATAATAAGCACCTTTATGCTGATCTCAGGCGAACAGGCAGGCGGTTTTGCAGTAGGACTCTTCATTACTTTTCTTCTTGCAGCATTTGCTATCATTTTTGGGGCAAGAAGGCTTGTTTCTCCGGAAAGGCAGAGCGGTCTTGTCTTTGTAGTTGCTTTTGAGTCTATAATCAAATTGGCAGCGATAATTTCAGTCGGTTTATTCGTTACCTTCGGTCTCTTTGAAGGCTTTGGCGATATTTTAGACAGGATCAAGGGCTCAGAATTTGAACACCTTCTTTCTTTGGGAGTAGGTCATGGTGAGTGGTTTGCACTTAATTATCTCTGTATGATGGCAATAATTTTCCTGCCCAGACAATTTCATATGGCAGTAGTCGAGAATTATAATGTAAAGCATATAACTAAGGCGGTATGGCTATTTCCGCTATACCTCTTTCTGATAAATATTTTTGTGTTGCCTATAGCTTATGGTGGCTTACTTATGGGCGGAAGCTATAAGGAAGCGGATTATTTTGTGCTAACCCTGCCTTTAAGCCAAGGCGAAAAATATCTATCGCTTTTCGTCTTTATCGGAGGTTTTTCTGCTGCCACAGCGATGGTTATCGTTGAATCCCTTGCATTAAGCACAATGGTAATGAATAGCATTGTAATGCCCGCTCTTGTTAAATTTCAGAAGTTTTCAAAATTCCCTGCGATCATTCTTAACATAAAAAGATTGATCATTCTCGTGGTTGTCTTTTTGGGATATCTGGCAGCTATAACAGTTGGTGATTTATATGCTCTTGTGGACATTGGGTTAAAGTCTTTTGTAGCTGTATCTATCTTTGCCCCTTCCTTCCTTCTCGGACTTTACTGGAAAGGGGGGACAAAAATGGGCGCCATAGCAGGTTTGATAGCTGGTTTCGTTGTATGGTTCTATACACTTATCGTCCCTGCTTTGATGGAAGCAGAAATAATAAAACAGACGAGTTTTATTGGGCAGCTTGCTAAATCTGAATTTTACAATGTAAGAAGCCTTTTCGGCATAACTGGACTTGAAAAATGGACTCATGCAATTTTTTGGAGTTTACTTTTTAATGTATTGTTTTTTATTGGCTTTTCGGTCTTTACCAGACAGACAAAAGAGGAGGAAATACAATCATATATCTTTGTAGAGTCTTATGACAGGGCAAGGCAGCCCGGACTCGCAGGCTCTTACAGCATTAATGATATTGAGGATATACTGGCACAATACTTAGGGTTAACTGAAGCTAAAAAAGCCATGGATGATTTTTTAATGCAGAAAAATAAAAAAAGGGAGGAAATTTCTGCTGTAGAACTTTTAGAGTTAAGACACGAGGCAGAGAAGGTATTGTCTGGTGCTATAGGTACCTCTATGGCTTCGATTATCTTCGAAAACCGTCTGGTCTTGACTGAACAGGACAGAGGGGAGCTTTCGGATTCCTTAAAACATATTACCGAGAGTTTGAGGCTTTCCCGTCAGGAACTCTCTGATGCCAATAGAGAACTTTCGTATCTTAAAGAATTCAGCGAGAATATATTAGAAAGCACCCCTATCGGAGTTGCAACAATTGATGCGACATTAAAGGTGAAATACTGGAACAGGTCAATGGAATTGATAACTAATATAAGAAAGTCAGATGCTCTAAATAGTGATATATTCCATATTATGCCGTGGCTTTCAGGTCATTCTCTGGTTCAGCATGAACAAAAAGAGATAATACTGCATTCACCGACAAGACAAACATTCCGGGTTAATATAAGCCCTTTTAAGGATCCCTCAGGCGGAATGGTCATTATATTTGAGGATATATCGGAATCAATCAAGTTAGAAAGGGAACGTAAAAATATACTCTCCATGTTTGCACACGACATGAAAAATCCTATCATTATAGCTCAGGGCTTTCTGTCGAGACTGTTGTCTTGCAAGGCAGGTCCGCTTACAGAAAATCAAAAAGAGTATCTCGAACTACAAAAAGAAGAGATGCAAAAATTGCAGATGCTCATAGGTGATTTTTTAGAGTTTTCAAGATTTGAGGCAAAGGAATGTAAGCCGATTCCCGCCCCATTGGACATAATCAGTATATTCCAAGAGCGGATCGAAATCATAAAAATTGAAGCGGAAAAAAAGAATTTGCGGATATTCCTGCGTTATGATGATAATATCCCTAAAACCATCAATGCTGACCCTAACATGATCAGCAGAGTAATTACCAATCTTCTTGAAAATGCCGTTAAATATACAAATCAATGGGGTACGATACTTGTGAGACTTTTGGACAGGGATAAGGATATACTGGTGCAGATTAGCGATACAGGCATAGGTATCCCAGAGGATCACATACCGTATATATTCGATGCCTTCTATCGTGTCAGCAGGGAAGCAGGAGGTTCAGGATTAGGTCTGGCGATCTCAAAGACTATAGTTGAGGCGCATGGTGGAAAGATCTGGGTTGAGAGCACCCCTGGCGTCGGGAGTACTTTTTATTTTACCCTCCTGAAGAATTGATGCACCTTTGGCGAACTATAACCTCCTTAAGGGGTTAATAAAAATTATACCTTGATTCAACAATCCCTATTTAGAGTCTGTTTATAAATTGTCATTTTCATAAAAAGCTATCATTTCTGTGAAGGCATAAATCCAGTGTTTTCAATAGGTTCTGGCTTCCGCATCAAGTGCGGAATGACAAAAAACAGACTTTGCAAGCAGACTCTATTTATGGCGGAATATGCGCTTGAACAAATCCCATTTCTGTTTTTCACTATGAAGTGCTGGGGTTTTGTTTGCATTCTGTAACGCCAAAATGATAATGTCCTATACTGCCAAAATAGAAATGTCCTATA
>JBBIKS010000018.1:0-37136 GCA_037445375.1 Nitrospirota bacterium | reverse complement strand
AGGTAGCAGCGTAAAACAGGACATTTCTATTTTGGTAAAAACAGGACATTTCTATTTTGGCTTGACAAAATAACCTAATTTTTTGACTTTTACGGTCCTATGATTTACAATATGTTTTCTATTTTATTCAGGAGGTTTTTGTGACAAATATCCAGTTGGCAGACAGGGTTAAAAACCTGCCCCCATATTTATTTGCAACAATAGACAAGATGAAACAGAAAGCCCTCTCAAAGGGCGTTGATCTTATTGATTTAAGTATCGGAGACCCTGATATCCCGACCCCGTCTCATATAGTTGAGGCGATGAAGAAGGCAGTTGCAAAGCCAGAACATCACCGATATCCTTCATACGAAGGCATGCTTTCATATAGAGAAGCTGTCGCTCAATGGTATAAGACGAGATTCAATGTTACCCTTGATGCAAAGACCGAGGTCTTGTCCCTTATCGGCTCAAAGGAAGGAATAGGACATATCCCCTTAGCATTTATCAATTCCGGCGATGTTGTACTTGTCCCTTCACCGGGCTATCCTGTCTATCCCGTAGCTACGCTGTTTGCAGGCGGGCAATCTTTTATTATGCCGCTCAAGGAAGAAAATGATTTTCTGCCCGATTTTAAATCAATTCCCTCTGATATCCTGAAAAAAGCCAAACTGATGTTTTTAAATTATCCAAATAATCCGACTTCTGCTGTAGCAGGAAAGGATTTCTTCGCAAATGTTATCGAGCTTGCATCTGCTTTTAATATTATTGTATGTCATGATGCTGCATACTCTGAGATATATTATGATGATATAAAACCCTTTAGTTTTTTGGAATTGGACAAAGCTAAAGAGACAGGCATTGAATTTCACTCCTTATCCAAAACTTATAATATGACTGGCTGGAGAATTGGTTTTGCGGTTGGCAATAAGGATGTTGTGGCCGCTCTTGGCAAGATAAAGACCAATCTCGACTCAGGAATATTTCAGGCGATACAGGAGGCTGGAATTGCTGCATTGAGTAGTGAAGATGCCATCCTTTCAGACATCAGAAATGCATATCAAGAGCGCAGAGACATTCTTCATGAGGGACTTAATAAAATCGGCATTTTCTCTAGAAAGCCAAAGGCAAGCTTTTATTTATGGGCAAAGGTGCCTAATGGATTCGATTCATCAAGTTTTGTTTCTCATTTGCTTGAAACCGCAGGTGTTTTGGGAACTCCTGGCGTCGGGTTCGGCGCACCGGGGGAGGGATATATTCGTTTTGCCCTTACACAGCCTCCTGAAAGAATCAGTGAGGCAGTTCAAAGGATAAGTAAGGCATTATAAACTTTTAGTGATAGTACATATCGGAATAGGCTCAAATTTAGGGGAAAGACAGGATAACTGTTTCAGGGCATTGGAATTTCTCAGGGATAGAGGTATAAAAATACAAAAAACCTCCTCTTTTTATGAGACAGAACCGTGGGGAGTAAAAGAACAGCCCAAGTTTATCAACTTGGCAATTGAAGCCGAAACCGGCTTTTCCCCTGATGAGTTACTATTTATCCTGAAGGATATTGAGAACAAGTTAGGAAGAACGAAAACCCTGAGATGGGGCACTAGAATAATTGACCTCGATATTCTTTTTTATGGTGATGAGATAATTGATACCGAAGACCTTCAGATACCGCATCGTTTGCTTCACAAAAGAGATTTTGTTCTCGTTCCGCTTGACGAGATTTCGCCTGATAAGTTACACCCTGTCTTTAGGAAAACAATTAGACAGCTAAAGGAGGAGTTGAAACATGATTAAGACATTAAGCGTCAAAAGCAGGACAAGGACAGAATTTATTGATATTACTGAAGATATTAACCGTATCGTCAGGGAATCAGGCTTAAAAAACGGGGTCTGTTATCTCTATGTCCCGCATACGACAGCTGGAATCACAATAAATGAAGGGGCTGACCCGTCTGTGAAGAGGGATCTTTTGGCAGCCCTAAATAAGCTTGTGCCGTTTGAGGGGGACTATCAGCATCTCGAAGGCAATTCGGCTGCCCATATCAAGTCATCCCTTGTTGGAGTATCAACCACTATCTTGATCGAAGACGCAAGGCTGCTGACGGGAACATGGCAGTCTGTTTTCTTTTGTGAATTTGATGGACCAAGGCATAGAAAGGTCTTTGTCAGGACAATCTGATTCTATCCTTAAAAAATTTGCAAGTTTAATTTTTTAAAGACCTCCCTCTTATCAGCAGCTGAACTTGCAAGGCTGTCTGCCTCTGTATTAAACTCTCTTGGGATGTGTTTTATGGAGTATTTTTTGAAACCTTTAAGCAGGGAAATAACCTCAGCATAAAGGTTTTCAAGATTAGGGCTCTTGACCCGATACAATCCCATAATCTGTTTTGTCATCAGTTCCGAGTCAGTGAAAATATCAATATTTGTGACCCCATTTTTTTTTGCCTCATGAAGACCCTTTAAAAGCGCAGAATATTCCGCAATATTATTAGTGGCTAAACCTATATATTCTGAAAGAGTTATTTTATGGTCCTTTATAAGAAGCACTGCACCTATCCCGGAATGTCCGGGATTGCCTTTTGACGCCCCATCACAATATAGAATTGCCTTTTTATCTCTCAAATCCTTATTCCCCCATCATATTACTGCTCCAAAAATACATTTAGCCTGAGTGAACCTCCCCGCAGCAAGCTGCGGGGTATCCTAAAATCTCCCCTCCCTTGATGGGAGGGGACAAAGGGGAGGGTGAAAATAGTTTCTTGTCACCCCCACCCTCGCCCTCCCCCATCAAGGGGGAGGGAAGTATAAGGAAACCCTGTAGCAAGTACAGGGAATTACGAGTTAAAAATACCACTGTGCCTCGGAGGTTTTCCATAGCCCAAAAAATGCATTTTGAATCTAAAAGAGCATGCATACCTAAAAAGCCTTTGTCTTGAAACACAAAAAATAGTGTGACAAAGCGACTGGAATTTTTGAATTTTGAATCTTGAATTTTCTTTTCCTATCGCACTAACGCTCTGTAGCACTACCGCACTATATTGTGCCTGCTATATAAATTCCAATTCCATTATTCGGGTGAATGCTTCAAATTTTAGACATTTATTATATAAAATTATTATCACAATCCTGAAACCAAAAGTGCAATCAGCTTTTGCTTTAACATAGAACATGGGGGTGAATAATGAAGGCTATGGTTTTAGAGAAAATATGCACACTTGCTGATAATAGGAATCCATTAAAAATGGCAGGACTGCCTATCCCTGTCCCTGAAGAAAACGGGATACTTGTAAAGGTCTCAGCCTGCGGGGTCTGCCATACAGAAATAGATGAAATAGAAGGCAGGCTGCCACCGCATGAATTACCAGTAGTATTAGGGCATCAGGTTATAGGAAGGGTTGAACAAACCGGCGTTAAGGTTAGTAAATTTAGGATTGGCGAGAGGGTCGGTATCGGTTGGATCCACTCTTCATGCGGGCAATGCAGCTTCTGCAACAATGGTAAAGAAAATCTATGTGAACTGTTCAAAGCGACTGGCAGGGATGTAAACGGTGGATATGCTCAATATACGACCGTTTCTGAGGATTTCGCATTTAATATTCCAAATTTCTTTTCAGATGCAGAGGCGGCTCCATTATTATGTGCAGGGGCTATAGGTTACCGTTCCTTAAGCCTTTGCAATCACTCAGACGGACAAAACCTCGGACTAATTGGATTTGGCTCATCTGCTCATCTTGTTATTCAAATTGAAAAATCTCTATATCCAAATTCAAAGGTCTTTGTCTTTGCAAGGTCGGAAAAAGAGAGGGCATTTGCAAAGTCACTTGGTGCCTTCTGGACAGGCAGCATTGAGGATGCCCCGCCTGAAAAACTTCATTCTGCAATTGATACAACACCTGTTTGGAAACCAATAGTCTATGCACTGAAAAATCTCGAAAAGGGCGGAAGGCTCGTAGTAAATGCAATCAGAAAAGAGGATATTGATAAAGATGCCCTTCTTGCATTAGATTATCCATCCCATCTATGGCTCGAAAAAGAGATTAAGAGCGTTGCAAATGTTGCAAGAAGAGATATCGCTGAGTTTATTGAATTAGCAGCAGCCATACAACTGAGGGCGGAGGTTCAGGAATTCCAGCTTGAAGATGCCAACACCGCTTTGTGCGAATTAAAAAATAAGAAAATCAAAGGTGCTAAAGTTTTAATTATTGATTGAATAGTTTTAATTTATACTGTATGATTTAAATATGAAATACAAACCTATAAATATAAATAATATTAAGACCTATTCGGTCAGGGAACGAGAAAGCAAGGTCTCTTTAAAGAGGGCTTGCAAGGTATATACAAAGAGCGGCTCTTTCAGTGATTTTGTATCGTCACTCCCCTCCTTTCTCGCCGCCGAGGATTTAAGAAAGGTTGTAAGAGCTATATCAAATGCATATAAAAACAAAAGACCTGTAATATTAGGTATGGGGGCGCATCCAATAAAAGTGGGACTTTCCCCTTTGATTATTGACCTAATGCATAAGGGTGTAGTAACAGCGATAGCAACAAACGGTGCATGCATCATACATGATTTTGAGATTTCCTATATTGGTGAAACATCAGAAGATGTTGTCAAAGAATTAACTACTGGAACATTCGGGATGGCAAGGGAGACAGGGCAGTTTTTAAATAACGCGATCAATAATGGAGTAAAAAAGGGCAAAGGCATCGGAGCCTCTGTGGGAGATTTTATAGATTCATCCGATTCCTCATTCAAAGACAAGAGTATTTTTAGGGCGGGGTATAAATTAGCACTTCCTATGACGGTTCATATAGCTATTGGCACTGATATAATTCATATGCACCCGGAGGCTGATGGAGCGCTCATAGGCGAGGGCAGCATGAGAGACTTCAAGCTCTTTGCTTCGGTTGTTTCAGAACTTGAGGGTGGGGTTTATATCAATCTTGGCTCTGCTGTCATTCTGCCCGAGGTTTTTTTGAAAGCCCTTACCATTGCAAGAAATCTGGGGCATAAAGTCGAAGAATTCACAACTGTGAATATGGACTTTTTTCAGCACTACCGACCTCGTGAAAATGTGCTGAAAAGACCTACAATTCTTAAAGGACAGAATTTCTCGCTTACAGGACATCATGAAATAATGTTCCCCCTTTTGGCAGGGATGATAATGGAGGAGCTATAGTTATGGATATAATGGTTTATACAGAAAGATGTATCGGGTGTGGCAACTGTGTAGAGATTTGTCAGGCAGTTTTCCATTTAAATGCGGAAACAGGCAAATCGGAGGTTATTGACCCTGATGCTTGTGAATATGTTGGCTGCTGCGAGGCCGCTGCGGAAAACTGTCCAATTGAAGCAATTATAATTAAAACATAAGTCTCATACTTTCATATTGGGCGTCAAACCTAAAAAATACACTTTTCCTCCGTCTTTCCTTACTATTTCTTTGGCGTCTTCAATTTGTTGCCTTTCCTCGCCATAATGCAACAATATACCGACTTAGAACTCCCTGTCTTCTTGATGGAGCAAGTTCGAACCTGCTCCATCATTTTGCCGAATTAAGGGTTCAATTTTTGTAAATTAAGCCCGCAAAGAAAATTTAAACAAAATCACTATTAATCAACAATTGTTTACTATTTGTAATTAATCATTTATTATTTAATATTTATTTGAGATAAATATTTTAGGATGCCTTTCATTATACAAGAAATGATAACTTAGAAAAAGTGCTTTATTTACAATTCATTTATGTGTTAATATGTTTATTATTTTCGATGGCAGTTTCTTCAGCAGATAAAAAGATAAAAATAATAGAAAGGCTCATTTCTGTATTTTTTTGTTGACAAATATTATATAATTGTCTATAATGTGAAAATAGGAGTAAATATGTTAAAAACTCTTTTTTCTTCATCAACCAGAGCTGATATTTTATCCTTGGTTTTAAATAATCCGGATGAAAGATTTTATATCAGGGAAATGGCAGGGATACTGAAAAAAAATCCTTCGGGAATAAAAAGAGAGCTTGATAGACTGGAAGAAATGGGACTTGTAATCAGCGAGAAGGTTGCGAATTTGAAATATTTCAAGGCTGATAAGCAGTCTCCTCTCTTTTCTGAACTGAAAAACCTTATAGCTAAATCTCTGGGACTTTCTGGGGCATTGAAAAATCTCTTTAAGGGGAATTCTGTAAAGGCTGCGTTTATTTATGGCGATTATGCTGAAGATGATGACTCAGCAACGGTTGATCTATTTATAATTGGCTCATCAACCCCGGCGATCTTGATTGGTTTGCAGGACATCGAAAGGAAATTTAGCAAGTCAATTAACTGCACATTTTTTGATGATTCAGATTTTAAAATTAGGAAAAAAAAGGATGCGACTCTGAAGCGCATCCTGCAGAGCAAGAGAATAAATCTTATCGGAAGATTAAGATAATCTTTGATTTGTTAGATCGTGGGAATGATTAAGATTTTATATTTCATTGTGCTTAGTCATAAGAGCTAAATTGAATATTGCAGCTTACTGTTAATAAAGAGTATTTTCAAACGCCCTGTTTATTCTGGATGACAATTAAGCATGGGTTCTCTGCTTCAAACAGATTGATGAAAGGGCAAAAACTACAAAAAGAGGAGGTGAACAAAAATGGCGGCAACAAAAAAGGCTCCAGCAAAGAAGGCAGCGGGTAAAGCCACTACTAAGAAAGCGGCAACCAAGAAAAAATAAGGATTTAAGGTGCAAATCTAAAAAAATAAAAAGGGAATGCCTAAATTATTAATAATATGTTAATGAAACTAAAGGTATTCCTTTTTTATTGATGTAAACTGGCCACCCTGACTCTATGAGTGTCAGTTTCTGACAATGAAGATTCTGAGAGGATAGTAAATGAATCAGACGAGGACAGCAGCTTCTTAAGAAAATTGATATTTGCGGTATGCCCAGATCTCTCAAGTATAATATGACCTTCAATAGGGTAACCTGCTAATAGAAAGTCTCCAATTGAATCAAGTATTTTATGCCTTACAAACTCATCTGGAAATCTTAGTCCTTCTGGATTTATTATGCCGTCATCCCCAATAACTATTGCGTTTTCTAAAGATCCGCCCTTTGCAAGTCCATTTGTTCTTAATTTCTCGACATCCGTTAAAAAACCAAAAGTCCTGGCAGGGGCAATTTCTGTAATGAAGTCCCTTTCGTTTATGTCTATTGTCAATTCCTGCTGCATTAAGAGCTTGTGGTTGAATTGTATATAGTATGATATGCGATATCCATTATGAGGAAGTGCTATTATTCTTGAGTGGGCATCTTCATAAACAAGAGGCTTTTTTATTTTTAAAAAAGGCTTGCTCCTGCCTTGTTTTGTAATGCCGGCTTCAAGTATTAATTCTGAAAGAAGCGTTGAGCTCCCATCCATGATGGGTATCTCAGAGCCGTCTATATCTATAAACAAATTGTCTATTCCAAGCCCCGCGATAGCAGCCAGCAGGTGTTCAATGGTTTTTACTTTTATCCCGTTGAATCCTATTGTTGTTGCAAAGGCGGTCTCGATTACTGAAAAGACATCAGCCTTTATTACAGTTCCTTTGTCGGTTCTATAAAAAACAATGCCTGTATCTATCGGGGCAGGCCTAATCCTGACAGAAGCTTGCCTCCCTGTGTGCAGCCCTTGCCCCTCAAAATAGACTTCTTTAAAAATTGTTCGCTGGAGTCTCATAGGAGGTACTTAAAGCAAGTAATATACCAATATGGAACATTACTTGCTCAAGGGTTGGTTCTTTATGTTATGTAGTTTAATTTCAAAATTGTGTAATAATTGACACATTATCCATAGACCTCTCCGCCTATTACCATCTCAGGGATTCTCAGGGTAGGCATTGCATCAGATACAGGCACTCCTTGAGCATCCTTGCCGCAGGTGCCAATCGAAAAACCAAGATCTGATGCTACCATATCAATAGACATTAATGACTCGGGTCCATTACCGATCAAAGTTGCTCCTCTTACAGCATCTGCAATGGCGCCATTTTCAATTAAATAGCCTTCTTGAACCTCAAATACAAAGTCCCCTGTTATAGTATTTACTTGACCGCCGCCCATTTTTTTCACGAATAAGCCTTGTTGAACAGACCTTATCACTTCATCAGGAGTCAGGCTGCCCGGAGCTATGTATGTATTGGTCATTCGCGGAATTGGTTTATGTTCGTAAGACTGTCTTCTGCCGTTGCCTGTGGATGAAACATTATCCACCATTGCTGTATATATGTCGTACATATATCCTTGCAAAACGCCATCTTTAACAAGTATATTCATCTTAGAAAAAGTCCCTTCATCATCAAAGCTATAAGACCCCCTTTTTGAGGGAATTGTCCCGTCATCTATAACTGTGATAATAGAAGATGCAATTTTTTGCCCCAATTTTCCTGAATAAACGGATAAGCCTTGCTGGGCAAGATCAGCCTCAAGTCCGTGGCCTATCGCTTCATGTATCATCGTCCCTCCGGCTTCTGATGAAATGATTACAGGCATACGCCCTGCTGGAGCTCTTCTTGCGTCCAGCATCATAACTGCCCTTCTGGCTGCCGTGAGGGCAATTTCATGAAGTGAACCTGTTTCGAATAATTCAAATCCTATCAGACCGCCTAATGCTTCATAGCCCGTCTGCATGTTTTTTCCGTCGGATGCGATTACCTGCACAATGCCTGTGGTATATATCCTTTCATCTTCGGCAAAAATGTTATTGGAATTAAAAACATGTGTTTTTTGCACCGAATCCCTGTATATTACATTTACCTGCTTAACCTTGTTATCAAACTTGCGGACATCTTCATTTGCTCTTTTAACTTTTTCTATTTTTAATGATACCGGCACCTTGCCGGGTTGTTTTGTTATAGCAAAGGTAGTCTCAGGATGCCTTTTTTTCAGATTTATTGAATGGTCTGATTCGGCTTCTTCTGCAATTTTGCTGATAGTATCTGCGATATTAATCAGCGAACTTTCTGCAAAATCATTGCTGTATGCAAATGCTGTTATTCCATTATATATTAGTCTAATGCCTATCCCCGAGTCCGACCCAATGACAACTTTTTCAATTTTGTTAGCTTCAAGCTGTATGGTTGTAGTCTGCTTGCTTTCGCAGAATATGTCAGCGAACTGCCCTCCTTTGGATAAGGTTTTCTTCAATATTTTGCGCGCTAATTCTTGTTCTATCATTTAATCAACCCCCGCATAATTATTGTAAATAAAGCAATTCAAGGTAAAAATTAACGAGATTGCTTGGGAATAAAGACTCCTCACAATGACATTTTGCAAATTCGTTTTGCCATTGCAAACGACTCGGAGCAATCTCAAGCCTCTAAGATTTCAACTTGCATTTATTATCATTAATAATAACATATTTACTTTTAAGATGGTTTTGCTGTATTCTTAGTGTTTGCTACCATGATTGATTTACATACTCATAGTATTTTCAGCGATGGCGAACTCATACCTGCAGAACTGATTAGAAGGGCTGTAGCTTTAGGTTATGATGCATTGGCAATCACCGATCATATGGATCAGTCTAATATTGACTTTATAATTCCAAGAATCATCAAAGCGATCAAAGCAATCCAGCCTCATGTGCCGATAAAAATCCTGCCGGGAGCTGAGATAACGCATGTGCCCCCGTCTTTGATACCTGATATTGTGAAAGAGGCTCGAAGGCTTGGAGCAAAAATCGTTGTTGTTCACGGTGAAACCATTGTAGAGCCTGTTATGAAAGGAACTAATCGTGCTGCTATTGAAGCCGGGACAGATATCCTTGCCCATCCCGGGATAATATCGTATGACGATCTGCTTTTTGCAAAAGAAAAGGCAGTCGCCCTTGAGATAACAGCAAGAAAAGGACACAGCCTTACAAATGGTTATGTTGCCAAGTGGGCAGCAAATCTGGGAATCCCTGTCGTTGTTAATACTGATGCCCATTCACCTTCTGATCTTATTAGTAAGGATTTTGCTCTCAAAATTCTTTTGGCTTCAGGGCATGATGAATCACTTTTGGAGCAGGCATTTCAAAACTCAAGATATTTAGTTGAAAAAGCTATTCGGAGGTAACCAGTGCCAAGTGCAATAAAAAAGCAACCTGACAAAAAATCGCCATCAGAAATACAGGAGACAATAGTAGATATAAAAGAGAGGCTGAAACGAAGGCAAAAGGTGCTTGTATTTTCGCTGATTGCATTTTTAGTAATTATTGGTTCTTTAGCTGGTTTTATTCTATACAATAAATCTGCATCAAATAAAGCCTCTTTGCTTGAATATGAGGGACTTAAACTTTATTATGGTCAATTTCAGGCAAAGCCTGATCTCTCCGATGATAGATATAAAAAAGCATTGGAGAAATTCACAGAGTCTTACAATACAAAGAAAAATCCAAATGTTCTGTTTTATATTGCCAATTGTCATTATGAAACAGGCAATTATGATGAGGCTATAAAGACATTGAAAGAGCTTCTAAGCCGCTTCTCAGACCCCCAGATTAGCTCATATTCGCATTATAAGATGGCTATGGCATATCTCAAAAAGAACGATGTCGAGAATGCATTGAGCAGCCTCCAAAGCCTTGTGAAATCCAAAGAGGGCGTTTTGCAGGATTTAGCCCTCATGGAAATTGCAAAAATACTTGAATCAACAGGAAAGGCAGAAGATGCAAAAGGCGCTTATAAGGAACTAATAGAAAAATACCCGAAGTCTGCCTTAGTAAATGAAGCTAAATTGAGGCTTGGAGAAAAATGATCAGGCTTTTTTTGTCTTGGCTCTGGGCTTGTTTTCTTTAGCTGTGGACTTCTTATTTGGGGTTTTCTTAGCGGTTAATTTTTTATTATTAATGGTCTTTTTAGCTGAAACCTTTTTGGCAGACATCTTATCATGCAGGTCTGCAGAAAATTTGTCTTTTGGCGGTATCTTTATTATATCTCCTGCTTTCAGGTTTTCGAATCCTGTAAAGGAATTTAGCTCAATAATAGCAATAGCAGGGATATTAAGTTTTTTAGCAACCGTCCTGATATTCTCTCCTTTCTTTACTTTGTAGGTATCAAAACTGAAGCGATTGCCATCAGGTATCTTGCTTAGATTTAATACAAAGTTTTCCTTGCTCGCAGCGGGTAGCTTTATTGTATAGCCGCGGACATGCGGAGGGGTGCTCCATCTCCTTAATTCGGCATTTAGTCGTCTTATCTCATTGACGGTAGTATTTGCGCATTCGGCTATAACCTCGATATCAACTGGGTCGTGAAGGGTTATCTCATCATACTCAAGCGGTTCATGATAATCAAGGCGATGGAAACCAAAATTCTCGGGTTTTTCAGCAATCATTGTCGCAGCTATGTAATGTGGAACATAATTCTTGGTCTCATCTCTTATTTGATTTGTTCTTAGGAGGTCCCAATAATCATCGGAAGAAGTCTTTTTCAAAGCCCTTGATATTCGTCCCTCTCCAGCGTTGTATGCAGCGAGGGCAAGCTCCCATGAACCAAACATCCGATATAAGTCCTTAAGATAATTAGCCGCAGCCTTAGTTGATTTTATAGGGTCTTTTCTCTCATCTCTCCACCAGTCAATTATAAGACCGTATCTTCTACCTGTTGCCTCTATGAATTGCCACGGTCCCACAGCGTTAGCTCTTGAGTAGGCGTTCAGATTGAAACCGCTCTCAATCAGCGGAAGAAATACCAGTTCAGTGGGCACATTTTTCTCTTTTAATACATCCTTCATTATTTCCACATACCTTGAAGATCTCTCAAGCCAGATAGAAAAATTTTCTTTTATACGGTTACTGAAAAGGTTGAGGCTTTTATTGATAGCGCCCATAGCAGCTTCACCTGAATCAAATGAAAGACCCAGAGGGAATAAAGGCTTGTTATTATCTTCTATTAATGAAGCTTGAGGATTTGCAAGGGGTTGGAGCAAATTGGATTTATCAGGTTGAGCAGGTGATTCCTGCGCAATCTCAACCGGTTTTTTGTTAGAAAAATCTTCTATCTCATCTGACCGCAAACATAATTCTACTTTTTCATTAATTGGTATGCATGTGTTTGAAGATAAATCTTTAAATATCAAGTGAGATATATCAAAGGATTCGCTTACAGAAGAAGCATTCTCATTAATCACCTCTTCTGCAGATGACGGCTGAACAACGAGAAGCAGAAAAAAAATACTTATAAATACAATTCTTTTCATACCTATATATTAGTAACTTTTTTTACATTAAAAGTCAAGCATCCCTAAAACCTGAAAAATAAAGGCAGAAGATTGTCATTGCAAGGCGAAGCCGGAGCAATCTCGTCTGTCGCTCAGGCTAAAGCCATCGCAATGACATCTTTATGCCCCTTTAAACCGATGCGTCGGCAAGAGAATTCGGGCTAACCCTTTTCCTCCCATTTTTCATTAAAAACTATCTCTTTCAATGGTTTTCTTTCGGGCATCTTGATTTCTTTCTTTTCATCCTGCAAATACCCAACTGGGAAGACACCGACTATCCTAATATTAGATGGTATATCAAGAAGCTTGCGAACTGCATCTTCATCAAAAATTCCAACAAAGACAGTCCCTAAACCAAGACCCCTGACAGCAAGCATCAACGTTTGTGCAGCTATCCCCATATCAGTCATGTAGTATGTTTGATCCCAGATCTTGCCTGATTTGACAGGATCTGCACAGGCTATAATTACAACCGGTGCTTCGCCAATGCCCTTAGTAGCTGGATTTGCCTTATATCCCATAGGCTTTAAAAAAGATTCAAGATGTGACAACTCGCTTATTTTGTTTATTTTCTGCCTATCTTTTACTACTACAAACCTCCAGCATTGCGTATTAGCCCATGAAGGCGAATATCGGACTGCATCAAGGATTGTTTCAATATCCTTGTCAGATACAGGCTTATCACTGAACCTCCTTATGCTTCTTCTTGTCTTAATTGCATCAAAAATATCCATAATCTCTCTCCTTAATACTCCTTTTCTCTATATAGTGTCTGTTTATAAATTGCCGTTTTTTTATTTCCGTCATGCCCGAAGCCTGCCCTCGAAGTTTGTAGTCGGGGGTCATTAGTCGGGCATCCAGACATAAGGAATTGGATTCCCACTTTCGTGGGAAACCCTAAATTCCCGCTTTCGCAGGAATTACAACCTTTTATCTCAATGATTATCTCAATGAGACTTTATAAACAGACACTATATATTCCCTGATTTTTTGACCTTTGCAAAAGATTAGTCAGGAGTCTGTTTATTTTCAAGAACATTTACGATGAAACTGTCTGGTTTTGGCAGCCCTGCAAGTTTCCATATAAGCATCGGGCTTGCAAATTGTTCAGTAATGCAATTATGTGGCTGATGTATATTCTTGCAGACCGCATTAAATATCGGGAAGAAATTAAACTTTTTGTGAAACTGCCTTACAAACTTCAAAATATCAAGTTTCTCTATTGTAAGCTCCTCCAAGCCCTCCTTGTCCGCCAAAGCGCATGCAGTATTTTCATTCCAGTCATCTGAATTTATAAGATATCCCTCATCATCAACATTAATCTTCAAATCGCCATATTCTATTACTGGCATTATGACCTCCGCTGTCTGTCTATAAACTTTTTTTCAACACCCTCCCCTCAAGGGGGGCTTATTTATCAACCATCCCATAGGGGGAGGGCAAAGGTGGGGGTGAACAGATATTACTTAACCCGTTTTTCTACAGCTTCCCATTTTAAATTCTTGAAAAATGCCTCTATATAGTCAGCCCGTTTGAGTCCATAATCAATCATAAATGCATGTTCAAATACATCCATAATCAGCAATGGATTACATCCGGCGGGATGAGAGACATCATGCTCGTTAATCCAAAAGTTAATAAGTTTTCCGCTATTAACATCCTGATAGAGAATTACCCAGCCGATTCCCCTCATTGTGCCAGTCGCCTTGAAATCCTTGAGCCAGGCATCCCAGCTTCCGAAGTTTGCGGTTATTGCTTGTGCGAGCTTCCCATTATTATTAAATGAAGCCTTGCCGCCCATATTCTCAAAATAATACTCATGCAGCCTCATACCATTAAATTCCCATCCGAGCCTTCTTTTTAGCTCTGCAAACTCAGGGGAGGCGGTATTGCCGTCCTTGAGCATCTGGGCAAGCATATCGAGCAGCTTGTTTGTATTTGTTACATAGCCCTGATAGAGGGTCAAATGGTTTTTTAAGAGAGTATCGCTAAACCCTTCCATGCCTATTAAGCTTGAATAATCCTTAGCTGTGTATGCCATAACTAAACCTCCATGTTTAAAGTATTTATATACTAATTATAATATAAAAATGATTTTTAATTGAATCAATCCAAACCTAAAAAATAGATATAGAAAACTGTCATTCCGAGCAGAGCGAGGAATCTTGCTGCTTCCCGAGAAAGATTTCTAATACCCTTCTGGTGTTTGAAATGACAGGATAGTCAAGGGGTTTGCAGGTCTATATCTTGTTTTTCGGCTAAACGGTCCTTATCTTTCAGTTTACAAATGTGCATGAAAATTATTCTGTCATCCTGAACCTATCTAAGGGTGATATTACTACTCAGGACCGGCTTGCTGACCCATAATATCAAAGCACCCACTGAGCTTAATTAGTGTACGTTTATAAACTATAAAATACCCCTCACCCTTGCCCTCTCCCGCAAGGGGAGAGGGTTGTTAAATATGCCCCTCCCTTGACGGGAGGGGTTGGGGGAGGGTGAATAATCGTAATTTATAAGCAGACTCTAATTAGTGTCTGTTTATAAACTCTCATTGAGATAAAAGGTTGTCATTCCCGCGAAAGCTGGAATCCAGAATCCTTCATAAAAACGATAGATGCCCGAGTGAACCTCCCCGCAGCAAGCTACAGGGAATTACGAGTTAAAGCACTTCGGGCATGACGATATATAAAACATAGAAGTATAGAGAAAACAAAATAACCATAGTTTATAAACAAACTCTAATTACATTAGTCTTATTTATAAAAATTGCCCAGCATGTTTATTCCGTTTTTCAGCTATGAAGCAAGTTTTTTAATTGCCTCCAAAGCTTTATCATAGTCAGGCTGGTCGGTTACCTCCGGAACTATTTCAATATACCTTATAATATCATCTCTATCAATTATAAAGACCGATCTCGCCAAAAGCCTTAATTCCTTAATCATAACCCCATAAGCATTTCCGAAGGATGCATCCCTGTGGTCAGAAAATGTCTTAACCTTATCAATCCCTGCTGCTACACAAAATCTTGAAAGGGCAAATGGCAGGTCCATACTTATATTTAAAACCGCCATATCATCAGAGAGCTTTGCAGCCTCTGCATTAAACCTCCTTGCCTGTAAATCACAGACAGGCGTATCGAGAGACGGCGTAACACTAATAATCTTTGTCTTCCCTTGAAAATTCTTAAGCCCTGTAAGGTTCATATCATTATCCAATACTATAAAATCTGGTGCTTTATCGCCCTCATTAACTGCATTGCCGACCAAAGTTAGAGGACTGCCCCTGAAACTAATCATTCCTTTTCTTTCCATAAATCCCTCCAAAGTTAATAAGTCTCAAACTTTACAAACTCTTTTACATCTCTTCTGAAAGCCCTTGGCAGAAGCTCAATCCCTTCCTTTAGGTAGCCAACGGCAAGAAGCATCAGGATTATCTTATCATCTGGTATATTAAATTCATTTTTTATACAAGCCTCATCAAAGCCGTCCATCGGGTGTGTCTCAGACCCGAGCCCCTTTGCAGCTACCATCAGGTTCATGGCAAAGAGTGCAGTATTTTTTATCGCAAAAAATTCCCTCTTTTGGCTATCCGGCTCGCCATAAAGCTGATATACCATCCCTTTACAAGTCTCCCTCATCTCTGGCTTCATATAACCGAGCCTCTCCCAGCTATCAAACATCCTTTCAATATTTTCCTCCAGAGCAAGCGGGTCTGCTATCATAATTAATACTACCGATGCCTCTTCAACTTTCGGCTGGTTAAAGGCGCACTGTCTTAATATCTTTTTTCTTTCTGCATCCTTCACAACAATCACCTTCCATGGCTGAAGATTAAAGGAAGATGGTGAGAGATTGGCTATCTCAAAAAGCTCTCTTAATTTAGCTTCGGGGATTTCCCTATCAGGATCAAAAAAATTGATCGAACGTCTCTGCCTCAAGGCATCAAGTATTTCCATAATCAGCCTCCTTCATAAAAAGATAATGCGATGCTGAGCAGTGCCCGCAGGGCATCTGTTAGAGTATCTGGTTCCCCCGAAGCGAAGCGAGGGAAACCAGATACAAGGTGAGAATGTATTGATAATCGGTTATCAGTATAAGGTGCTTTTTGACAGAAATTGCAATATCCACATCAGGCAGCGGGGAGGGTTTTGCATAAGCCAGTGCCCCAAAAAGATAGACAAATATTAATATTGTTGTCTTCAGAAAGACATTCTCCAAGGCTGTCTATCTTTTTCATTATATCTTCTGGAAGTCTTTTAAAATGTATCATATTTTAAATATATCACAATATATAAAAAGTTTCTATCATCAGAATCGGAGTGACAAAAATTATCACCTAAACGGACAAAATTTGTCAGTTTTAAGCCGCCAAACATATTTACACCTTTTACACACCCTTTAATATCAACGATTAAAATTTTTTTTAAATCTGGCATAAGAAATGCTGTCATAAAAGTGATAGAAATTGACTGCCTGAAAAAGCACAAAAAAATCTTTACGCAGGACAAGAGATACTTAAATAGCTAATTCACCCTTAATTAAAGTGGCGTGGCTATAGGAACAAATGGAGGTGAGTGAAAGATAGCAAATAGTATTTAGTGAATAGTGAATAGACAGAGAAATTTTATGGGCTGAACTGTGTGTCTGTCCAAAACCAATTAAAAAAACCGCCTTTGGCGGAAATAATCAATCACACAAGAAGGCTTGAGATAGACTGGGCATTAAAAAACCATTTTGACGATAGTTGGTGTTTTTCAACCCCGCGATACTATCTCTTAAGCCTTCAAAAAAGGAGAGTAAGAAATGTTAAGGACAATTCATCAAATGCAAGCAAGGGATGAGAGAGGCTTCACCCTCGTTGAACTATTAATCGTCGTAGCAATTATAGCAATTCTGGCAGCTATCGCAATACCCCAGTTTGCACGGTATAGGGAGACTTCCGCATTGGCTGTTTGCAAGTCAGATGTCCGCAACTGCGTGAGCTTGTGCGTCGCTGCGATTGCAAATACAAATGCTGGTGTTGCTGATTGCGGATGTACTGCAAGCACAACCTGCCTTAGCACTCAGGTGCTTGCTGGGTCCATTACTAATGCAGGAGTGGTTACTGCTGCAATAACCGGCGACGGAGCATATACTGGAACCTGCACGTGGAATAACGCGACAAATGATGTGACCTGCACATAACATAGTAAAATAGATACAGCAACTTTTTAACTCTAAGGGGGCAATTGAAACGCCCCCTTTTTTATTATAAGTCATATTTGGTGGGCGTGGTAGCCAGAGTCTTCAATAAAAATCGATAGGCGGGATTTTCTAACACCGCCTTAAATGGTATCCCAAATCGATGCGGAACAAGTAATATCTCGAGTATCGCAACTGCGTAATAAAAAATGCAACCTATAAAGATTGCGCCTACCGAAAAAAACAGCAGGCAATCTCGCTGTAGCACCTAAAAAAATACACGGAATGCTGTCATATATGAAACAAATATTGTGACAAAATTTGTCATCCAGACTAACAAAATTTATCACTTTTAGACCGCTAAGTATCTTTACATCTTTTACAAACCCTTTAATACCAACGATTAAAATCTTTTTTGAATCTGGCATAAAAAATGCGATTCTATGAGCGTTAGAGACAATGGAATTGCTCATCGAAACTGATTGCTTGAACAGGTAGGATAAAAATTTCATGGAGAGATATGTGTGTCCTATCAAAAACAATCAAATAAACCGCCCTTGTCGGAAGAAAATAAAATGTGAAGGCTTAAGCCTTCAAAAAAGGAAATATAAAATGTTAATGACCATTAATGGGATGCAGGCAAGAAATGAGAGAGGCTTTACCCTCGTTGAACTATTAATCGTCGTAGCAATTATAGCAATTCTGGCAGCTATCGCAATACCCCAGTTTGCACGGTATAGGGAGACTTCCGCATTGGCTGTTTGCAAGTCAGATGTCCGCAACTGCGTGAGCTTGTGCGTCGCTGCGATTGCAAATACAAATGCTGGTGTTGCTGATTGCGGATGTACTGCAAGCACAACCTGCCTTAGCACTCAGGTGCTTGCTGGGTCCATTACTAATGCAGGAGTGGTTACTGCTGCAATAACCGGCGACGGAGCATATACTGGAACCTGCACGTGGAATAACGCGACAAATGATGTGACCTGCACATAACATAGTAAAATAGATACAGCAACTTTTTAACTCTAAGGGGGCAATTGAAACGCCCCCTTTTTTATTATAAGTCACACATGGGTCAAACCTAAATTATACATTTTACTTATCCAGCTCCTTAATTAGCTCTGTATGAGGGGTTGTGCTAACAAATGCTAAGGTTATGCACTATCTCTACCATTGTGATAGCTTTATCTGGCTGCGTTTCGGGCAGTATTCCATGCCCTAAGTTAAAGATATGACCTTTTGCCTTTTTAGAGCCTTTTAAGATACGCGATATCCTGTCTTCTATTAATTCATCAGTCCCAAAAAGAGTGCAGGGATCGAGATTGCCTTGAATTGACAAATTTTTGTCTAATCTTTCAATTGCATCGGAAACCTCTATTCTCCAGTCAAGCCCGATAACATCAGCTCCAGAGTTTTTTACCAGTTCAAGCATTGAGCTTGAATTAAAGGCAAAGTATATTACTGGCACACTGTGATTAATTGCAGAAATTATCCTCTGAACATAAGGCAGTGCATATCTTGAAAAATCATAAGGAGACAGAGTGCCTGCCCATGAATCAAAAATCTGAACAGCCTGCGCCCCTGCGTTTATTTGAGACAAAAGATATTTGATGGTGTTGTCTGTAATCAGTTCCATTAGCTTTAAGAAAAAATCAGGCGACTGATATATCATCTTCTTGGCATGGAGAAAATTCTTCGAGCTTCCGCCTTCTATCATATAGGTTGCTATAGTAAATGGAGCGCCTGCAAATCCTATTAGCGGAACCTTAATATTTTTTATGAGAATTTTGATTGTCTCGGCAACAAAAGGCAGTTCTTCATCTGGATTTATACTTCTAAGCTTGCCCATATCACTTTCTGTCCTCACAGGATTGTGAATAACAGGACCTTTTGCTTCTGAAAATTCCAGTTTAATACCCATCGGCTCTAATGGAATTAAGATGTCTGAAAAAAGTATTGCCGCATCAACCCTAAGGATGTCCAGCGGTTGTATAGTAACCTCTGCGGCTAATTCAGGCGTCTTGCAAAGAGTAAGGAAATCCACCTTCTCTCTAATTTTGCGGTATTGCGGCAGATACCTGCCTGCCTGCCTCATTATCCATACAGGAGTATAATCCGTTTTTTCGCCCCTACACGCTTTAAGAAATGTATTGTTCATATGTCCTCTATTATTTTGAGATTTTTAATTTTACCTGATTTGAGCAATTCTTAATTAAGAAACCATAATAACACATTGAAATCATTATCAATCACCCCCACCCCTGCTCTCCCCAGTCAAGGGCTAATCTTTACCCACTTTTTTTACTGGATACAGAGGGTGGTGAACGAAATAAATTAGAGGCAGTGACAATCTTCCACATCTCTGTTATATCATCCAATCTCTGTAGTCCAAGCCATAATATCTTTAGTGCAAGGTTTCCATCGCTCTTTCTGCCCAAAAAACCTCCAAGACTTGCCACCATATGTATTGCCTCTTTCAGTGTCAGCGGCTTTAGTCGTCAACAATATCTATCTCAACCCCTCATCTCCTTGAGGTGGTTCCGCCTCTTCTGCTAATACTCTACACCATATACCTTCAATTCGCCTAATTCCTCTTTGCCCTTCGGCTGTTTTAAAGTAATTTCAGCTAATGAACCTCCCCGCAGCAAGCTACGGCTAAATCCACATCTTGAGTCATAAATTCCCTGCCGCATATGACCATGTAGTCAGTGTATCAGATATATACCCCCTGTGTTCAGTAAAAAATGTGGAACATAATTAGCCCTTCAGGGGAGGGTGCTGAATAGGTAGTTTATAAACAGACTCTATTTTAGTCATATTCATGACGATGGCAGATTTGTTGAAAGGCTTGCTGATTTTGTGATATTCTATTAGCTTCAAAAAACATACGCCTTATTAAAAGTCTCTGATGGTCCCTATTCGCAAACTATTCGGCAGTAATTAGTTTGCCGATACGGGTTAAAGAGATAAAGGCGAAGGAAAAACCATGGAGGTAAGAAAAGTGGGTGTTGTAACAATGAAGGAATTGCTGGAGTCAGGAGTCCATTTTGGACATCAAGTAAAAATTTGGAATCCCAAAATGAAGAGATACATTTTTGGGGAAAGAAATGGTATACATATAATCGATTTGCAAAAAACATTAAGAGGGCTTGAAGAAGCATATGCTTTTATTAGAAATATGGCGACTGAGGGCAGATCACTTCTTTTTGTCGGCACAAAGAAACAGGCGCAGGACTCCATTTATGAAGAAGCTGTTAGGTCAGGTGCATTTTATGTAAACAACAGATGGCTTGGCGGCATGCTTACAAACTTTCTAACTGTTAGGAAAAGCATAGAACAGCTTAAAAAGATTGAGACAATGAAAGAGGACGGCACTTATAATCGTATAACCAAGAAAGAAGTATCCCAACTTGAAAAGGAAAGGATAAAACTCGAAAAGAATTTGAGCGGAATCAAGGAGATGCAGGGGTTGCCAGGAGCCATTTTTGTGATTGACCCAAGAAAAGAAAGAATCGCGATAGCCGAAGCTAAAAGACTCTCTATACCGATAGTAGCCGTTGTTGATACAAACTGTGACCCTGACGAAGTAGATTATGTTGTCCCAGGTAATGATGATGCAATAAGAGCAATTAAACTCATTTCATCAAAAATGGCTAATGCATTTCTTGAGGGCAAAGGTATTCTCTCAAAGAGCCTTGAGGAAGAGACAGAAAAAAGTGCAATAGCGGAAAAAATTATGCAGGAAGCCGAAGTTGAGACAGCACTCAAGGAGGTTGCCCAATGACAATTTCAGCTAACATGGTCAAAGAATTACGAGAAAGAACCGGCTCTGGCCTGATGGACTGCAAGCGCGCCCTTTCGGAGTCTCAGGGAGATTTAGAAAAAGCAATAGACTGGCTGAGACAAAAAGGGCTTGCGGCTGCATCCAAAAAGTCTGGCAGGAAGGCATCAGAGGGAACAATTGGTTCCTATATACATATGGATAAAATAGGTGTATTGGTCGAGGTCAATTGTGAAACTGATTTTGTTGCTCGCACCGATGATTTTAGAAATCTCGTAAAGGATATAGCAATGCACATTGCTGCAGCAAATCCCTTGTATTTGTCGGCAGATGATGTTCCAGAAGCTGTTAAGGAAAGGGAAAGAGAGATTTATAAAGCCCAAGTTACAAATAAACCAGCTAATATAGTTGATAAGATTGTCGAAGGAAAGCTCGAGAAATTTTTTAGCGAGAATTGCCTTACTGAACAAATCTTTATAAAAGATACAGAACAAAAACAAAAAATCAAAGATTTGATTACCGAGAAGGTTGCTAAATTGGGAGAGAATATTGTTTTGAGAAGATTTGTCAGATTCCAATTGGGTGAAGGACTTCAGGAAACAGAAGCTCAGCAATAATGAAAAAAACAAAGCAAGACGACCCGAAAATCAAGCTTTTTTATAGAAGGATTCTATTAAAATTGAGCGGAGAAGCTCTTATGGGCGATAAGGGGTATGGTATTGACCCTGCTACCGCTGTGTTCATTGCGTCTGAGATAAAAAAAATCGTTGATATAGGTGTGCAGGTAGCAATAGTAATTGGGGGAGGCAATATTTTTAGGGGTGTTGAAGCCTCCTTGAAGGGAATTGAAAGAGCCTCAGCCGATTACATGGGTATGCTGGCAACAGTTATAAATGCCCTTGCCCTTCAAAACGCAATAGAACAGACAGGTCTGCAAACAAGGGTTCAGTCTGCAATTGAAATGAAGGCATTAGCTGAATCTTATATTAGAAGAAAGGCTATAAGACATCTTGAAAAGGGTCGAGTGGTAATATTTGCCGCAGGAACGGGCAATCCTTACTTTACTACAGATACTGCTGCTGCACTGCGTGCCATTGAAATAGGCGCTGAAGTAATTCTCAAAGGCACAAAGGTTGATGGAGTATATACAGCCGATCCCCTAAAAGACCCTTCCGCAAAGAAGTTTGATGTAATATCACACTTTGATGTATTAAAATATAATTTAAGAGTCATGGACGCAACTGCTATAACGCTATGCAAAGAAAATAATATCCCGATAATTGTATTTAGCCTTAAAAACAAGGACAGCATTAAAGAGATAATCTATGGCGGTAAGTTAGGCACGCTTGTTAGAAGTGAGAAAATATAAAAAAAGATGAAAAAATCCAAGAAATTTTTTGTACTGATAATTAACCCCAATCCTGCTATAGAAAAGGCAAATCAGGCGTCAGTCCTGTTTAAAAGGGTGACATGCTTAGGAGAGCCATCTGCCGTGCAATGCAGGCAGGTGGCTCTCCTGATTTGTTTTGGTATGTTTATATATCGGGATTTGGGCTCCCTATCGTTCTTTATTCAATAGATTGTGTTTTTTCAAACTTAAAACTTGATCTAAATAATAAAAGTGGGGTTAATAATGCAAGATTTGAAAAAAAAGACAAATGAACGGATGAATGGAACAATTAATGCCCTTAAGAAGGAACTTGCTTCTATAAGAACAGGGAGGGCTTCTTTAGCCTTGTTAGATGGAATCGTCGTTGATTATTACGGTTCCCTCGTTCCATTGAGTCAGGTTGCAACACTTGGCATTCCTGACAGCAGGCAGATCGCGATTCAGCCGTGGGAACAGAAACTTATATCTGCAATTGAGAAAGCTATCATGAAATCTGACCTTGGGCTTACTCCTATGAATGATGGAAGGATTATAAGAATTGTTATCCCGATGCTCACAGAGGAGCGCAGGAAACAACTTGTGAAGGTTGTCAGGAAAAAGGCTGAAGAAGCGCGTGTAGCCATTAGAAATATAAGAAGGGATATAAACGACGAACTAAAAAAAGACGAAAAAGAAAATCATCTCAGCGAGGATGATGTAAAGAGGCTTCAGGTAGAGATTCAGAAAATAACTGACTCTTTCATTGGCAAGGTTGAGGAGGTTATTCTTAATAAAGAAAAAGAGATTATGGAAGTATAGAGATATTTGAATAATGCAATTAATCGCACAGGACATAGAGTTTTTCTCTGTTTTTCGTGGTTGATTTTGACAATATGACCTGTTAAAAAAGGGGTGTGTTATGGCAGACAGCCGGCAGCGAAAAAAGACTGAAGCTGAAACTAAAAATGATGAAAATATTAGAAAAGAAAACCTCAAAAAACTTTTGATTAAGATGCGTGAAGATATAATCAAAGAAGCAAAGAATGAGATTAGGAAATTTAAAGAAGGCGAAAAAAAACAGATCGTGGAGAGTGTTTTGGATGATGGCGATTTGTCATTTGTAGATCTTTCAGAAGACATCAGCCTAAAGCAGCTTTCTGCCCACAGAGATACACTTATTAAAATTGATGAGGCGCTGCGTAAATTAAAGGAGGGTACATACGGTATGTGCGAGGACTGCGGTGATGAAATAAGCGTTGAGCGGATAAAAATAATCCCTTTCGCAACATACTGCAGGGACTGTCAAGAAAAAAAGGAAATTTTCGACAAGATAAAACAATCAGAAGATATGCATTAGTAATTAATTTTTTCCAGGAACAATCCTCTTGCTGGCGCTGTTTGACCTGCAAGCCTTCTATCTTTGGATGATAATATTTTTTCCATATCTTCTGGCTTCCATCTTTTTCTTCCAACCTCCAAGACCGTTCCTACTAAATTTCTTACCATGTGCCTTAAAAAAGAATCTGCCTCCACGCTGATTTTTATAAAATTACCTTTTAGTGAAAATGTCATGAAATCAATTTTATCAAGAGCTTCAATGGAAATTGAGAGTATAGTTCTTTGAGTATTTCGTGCTCCGCAGCCGCTTCCTCTGAATGAAGAAAAATCGTATTTTCCTATCAAAAATCGAACTGTGGAAATCATCGCATCAATATCCAATTTATAAGGAATATTCCAAGAATATCTTGACAGAAAGGGAGAAACCACCGATAGATTAGATATTATATAGCAATAAACCTTGCTTTTTGCATCAAAACGAGCGTTGAAAGCCATGTCTTTATCTATAACTCCCAGAATTCTTATATCATAAGGCAGATTAGCATTTAATGCCTTTTGCATAACCTCTGCTGTGAGTTCAGAAGTAGTTTTAAAAGAAGCAATCTGGGATAAAGCGTGAACCCCTGCATCTGTTCTGCCTGCTGCAGTGACCTCGCAATGCTGCCCCGTTAATTTATAAATTGCACCTTTAAGTACGCCTTGTATAGTAATAATATTACTATTATTGCATGATTGAACCTGCCATCCATTATAATTAGTGCCATCGTATTGTATATTTAAGCTAATATTTCTCATACAAAATAGTTTATCATAAAGAGATAGCTTATAAAACCTCTAACTCATTATTGCCAATACCCCAAGTCGGTTGATTTCCAATAATTATTGATGAATTTTTGATAAGATTAGCATTGTCAGCTAAAAATTTTCTAAATTATATAATAAAAAATTAGCACTGAATTTTTAATTGACTTATACTATAGCAAGCATAGATAATTTTCATAATTTTTTTGCTACATCGCTCTTATCTCGCGCAATGTTGAATTAAGCATATTGTCTTTTATAATCTTAATTTTATGGTTAAATTTGGTTCTTAATTATGAAATTTGATGAACTTACACAAGAGATTAGAACTAAAATTGATATTGTTGATCTAATCTCAGAATATGTTGACCTCAAACGGTCTGGTCAGAATCTAAAGGGATTATGCCCTTTCCATTCTGAAAAAACGCCTTCTTTTATGGTTAGCCCTTCAAAACAGATATTTCATTGTTTTGGTTGTAATAAAGGAGGAGATATATTCACCTTTATTATAAATTATGAGAATATGACTTTTTCAGATGCAGTTTCATTTCTCGCTGATAGAGCCGGCATCGAGATCAAGACGACCCAAAAGATATCTGAATTCAAAAAGAACCAAAAAGAGAAGCTTTATTCAATCAACGCAGAAGCGGTAACTTTCTACAAAAATTGTTTGCAGAAATCGAGTCAGGCTCGCTCATATTTGAAGGAAAGGGGAATTAAGGAAGAATTTATCGAAAGATTTTCTTTGGGTTTTGCAGAAAATGAAAGGGATTCGCTTTTCGCTCACTTATCGAAGCAGGGGTTTGATGAGCGAGATATTAAGGCATCGAGTTTAGCTGTATTATATGACAGAAGATATCATGATTTTTTCAGGTACAGGCTAATGTTCCCGATTTTTGACATCAGGGGTAAGTGTATCGCTTTTGGAGGTCGGACATTATCATCTTCAAAAGAAATCCCTAAGTATATTAATTCTGCTGATAGCGTTATCTTTAGAAAAGGGGAAAATTGTTATGGCATAAATTTTGCAAAAAATTCAATAAATAAAAAGGGATATTCGATAATTGTTGAGGGTTATTTCGATACAATAATATGTCATCAGTTTACTTTTGATAATGCTATTGCGCCATTAGGAACTGCTCTTACAAATGATCAATTGGGAAGAATTAAAAGGTTATCAGATAAAATTCTTTTATTATTTGATGGTGATTCTGCAGGCATTGCCGCGGCAAAGAGGTCGATTGAACTTATTCTCTCAGAGGCATTGATTGTCAAAATCCTACTGCTTCCTAAAGGGGAAGACCCGGACACCTTTCTAAGAAAATATGGCGGGGAACAGCTTAAGAGATATATGTCTCGAGCAAAAAAGCCCGTTGAATTTATTCTAAGTCTTTATGAAAAAAATAGGCTTGACGGTGTAAGATATATATTGTCTATACTGTCTTCATGTTCTGATTCGCTGCTTAGGGATCAGATAATTACTGAGTTATCAGGGCTTTCCGAGTTAAATGAATTAACGCTTAGACAGGAATTGAAGGGTATTATGGAAAAGGCTTCTAAGCATAAACTCAATGTAAAAAAAGAAGACATATTACAAAAAGTTACACCGCTGATGATGAATGTTCCAAACGAAGATGAAAAAATGCTTCTCAAAATTGCTTTATCGTCCCCTTATAATTGCTCTAAAATTATAAATCATATTGACCACCAAAAAATTGAAAATCCATTGATTAAGGGGATATTTGAAAAGATAACTTTTTTAATGATCAACAGTGAGCAAGGGTTTAATTTGGAGGGGCTATTAAGTGTTTGTTGTGCAGATGAACATAATTTGATAACAGGGTTTTCGGTGGATTCGGAAATTGATCTTGAATTTATTGATGAAATTGTAGAAAGCTATACGAAGGCAATCAAAATCAAGGAAGTGGAAAAACAAATTCTTCAAGCAACAGAGAAAGAGGATTTGGCATTGCTTCATGTATTACTTACTAAAAAAAACAGATTACTATCTCAAAAAGGTTTGTGAGTCATTGTTAGTGAATAAATCAATTTGCCCGATACTTTGTGCTTTGTTAGCGGCAGGAAAATAAGGGAAACAGGATGAAAGACGAATTTAGTATAGAAGAAGGCTTTAATCAGGAAGATTTCGAAGATAGCAGGTCAATTTTTTCCCCAGAATTGCTTTTTGCCGATAATGAGGAAGATATTGGAAAAGAGATTCAAGAAGGTGTTTTACAAGCCGAATATGATTTTATGAAGGCTTATATGAAATCTATTGGGGTTGCACCGCTCCTAAATAGAGAAGATGAAATAGAGATTGCAAGGAAAATTGAGATGTTAAAATCGGAAATAATGGATATGATTTTTACAACACCTTTTTGCCTTAAAAAGCTCATTTTTCTCGGAGAACTTATCAAAAATGGCGAGGCACCTCTTTCTGAACTCATCTACGATGCAGAAGAACTTGCGAGTGCGGATTTGATAAAGGAAAAGAATAGATTGGAAAGGATTATTAGATCAATCAATCCCCTTTTTACAAAGAGAGAGAAGATTTTTAAAAAACTATCGTCTCTTCATAACAAAAAAAATGATAAAATTGAACAATTGTTGATTGAATTGCAGCAAAACAATCAGAGAATTATTGCTCTGATAAACAAAATTAAATTCAAAGATGATGTAACACATTCTTTTTCGGAGGAATTTAAAACTATTATCAATCAGAAGGATGCTCTTGAGAAACTTCTTAATGAGACTAAGGTAGGCTCCAATGAATTTAAAAAAATAAATAAAGATATTAAAGCCCTTGAAGCCGCTATTGGGTTGAGAGAGATGGATATTAAACAAATTCTGGAAAAACTTAAAAAAGCTGAAACGGAGCTTTTGGAGAAAAAGAATTTTTTAATCTTAGCAAATCTCAGGCTTGTTGTGAGCATTGCTAAAAAATTTATTGGGAGAGGTCTCTGTCTTGCTGATCTTATTCAGGAAGGCAATATAGGGCTTATGAGGGCAGTTGATAAGTTTGAATATAGAAGAGGATATAAATTCAGCACTTACGCTACATGGTGGATAAGGCAGGCTATAACCAGGGCAATTTCAGATAAATCAAGGACAATAAGAATTCCTGTCCATATGATTGATAATATCAATAGGGTAAACACTGCGACAAAACAGCTTGTCCAGGAATTCGGAGTTGAACCGACAGCTGAGGAAATTGCTCAAAAATCAAAGCTTCCATTAAAAAAGATAAGAAATATCCTCGAAATATCAAAAGAACCGGTCTCTATTGAGACGCCAATCAGCTTTCAAGATGATGCATTGCTTGGAGATTTTATAGAGGATAAAGACAGTATCTCACCTTTGGAACATGCAATGAATACCGATGTAAAAGAGGGTATATGTAAGGTTTTATCCTCACTCCATCCCAAAGAGGAATTTGTCATAAGGAAGAGATATGGAATTGGAAGTGACATGCCTCTTACTCTTGAGGAGGTTGGCAAGGAATGTAATTTGACCAGAGAGCGAATAAGGCAGATAGAGAAAAAAGCCCTTAAGAAACTCAGACATCCTTCAAAGAGCCTGTGGTTAAGGACGTTCTTAAGCAGCCCTTGACGAAAAAGCCATTTAGCCTTTATAGTAAGAGGCTTAGTTTTTAACTGAACATAGGGCCCATAGCTCAGTTGGTAGAGCTACCGGCTCATAACCGGTTGGTCCCAGGTTCGAGTCCTGGTGGGCCCATTAATTTCAAGTTTTTATTAAAATCAGAGGCTTTAGTGAATGAACAGCTAAAATTAATAGTGGAATTACAAAACCTTGATACAATTATCATCTCAATAAAAAAAAATATTGAGATGATCCCCCTTAAAATCACCAACGATCAACATGAATTGAAAGCCGCTCAGGAATCTTATGAGCTTTCACAGAGTAACCTAATTACCCTTGAGAAAAAAAAGAAAGAAAAAGAAGGTGATATTAGGGAGCTTGGTGCTAAGATGACAAAACTTAGAGAAAAAACTTCTGGAATAAAAACAAATAAAGAATACCAAGCATATATTAAAGAAGTTGAAAACATGAAAAAAGAATTGGACAAAGCTGAAGAAGAGTTGCTTAATATAATGGAATCACTTGATGAATCTAAAAAGATAATTGAACTTAAAAAGGCTAAAGTGAAGGAAGAAGAAGAAAAGCTTGAAGTTATCAAAAGAAAAATAAACTTAGAGAAAAACAAAGGCGAAAGAGAATTAAAAAATTTAATGAATACAAGGAAAGAGTTTGTAAATAAAATAGAAAAAGATCACTATGATATCTACATGAACCTTTTAAAGGTTTGTAAGGGACAGGCTGTCGTTGAAGTGAGAGATGAAATATGCTATGGTTGTAATCTTCATATTCCACCGCAGCAATATGTCAAGATAAAAAATAACAATGAATTTTCCTCCTGCCCTCAATGCAGAAGAATTTTATACTACAAAAAACCTGAAGAAGCACCTGTGCCTGCCAACTAATCTGTACTTGTAATATCCAATCTTGAAAAAATTCAGGTTATATACTTCTAATCCCATTTTTGCGTCCTTGCCCTGCGGTTAAAAAAATACTGTAACTACCTTCATATGTTTTGCCTCAGATGGAAATGAACTTTATAAACAAACACTATTTATATCCCTACATTCAGAATATGATGCAACTAATGATTAGCATGACATTTTGGGCTAAAATACCAAGATAAAAGCGAATGTGGAAAACAATTTATTGCCCGTAAATCACACTGAATAATGAATTTAAGACACTTGAGATCATTTCAGAATCCAGTTTTGCGTTATCGCATTGAATATAAAACACATCTTGAGCTATTCCTTGTTCAGTATTAATTATTGCCGAGATGATATCTGCCTTGTTGAGATAAAGCTGAGAAGATATATCGTATAGAAGACCGAGCCTGTCGGGAGCAGCAATCTCTAATAAAGTATATTCTGATGAGACTTCATTATCTATCTCTATAAAATGCTCGAATCTTTTAAATGCCGATATGCCCTTAGAGTTTTTTACGGTATAATTAGCGCCGACTAAATCTCTATATAAAGGGAATCCCTGTAACTTTTGAGAAATTCCCTTTGTCAGTGCATCTTTCAACTCCTCCTCAACGCTTTCCCACCAGAGATCTTGCCAGTTGGATACCAGTATCTTATCCAGCACAAGCCCTGATACTGAAGTATAAAGTCTTGCACGAACGATATTAAGTCCTTTAGAGCTTAGCACTCTTACAATCCGAGAAAAAAGCCCTATGACATCAAAGGTTGCTATAATTATTTGAGCTGTTCCATCCGCTTTCTCTTTAATAGAAACTGATACATTTTTATCACTTAACCCATTAACTATCCGATAATCAGCCTCAACCTCATCAACTGTATTTGAGAGCAGATACCTTTGAGGCATGTCTTTTATGAAATCATTAACCTCAGCGATTGAGGTAATTAACTTATCATCAAGAATTCCTTCAAGGTGCTTTTTTGCCTTGTTCATGAGCTCAAAGAAAAGATATGCCTTCCACTCAGTCCAGAAGTTAGGGTTGACAGCGGACATATCTGCAAAGGTCATGAGAAAAAGATAATTAAGGTTTTCTTCATTTTCTACGATCTCGCAAAGGGTTGTAAGAGTTTCTGGTTCATCCGTATCTCTGGTTAATGCAAGTTTTGAGAGTAAAATATGATTTTTCACCAGAAATTCAATTTTATGCCTGTCCTGCACTGTCAGATCAAATCCGTCCAGTATGTTTTTAATGATCTTATAGCTTTTTTCCTCGTGCCTCTTGTCGCTTGCTGTGGCAATGCCTTTCCCGATATCATGCAGGAGCAGTGATAAAAATAAAATTTCCTGTTTGATTTTACTAAAAATATCCTTTAGATTTTGCAATCTTTCATTCTTTGTATTCTTTATTTCCTGAAGATTTTTTATCGCTATGAGGGTATGTTCATCAACTGTATATTTATGATAGGGGTCATGAATTACGAGATGTCTAAGCCTCCCAAATTCTGGAATAAATCTATCTAAAACGAACGCCTCGTGCATTAGCCTTAATGTTTCATATACCCTGCTGCCTCTCAAGATTTCTATAAAGTAGCGAATTGTAGTTTTAGAAGACTTATTCTTCCTGTTTATTAGAAAAGCCTTAGTGTTAATGCTGGATTTAAGTTGATAACTAAATTTCTTACCTATACTTGAATAATGATAAAATGCCTCGAAAATATTATCAATGTTACTTAATATATCACTATTTCTAATGATAATCTCATTTCTTGAGATAAAGAAATTCTGGGATATCCTTCTTATAGAAAGGTCAAAAGATGTTTTAATATATTGAGCAGTGCATAGATGCATCACACTGTTAAGTACATTTAAGACATAGCTTGCTTTCTTATAATAAAGCCTCATGAGTATCTCTGCAGCATGATATTTTTTGGTCCCTTTTATAGACATCATTTGAGCAACAGGCTCCTGAAACTCAAAGGAGAGGATATCATTTCTTCTCCGAGATATACTATGCAGACACACTCTTACTCTTAAAAGAAAATCATAAGCCTTAATAAGATGGAAAAAATCTTTTTTTGATAATATCTTGGAGAGTTCTTCTTTTTTCCGTATTCTAAAGGATATCTTTGCAAGCCACCTAATCGAGTGTATGTCTCTCAAACTGCCTTTGCCTTCCTTTATATCAGGTTCTAATAGATATGTAGAGTTGCCAGATTTCCTATGTCTTTTTTCTACCTCTCGCATGATTTCAGAAATGAAGGACTTCCTGTCCCTGAGGGCTATTTTTTGATAAATATCAGTTTTATATCTTTCAAATAATTTCTCATCACCGGTTAAAAAACGGGATTCCATTAAGGATGTCCTGATTGTAATGTCCTTCATGGCATCCTCTATGCACTCGTCCAATGTCCGAAAGCTATGGCTGATATTCATTCCCATATCCCAGAGATGATATAAAAAGGCTTTGGCTAATTTTTCTGAAAACTTATCCCTTTTTTCAGCAATTACCATTATATCAACATCTGAATAGGCTGTTAGTTCTCTTCTGCCATAGCCACCTACGGCAATTATAGCTATATTTGGCACAGACAATCCTTTTGATAAAGTGAAGCTTTTTTTAACCTTCTCAAAAGCATTAAGGATTAAATTATCAACAATAATAGTGAGATGATCTACGATTGCCAATCCCCCAGTTCTTAGGCAGTTCATTTCCTGAGCAATATTATCTAGATGCTTATTGCTATTCATTGCTATCATATATTTGGTATTTTGAGCCTTGATATATGTCTTTTTTTCCAATCCAACCGTTCTAAATTGAAAAGATGTTTATTTGCAAATCTATACTTTTTAAGAATTTTCTAATATGACTATAAATATCTAAATTAGGCTAATTTTATTTATAATTTCATATGAAAAATTAATTGACTTTTTCAATGCTTTATAGTATCATCTTTCGTTGTATAGCTGAAAATTTAGTTTCTTAAAATTTTAAGTTTTTTTAGCTTTTTCATTTTGATAGCATGTGTCCTCAATAAGGTCTTTACCGATTTAAAGATAATCAAGATTATACATCAAAATATATTTTTAGAGATGCTCAATAAAAGATGATATTATTTTAGCGATGACTGTAACGTTGCTATTCATTTCTTAAATCAACTTTAAGAAGCCTTAGCTTGTCTGAGTATTTTTATATATAGTTAGTTCCTGATTCAAGCTTTTTTAATTTTTTAGTTGTTTTGATTATTATTTATGGAGGGATATAAAATAATGTTAAAAGTTACAATTGACGGAAAAGCAATTGAAGTTCCAGAAAAAACTACTATCCTCAAAGCTGCAAGGATGCTCGATATTAATATTCCCACCCTCTGCTACAATCATCAACTTTCGCCATCTGGCAGGTGTAAACTATGTGCAGTTGAAGTAAAAGGCAATCCTAAACCTGTGTATTCATGCCTTATACAGGTTAAGGATGGAATGGAAGTTACTACATTTTCACCTCAGATATTTGAACTCAGAAAAGCCAATTTAGAAAAGATTTTAGCCGATCATCCCAATGACTGCATGGTCTGCGAGCGGGCTGGCGACTGCAAGCTACAAGAGATGGCTTATCTATATGATATTGATATTTCTAAAGTACAACCTCAAAAAAGGGAATACAGAAAGGATAACAATCCATTTATTGAGTGGGAACTCGAAAAATGTATTACTTGTGGGCTATGTGTCAAGATGTGTAGCGAGGTTCAGGGCGTTGGGGCACTGGCACTTGATAAGAAAAACCCTGATGGTAAAATCACCACCCATGACGGCAAAGACATGAACTGCGAGTTTTGCGGACAATGTGTGAGCGTCTGCCCAACCTCTTCGCTAACAGGCAAGACATGGAAGAAAAAGGGTAGGGAAAAAGGGGTTAAAAAGGTCGACACTACTTGTCCTTATTGCGGAGTTGGCTGCAGCATAACATTAAATGTAAAGGATAATCAGGTTATTCGTGTAACTGCAGAACCTGATAAAGGTGTTAATAAAGGACTCCTATGCGTCAAAGGTCGCTTCGGTTTTGAGTTTATCTCAAGTCCAGAGAGACTGACAACGCCTCTAATCAGAAAAAATGGGGAGCTTCAACCCGCCACTTGGGATGAAGCGCTTGACTATGCTGCTAAAAAATTAACAGAGATAAAAAACTCAAGCGGTCCTGATTCAATTGCAGGTTTGGCATCTGCAAGGACAACAACGGAATCGAATTATGTATTCCAAAAGTTCATAAGGACTGCCATAGGCACTAATAATATTGACCACTGCGCCCGACTTTGACATGCCCCAACCGTAGCCAGTCTGGCTGCAATATTTGGTTCAGGCGCAATGACCAATTCCTTAAGAGAAATAGAAGACAATGAAGTAATCCTTATAACTGGTTCCAACACTAAAGAGGCGCATCCTGTCATTGGGAACTTTATGATAAAGGCTTATAAGAAAGGGGCAAAGATAATAATTGCTGACCCTCGCAAGATCTCAATGAGTAAGTTTGCATATCTGGTCATGCAGCAAAGACCAGGTACTGATATAGCATTATTTAATACTATGGCGCATGTGATCCTAAAAGAAGGGCTTTACAATAAAGAGTTCATTGATAAAGCTACAACTGACTTTGATAAATGGGTAGCTTTTATCGAGGAGTTCACTCCAGAGGTTGGAGAAAAACTAACAGGCGTTCCAAAAGAGGATATAATCAAAGCCGCTATTGCATACGGAAGCTCAAGAAAATCCGCTATCTACTATACAATGGGCATTACCCAGCACTCACACGGCACTGCAAATGTTAATACTATTGCTAATTTAGCCCTGCTTACAGGCAATATAGGAAGGGAATTTACAGGCATTAATCCGCTCAGGGGACAGAACAATGTTCAAGGAGCCTGCGATACCGGTTGTCTCCCAGTCGTATATCCTGGTTATCAGGCTGTCGCTTTACCTGACATGCAGAAAAAGTTCGAAACTGCTTGGGGTGTTCCATTATCACCAAAACCTGGTGTAACAGCACCTGAGATGACTCATAAGGCAATTGATGGGAGCATTAAGGCAATTTATGTTATGGGTGAAAATCCTGTTCTAGGTGACCCTAATATGTGGCACACTATAAAAGCCCTTAGGAGCCTTGATTTATTAATAGTTCAGGATATCTTCCTTACTGAGACCGGAAAAGAAGCCCATGTCGTTTTTCCGGCAGCATGTTTTGCTGAAAAAGATGGCACCTTCCATAATACCGAGAGGAGAGTTCAAAGAGTCAGAAAGGCTGTTGAACCTCCAGGCGATGCAAAGGATGATATCTGGATAATCTCAGAGTTATCAAAAAGAATGGGCTATCCAATGAATTACGGTAACTCAGAGGAAATATTTAAGGAATTAGGCAGTGTATGGCCTGCAGTAAAGGGAATAGATTATTATAGAATTGAAAATGAAGGCATACAGTGGCCATGTCCAACAGCAGACCATCCCGGTACCCAATATCTTTATAAAAATGATGTCTTCCCGAAAGGTAAGCCGCATTTTTCAATAGTTCCTTTTGAACCTGCAAAGGAAGCCGCTGATAAGGAATATCCTTTCATACTTACAAACGGCAGAAATCTGTTCCATTATCACTTTGCATCAATGACAAAAAGGGTTAAGGCAATACAAGTCATTGCTGGGCAGCCATATGTAGAAATAAACCCTGATGATGCAACTAATCTTAATATTAAAAATGATGATTTAGTGAAGGTGTCTTCTCGTAGAGGTGATGTAAAAATAAAGGCAAAGATAACAGATGCTGTTAAAAAAGGCGAGGTTTTTATACCTATGCACTATGCAGAAGCTGCGGTAAATATTCTGACTAACGACTCAGCGCTGGATACGGTTACAAAAACGCCTGAGTTTAAAGTATCGAGCGTAAAAATTGAGATTATTTCCAATTAGAGCTTTTTTAAGCTTAAATCTATATTAAGGAGGTTTTAAAAATGCCACTTGATCCAACAAAGTATGCAGATTGGCAGATTGCCGAAGCTGCAGAAGCAAACATGAGGAAAATCAGCGACATTGCTGGTGAATTGGGGCTTCAGCAAGAGGAGCTTCTTCCTTATGGACATTATATTGCGAAGCTTGATTACAAGAAGATTCTTAACCGCTTAAGCGGCAAACCTGATGCCAAGTATGTCGATGTTACAGCTATCACCCCTACCCCGCTCGGCGAAGGAAAATCGACCACAACAATGGGATTAACACAGGGACTCGGAAAAATAGGCAAGAAGGTTATTGCTGCAATTCGCCAGCCTTCCGGCGGACCTACCATGAATATTAAAGGTTCCGCTGCCGGCGGCGGCCTTTCACAGTGCATCCCTCTTACCCCGTTTTCTTTAGGTCTGACCGGCGACCTCAATGCAATTATGAACGCTCATAACCTTGCGATGGTTGCTTTAACATCAAGGATGCAGCATGAAGCCAATTACACAGATGAGCAGCTCGCAAAGCGTAATCTCAAGAGATTAAATGTTGACCCGCGCAATGTCGAGATGAAATGGATAATTGATTTTTGCGCACAATCATTAAGAAACATCATAATCGGCATCGGCGGTAAAACTGACGGCTTTATGATGAATTCAGGTTTTGCTATCGCAGTCTCATCAGAAGTTATGGCAATCCTCGCAGTAGCAAAAGACTTGAAAGACATGAGAGAGAGAATGGGCAAGATAGTCGTTGCATACTCTAAAACCGGCACTCCTGTAACAACCGAAGACTTGGGTGTAGCAGGCGCAATGACAGCATGGATGGTAGAGGCGCTCAATCCAAATCTTATGCAGACAATCGAGGGGCAACCTGTATTGGTGCACGCAGGACCTTTTGCCAATATAGCTATAGGTCAATCTTCAATCATTGCTGACAGAGTTGGACTCAAATTAGCCGATTACCATGTGACAGAATCAGGATTTGCAGCAGATATCGGTTTTGAGAAATTCTGGAATCTCAAGTGCCGTTTCTCAGGTCTCAAGCCCAATGCAGCAGTTGTTGTCGCTACAATCAGGGCATTAAAATGCCACGGCGGCGCCCCTGTGCCAGTCCCAGGCAAACCAGTCCCCGAGGAATATAAACAAGAGAATGTTGCATGGGTAGAAAAGGGAACTGAAAACCTGCTCCATTGCGTAAACATAGTTAAGAAATCTGGAATGAACCCGGTCGTTTGCATCAATGCTTTCTATACAGATACGGATAATGAAATCAATGCTGTGAAGCGCATTTGTCAAGCTGCTGGCGCCAGAGTGGCTCTTTCTAAACACTGGCAGTTTGGCGGCGAAGGAGCTGTTGAACTAGCTGAAGCAGTTGTTGATGCCTGCAATGAGCCTAATGATTTCAAATTCCTCTATGAACTTGACACGCCTCTTCGCAAACGCATTGAATTGATTGCAACTGAGGTCTATGGTGCAGATGGCGTAGAATATTCTCCAGAAGCCCTTGCAAAGGCAAAGAGAATGGAAGCAGACCCAGAAATTGCCAAGCTCGGAACCTGCATGGTTAAGACACACCTCAGCCTTTCTGACAACCCGGCAATGAAAGGAGTTCCTAAAGGCTGGAAGCTCTTTATCCGCGATATACTCACATACAAAGGCGCTGGATTTGTCGTCCCTGTCGCAGGCACAATTACATTAATGCCTGGAACAGCTTCAGACCCAGCATACAGAAGAGTGGATGTTGATGTTGAGACTGGAAGAGTCAAGGGCGTATTTTAAACAAACTTATCAAATATTTTCATACAAAAGGGCTGCCTTCGCAGCCCTTTTGTATGTCAACGCTTCTATGCTTCTGCGATTCCCAACTAATAAATATTCTATCGCTATTTTTCAGATTTTTGGTATGTAACGCCAAAATGATAATGTCCTATACTGCCAAAATAGAAATGTCCTATAG
>JBBIKS010000017.1:0-40243 GCA_037445375.1 Nitrospirota bacterium | reverse complement strand
CAGGTAGTAGAGTAATGACAAAGGGATTTGTCAGATCAAGTCTTGACAAGTACACATAATTCTACATCAGGATTTGAGTAATGCCAGCTAGTTGAATTTTTAGAATTAGTATTACTTCTTTTTTTCTGAAAAGTCTGCAGGTTCGATACCCCATATCTTTTCAGCATATTGGTTGATCGCCCTGTCAGAAGAAAACTTGCCGGAGCGAGCAACGTTTAGTATTGCCATTTTAGCCCATTCGCCTTTGTCATTGTAAAGCTTTGAAATCCTCTCCTGACAGTTGATATAAGAGGCATAATCTGCCAGAACAAAAAAAATGTCATGATCCAAAAGGGATCTAACAATAGGAAGGAAAAGCGATTGGTTTTCGGGACTGAAATATCCCTCCAGAAGCTGGTTTAATGCCTGTCTCAATTCTGGCAGTTCTTCGTAGAATTTATAAGGTTTGTACGAGTTTCTCTCGGCAATTATTTCGTCGGCAGTCAGCCCGAAAAGAAAGAAATTTTCTTCTCCCACCTCTTCCCTGATCTCTATATTTGCGCCGTCAAGGGTTCCTACTGTCAATGCTCCATTCATGGTAAATTTCATATTTCCTGTCCCAGAGGCTTCAAATCCAGCCGTAGAAATCTGCTCCGATAGTTCGGCAGCAGGTATAATCCGCTGGGCGAGTGAAACGCTATAATTCGGGACAAAAATAACATGAAGTTTTTCCTTAACCGTAGGGTGCTCCTCAATGGCAGAACTAACAGAATGAATAAGTTTTATTATAAGCTTGCATATAAAATATCCGGGAGCAGATTTTCCAGCAAAAAGAATTGTTCTTGGCACAAAGTCATCATTGACCCTTCCATCAAGAATCCTGTTATAAAGGGTTATCGCGTGCAGGATATTCAATAACTGACGCTTGTATTCATGGAATCGCTTGACCTGACAATCCAGCATAAAATTGGGTCTAAGGGAGATACTGTTATTAAGGTTGAGATATTTTGAGAGCGATTGCTTATTAGCCTCCTTGACCTCAATAAATTTCCTGCAAAATTCAACATCGTCTGCAAGTGGTTCCAACTTTTTTAGTTCGCTAATGTCTTTTATCCATGAATCCCCGATTGCATCTGTAATAAGATTTGAGAGTCCCTGATTAGATTCAAGAAGCCAACGTCTGTAAGTAATTCCATTTGTGATATTTTTGAATTTTTCAGGATATATCTTATAAAAATCAGGGAATATATGGCTTTTTATAATCTCAGTATGTAGTTCAGACACACCGTTTACTGTATGGCTCCCGACTATTGCAAGGCGAGCCATATTTATCCTCTGTTCTTCATTTCCGGTAATTATTGCGACTTGATTCAGCATATTAGAATCTGGGTATTTTTCACCGACCTCGATAAGAAATCTCCTATCAATCTCACGGATTATCTGCAAGTGGCGGGGAAGCAAGTATGAAAAAAGCCCTTCTGACCATACCTCAAGAGCCTCTGGCAGAACGGTATGATTTGTATAGGAAAAAGCCTTTTTAGTTATTTCCCATGAATTATCCCAAGGCATGCCTTCTTCGTCAACGAGTATTCGCATCAACTCAGCAATTGCTATCGCGGGGTGGGTGTCATTCAATTGAATCGCAACCTTTTCCGGGAATTCATTATAGGTTTTATGGAACTTCCTATATCTTCTGACAATGTCCTTTAGAGTTGCGGCAACAAAAAAATACTGCTGTTTTAGGCGAAGCTCTTTGCCAGCCAATGACTGATCATCTGGATATAATACCTTTGAGATAGTCTCGCTGTAATTCTTATTTTCCATAGCCTTCACATAATCGCCATTGTTGAAATACTCAAGATCAAAGTCACGGCTTGACTTAGCCGACCAAAGTCTAAGTGTATTGACTGTTTTATTCCTATACCCCGGAATAGGATAATCGTATGCCATAGCCATAACCTCATCTGTATCTTTCCAGACCATATGCATTCTGTCGCCGCCGCATGTTACTGTCTCAACCCAGCCACGAAAATGAACAGGGTATAATACTTCCGGTCTCGGAAACTCCCATGGATTTCCATATCTAAGCCAGTTGTCAGGCGTCTCAACCTGAAAGCCGTTTTTTATTCTTTGCAAAAAAATTCCATATTCATACCTTATTCCATAACCATATGCTGGATACCGAAGGGTAGCAAGTGAATCTAAAAAGCAAGCCGCAAGCCTTCCCAACCCGCCGTTGCCAAGCCCTGCATCCCACTCAAGCTCGAGTAAGTCCTCATAAGAAAGACCAAAACACGCAACAGTTTTATTAGACTCTTCATTCAGTCCAAGATTATTGGTATAACTGTCCATAAGTCTGCCCATTAGAAACTCAAGAGATAAATAGTAAGCCCGTTTTGCGTTAATCTCATAATAATATTGCTGTGTTCTCATCCAGTTCTGAACAAGTTGATCCCGTATTGAGAGAACAACAGCCTGAAATTTATCCCTCTGTGTAGCAGAATAAATATCCTTTGCGAGGGAGTAGGTAAGATGCTCAACCATTGATTCATAGCAGCTCCTCTCCGAGATTGCCATGGCTATGCCTCCATTATGAGTTAAGTTATTTGTTGAACTAAATAGTGTCTGTCAGTATATCGCACTAAAGAACTAATCTGACTAAGGCTGAAATTTTACATAGCTTTCCCAGACTAATAGCAATTCTCTGGTTGCCCTCAGATCCCCAGCGCAGTAGCGGGCAATATCTGTGTATTTTTCAGATGCAAATAGTCCTTTTACATCATAGCCCGTGATACCTTCCGATTTAGGGCTTTTGATATTAAATGTTCTGCACCACATATCAAGGCTGAATCGTCTTTTGCTGGCTCCATAAAATGTGAGTTGGTCAAGAAGGTCTATGTGAAGGTCAGAATATCTGTTAGGGATAAGCTCTCTGGTTGGTCTTATACTGTTTACTGCCGAGCGTATTATTATGAAAGGGCAGTCAAAGCCTCTGCCGTTGAATGTAATAAATTTGTCATAAGACTTTATAGTATTCCAGAATTCTCTCAGTATTTCACCCTCGGGGGCACTCTGAAATACTATCCCATCTTCTTCAAATGTTCCTATATTATGGGCAGGTGATTGGAAATAGACCCTGCCCTTATCTGTATCGGGGTTTAGCATTCCAAGCGCAATTATTTGAGCCGTATGGGGATAAAATGATAGGCTATCTTTGACTTTTTCGACATCTTCGGGTGTTTCAGCCCATTTTAAAAGGTAATCCTGCACAGAAGGGTCTAAAGAATCAAAGTCTTCCCCAACGGTCTCTATATCCAGAATTATGCGGCTCATGTTTTATTATGCCGCCTTTTTAAGCATTTTTTCGAACACTTTCCATGTTCTAAGGGCGTCAATTGCTCTTTGGAGTTGTACATCATCCTTTTCATCAATCTCAACAGGCAATATATCATCTTTCTGTTTATCATCTTTGGGTGCATCTTTCCCCTTAATATCCGGGTGCTCTTTTGGTTCTTTGGTTTCTTGTTTGACTATTATGTCAGGGGTGATCCCGACATTATGTATCATAGTTCCGTTTGGTGTGTAATATTTAGCTGTCGTAAGACGCATTCCAGAGCCATCGCTCAGGGGAATAATGCTCTGCACCGAACCTTTTCCAAAGGTCTGAACGCCAATGATTATAGCTCTATTCCAATCTTTAAGTGCGCCAGCGACTATCTCTGAAGCGCTTGCGCTGCCCTGATTCACAAGAACAACCATTGGTATTTCTTCAAAGAAAGGGTTCTCCTTTTCAGTATAATACTCAATTTTTTCCCCGCTTCTGTTTTTGATATAAACAACAAGCTTTTTTGGTGGAAGAAAAACTTCCGCAGTATCCACCGCAATATTCAATAATCCTCCCGGATCATTTCTTAGGTCAAGGATAAGGGATTTCATGCCCTCTTTTTGCAATTTATTGAGAGCTGTCATGAGATCATTTGCGGTAGGCTCTTGAAACTGAGTTAGTTTTACATATCCAATGCCATCGCTCAGTAATTTGGGCTTGACGCTCTTGACTTTTATAATATCCCTCACTATTGTGAAATCTTTTGTATCTTTCCATCCTTCCCTGAAGATAGTCAGGGTGATCGATGTAGCTTTTGGTCCCCTCATTTTCGAGACCGCCTCATGAATTTCCATTTTTTTTGTGGTCTCACCAGCAATTTTTAGAATCTTATCCCCAGCCTTTATTCCAGCCCTGAAAGCAGGTGTATCCTCGATTGGTGCAATCACAGTAAGTATCCCGTCTTTTACCCCGATTTGAATACCTATCCCGCCAAACTCACCCTTTGTCTCCACCTGAAGCTCTTTCAAGGCTTCCGCAGTAAGATATGCTGAGTGAGGGTCTAAAGAACTGACCATCCCTTTTGTAGCTGAAATGACAAGGTCTTTAGTCTTAACCTCATCAACATAATTTTTCTTTATAATAGCAAGAACCTCTGTAAATGTCTTTAATTCCTCGTAACCATTTTGGGCGCTTACCGTTTTTAAAGTATATGTAGCCGCTATGAGGGACATTATCCCTAAGCTGCATACAAAAGCTATAACAACCAATATTTTTTTATTCATTTTAATTTTCACTTAATATATTTCCTCCAGATTGTTTTTTAGCTTGCAATTCCTTGCAGCTAGCTGCAGCGAGGTTCATTTTAAATCGAAATAATAGGACGAGTCTATAAAGGCTCATGGCTAAATCAGGCTTTTTTGAGCCAGTGTTCCGGGTTGAGTGCTTTCCCTTTGTATCTTATCTCAAAATACAACCCATGAGTCCCCATAAGTTGCGATTCTCCCGCCTCACCTATAACTTGCCTTTCTTTTATTATAGCGCCATTTTGAGAAAAAAGTCTCGAAAGATTTCCATAAAGAGTGTGATAGCCGCCCCCGTGATTGACTATAATCAGCTGCCCAAAGCCCTTAAAATTGTCTGCAAAGACGACCTTGCCTTCATAGACTGCTTTGACCTGAGATCTATGGCTGGTTTTGATATGAATGCCGCTTCTAAATACAGGGAGATTAAATAAAGGGTCTGTTTGTGAACCATATGGTATCGCAACAGTGCCCATTACAGGCCAAGGGAGCCTCCCCTTAAGTTTCGTAAAAGCGCTGTATTCAGGTAAATCTTCTTCTTTAATCCCTGGTTTGGGTCCAATCCCTTTCTTTTTCCTTAGCTCCCTTTCTTTTCTATTTGATTCTTCTATGATTTTCATGACCTTATTTGAAGATTCCTTAAGGTCTTTAATCATGTTTTCATAATGACTTTTTTCTTTCCTAACGCTGACAAGAAGTTTTTCTTTTTGATTCTTTTTCTCTTTGTAGGAAGCCTCCAATTTCTTTAAACCGTCTTCCTCTGTTAGCAGTTCTGCCTCAAACCCCTTTAGCTTCTTCACTTTTTCATTCAGAACATTAAGAGTTACTTGATATCTTTTAATCAACGACTGGTCATAAGCAGATATATCTTTAAGATATCTGATTGATTTGAGAACCTGCGAAGGATCATCACCGCTTAATACGATTAATAAAGGGTCGTTTTTAAATGTCATTCTTTGGAGAGACTTTATTCTTTTTTTCAGGAGACTTATCTGATGTGCGAGTTTTTTATTGTAATTAGCTATTTCTGCGCGCAGATTATGGATATTGTCCTGCAAATTCTTAATCTTTGCCCTTTGTATATCAAGCTTGTTATCAATTTCAGCAAGTTCAGAATTTACCTTTTTTAATTCTTCTACAACATTTCGTTCAGTTTTCTTGACCGATTCAAGCTTTTTCTTTTGAGTCTTCATTTCCTGCTGCATTTGCCTATATTCTTCCTGAAGGTTTCGGGCATTTGCATAGTTATCGTAAAAGAGGGAAATAATAATTATAATCGCAGAAAAAACTAAAAGAAACATATAAGAGGCAGATACATAAGGACTTTTTTTGTCCATTTTAAATCCTTATTTTACCAATAGCAATGAGAGAACCTATTACTCCAAGCATAGAACCTATTAGAAGGGAAAGCGGCACAATTAGCCAAGGCATTATGATATCCCCAAAAAGAGGGATGACCGTGCTTAGCTTATATTTTATCAATAAGTAAATAATTACTACACATGCGATGCCAAGTATTCCACCTACAGAACCTATAAGCCCACCTTCTAAAATAAAAGGAGTTCTGATAAAACCATTGGTTGCCCCAAGCAGTCTGAGGATTTCAATCTCGTCTTTCTTCCGATAAAAAAGGATTTTTACCGTGCTGTACGATATAAATATAACTACAATTGAAATTATAAGAAATAGAACAATACTGATAGCCTGCGATGATCTTTTCAGAAAGTATATGGTCTCAGCAATCTTTTCTCCAAAATATACCTCGTCCACCCCTTGTATCTTTCTGATATCTTCAGAAATACCCTCAACTGTAGGACCAGAAACAAAATCTTTTTTTAGTTTTATCTCTATATAAGATGAAAAAGGGTTTTCATCCAATCCTTCCAAGATGGCACCAGCGCTTTTGACCGTTTTTTTGAATTCAACCATGGCATCAGATCTTGAGAGGTATCTCACCCCTGCGACATCATTTCTTTGGTTTAATTGAGCAATAATCTTATCAGTTTCATCTTTTGAGACATTGTCCTTCAAATAGACAACTAATGAGAAAAGTTCAGGCAGCCGGTTTGTTGCGAGATGAAAGTTGAAGACTAAAAGAAAGGTTATTAACAATATCAAAAGACTTGAGGCAATAGCTAACATGGAAAGGAGATTAATCCATTTCTCTCTGTAAAGACTTTGAAGAACTGATTTAAATATATAATGCATTTATTTCGTGCTACGCCCTTCTATAAGATTGCCTTCGTCAATCCTCAAAATACGTTTCCAAGTATTTCTAAATAATTCCCTGTAATGGGTTGCAATGATAACTGTAGTTCCCTGCAAGTTTATTTCATTAATTAACTGCATTATAGCTGTTGCTGTATTGGGGTCGAGATTAGCGGTCGGCTCGTCAGCAAGTATCAATTCTGGTCTTGCAGCTATAGCTCTTGCGATTACAACCCTTTGCTGCTCGCCTCCAGATAGTATTTTAGGATAACTGTCAGCTTTATGCCTTAAGTGAACCTTTTTAAGAGCTTCATATACAAGATTTTTAATATCTCCTTCATTTCTTATCCGAAGGCTTAGCGCCACATTGTCAAAGACAGTCATATTGCTGATAAGTTTAAAGTCTTGAAAAATAATACCAATATTCCTTCTGAGATATGGAATATCGGATTGCTTTAAGTGGTTAATTTTAAAATTCCCTACAGTAATTTCACCTTCATCAGGTCTTTCTGCAAGGTAAATAAGCTTAAGAAAGGTTGTTTTCCCTGAACCGGTAGGACCTGTAACAAAAACCATCTCCCCTTTATCAATTTGAAGGGCAATATTTCTGAGTATTGTCAGATTTTCGTAACATTTTGTTACATTATTGAATGTTATCATTTGCTTAAATAGTTGAGTAAAGCCTTTTTAAACTATTTGAGGCTGCTTAATGCCATATTCACTATATCATCACTTGTTAGTCCAAAAAGTTTTAATAACTCTTCGGGCTTTCCTGAACACCCGAAGAAATCCCTGACGCCTATTCTCTTGACTTTTATAGGTTGATTTTCAGATAAAAACTCCGATACCGCTCCGCCCAGACCGCCTATTATCGAATGTTCCTCAGCGGTGATAATAAGTTTTGTTTTGCTTGCAGCTTCAAGCAAGGCTTCTGTATCGAGCGGTTTAACCGTTGACATATTTATCACACCTGCATCAATACCTTTGGTTTTTAAAATATCTCTTGCTTGCAATGCCGCAGAGACCATTATACCGTTTGCAATCACGGTAATATCAGAGCCGATATGGAATGTATAGGCTTTGCCAATATGAAATTTATAATCTGCGGGCATAACCGGCGGAACCTTTGACCTCCCAAGCCTGACATAAACGGGCCCTTTATATTCAGCAATAGCATCAATAACCTGCTGCGTCTCAAAGCCATCGGCAGGTACGATAACCGTCATATTCGGTAAAACCCTCATCAATGCAATGTCCTCAAGGGACTGATGGGAAGCCCCATCTTCTCCTACAGTTAACCCGCCATGGGTTGCAACTAATTTTACATTAAGATTTGAATAGCACACTGTCTGACGTATTTGCTCCCATGCCCTGCCTGTCTCAAAAATAGCAAAGGTTGAGGCAAAAGGTATCTTGCCCGTAAGGGATAAGCCTGAAGCCGTGCCTACCATATCCTGCTCGGATATGCCGATATTGAAAAATCTTTTGGGATACAATTTTGAAAACTTCTTTGTCTTTGTAGAGCCGGAAAGGTCTGCATCAAGCACAACTATATCTTCATTTCTTTTGCCCAATTCAGCAAGGGTTTCGCCATAAGCATCCCTTGTCGCAATTGCAATACCATACAAATCTTTCTTATCTGTCTTTTCAGTTGCTTCCTGATCCCTGCTACCCATCTTCTCCAAGCTCCTTTAACGCAATTTTAAGTTCTTCTGCTGTAGGCGTAATGCCGTGATATTCGACCTTATCTTCGAAAATAGACACGCCCTTGCCTTTCACAGTTTTAGCGATTATGACCGACGGCTTTATCTTAATTCTTTCGGCATTGTCAAGTGCTTCTAAAATTTCCTCCATTTTATGCCCGTCTATTTCAAAGACATGCCAGCCAAAAGCCTCCCATTTTTTAGCTACAGGGTCAATTTTCATGACATCTGAGCAGCGGCCGTCTATTTGAAGATCATTTAAATCAACTATAGCACATAAATTATCCAATGAATAGTGGCTTGCAGTCATTGCGGCTTCCCATATCTGTCCTTCCTGAATCTCCCCATCTCCTAAAAGACAATAACTCCGGGATTTTATATTGCTTAATTTCAAGCCAAGCGCAATGCCATTCGCAATAGAAAGTCCCTGCCCTAATGAACCGGTTGAAACCTCAACTCCATTTAAGAGCTTGGAGGAAGGATGTCCCTGTAAAGGGGAATTTAATTTTCTGAGAGTGCGTAAAAGGCTAACATCAAAATAACCAGTCAGGGCTAAGGCAGCATACAAAAGAGGGGCTGCATGACCCTTTGAGAGAATAAATCTGTCCCTTTGTTCCCATTTAGGTTCATTAGGCCTGTGCCGCATCTTATAAAAATAAAGGGCTGCAGCAATATCGGCAGAAGAAAGAGAACCACCGGTATGACCTGAGCCTGCCTCTGCAAGCATCTTCAGGATGGCTACCCTGATACGGCGTGCCCTTTCCTTGAGAAAATCAATGTCACGGCTTTGAATTAAATCTGTCACCTTATTTATCACCTTTCAAAGAAGAATTACCCTCGACAGCGGATAAACTATTATAAAACAAGAAACATAAAAATGGAATTTATATTTGCCTTAACCTGAATAATGCAGTTGGAAAATGACAGAAATCTCCTCTCCCTTGTCGGAAGGGATGAAGGGTAGGGCGCAAACAACATTCTATATTCTATCACTTTTAGCTGGAGCAGGTTTAGTGCCTGCTTCATAATTTTTGTTAATGAAAATGATTATACCTAAAGAAGCGTGCTGTATATGTAACAAATGGGTATGAAAATAGGCTGGACATCCTTGTCCCGCCTATTGATTTGATAAAATAATGACTCTTTCTCTAATTGAGTGGGTAACATATTTAAAATCCACCCTTCGTCAAACTTAGGGGCTTATACAAAAGGCTCAAAATAAAACAAGTTTTGTTTTTAAAAGGGAATATCCGCTAAACTTTAAAACATAGAGACTTTGAAATATAAAATGTGGTAATATTGTCATCTAGTATTTAAATTATATTCAAATTAAGCGATTCTTTAAGGTAATTTTCTTTGATGACAGCCGAGACACCTGTTCTACTGATTATAATTAATAACCCATTGGGTAGGACAGCTGTCTCGGCTGTCCTATGGTTGCGAATAAAATCGCTCAATAAGGTTCTATAGAAAATATAGCATACCTGAAACAGTTGATTAAGTTTTAACTAAATGAATTTAATTAGTGTTTTTCTATAGTTAGGGGTCGGCCCTGCGCAGCGGATGTGTGTGAACCCCGCCAGGTCTGGAAGGAAGCAACGGTAAGCATTTCATTCGGGTGCCGCAGCAAGCCGGTCCCTAACTATAGAAAAACATTTTAATTACACTTAAATAATGTAAAAATACACCATTTAATTGATTAACTTAACCTTACTTAAGTATCTGTTTATAAATGGCGAATTATCATGGTGCGCCCTTCGATAAACTCAGCATGATCCAAAAACAAGGATTTTCATCACCCTTCGGCAGCCTCAGGGTGATAAAAAACAAGTTTATAAACAGACTATATTTAGGTTTTATAACCAAAAATTATGGCATATCTTGTACTAGCAAGGAAATGGAGACCCCAGACATTTGACGAGCTGATTGGGCAGGAACCTATCTGTAGGATTCTGAGGAATGCAATCACTCATAACAAGGTGTCTCATGCATATATCTTTTCAGGTCCAAGAGGAGTAGGCAAGACATCTACAGCAAGGATACTATCAAAGGCATTAAACTGTGAAAACGGTCCTACGACTGAACCCTGCGGTATCTGCCTTTCTTGCAAGTCAGTTGCCGAGACATCTTCTGTGGATGTTATTGAGATTGACGGCGCTTCCAATACAGGGGTTGAAAATATAAGGGATTTGAGGGAAAGGATAAAATATGCACCTTCCTTTGGCCGCTATAAAATTTATATAATTGACGAGGCTCACATGCTCTCAACCTCTGCCTTTAATGCACTCTTAAAAACCCTTGAAGAGCCGCCGCCTCATGTAATTTTTGTTCTTGCAACGACAGAACCCCGCAAAATACCAGCCACTGTATTGTCAAGATGTCAGCACCTTTCTTTTAAAAGAATTCCTCATAATAAAATTAGAGAAAGACTTCAATTCATTTGCAAATCTGAAGGCATCAATGCTGCGGCTTCGGCGATCGAGTTGATAGCCCGCGCCGCTGACGGCAGCATGAGGGATTCGTTGACGATTTTGGATCAGATATTATCTTTTTCAGATGAAATAAGCGAATCAGATGTTAAGGATTTATTAGGGGTTACCGATGTAGAGATTCTTTCTGGACTTCTAAAATCTGTGATTGAAGGGGATAGAAAGAAGATAATCAGTCTTATTTCAATGCTTACTGATGCAGGCGCTGATTTAAGAGTGATTACAAGAGATCTTTTATTATTTCTGAGAAAGCTGCTCATTATGAAAATAATTGAAAATGCCGAAGATATTATAGATCTGACCGAAAAAGAACTTAATGAGATAGATATAATAAAGGAGATGACCTCTGAGGAGCATATTGCGCTGCTTTTTTCAGAACTCCTGAAAGCCGAGCCTTCTATACGAAATGCTTATTATCCAAGGGCAGCGATGGAGATTGTTCTTATAAAACTCAGTCTCTTAAGCCACTTTAAATCCATAGATGAAGCCCTTCAAATGGTTAAAAGCGGTAGTTCTTGTATTAAAGATATCCCTCAGACACTGCCAGAGGATAAAGCTCAGAAGCCAAAAACATCCAGCCGCCTGACAGCATTTGATAAGACAGTCTCAGATGCAATAAAGATCGAAGATGTTTGGAGTAAGGCGGTCGAAAAAATAGGTGAATCAAACCACCCGCTTGCCTGCAGAATAAAAGAGTGTAATGTCTTATTCAAGGATGATAGAATATCATTAACATTCCAAGACGGACATTCCGTTCATGTGGAATCGGTAAAGGATAACCTCGATTTTATAAAAAAGATTATTTTTGATATCGCGGGCAGGAATATTTATCTGGAAATTCTAACAGCACAGGCAAAACCGATAGATAAAAAAGAACTAAAAGAAAAAGCATTTCAGAATCCTTTGGTACAGGAAGCTATCAAGTTATTTGACGGAAGGATTCTTGATGTTATTCCAATATTCAATAATACTGGCAATAAAACTGGAGGCAATGATGTCTAAAAAAATGTTAGGGGATTTGATGCGTGAAGCCCAGAAGATTCAGACCCAAATGCAGAAAGTGCAGGAAGAGGCGAAGGCAAAAACCGTAGAGGCATCTGCAGGCGGGGGCATGGTAACTGTAGTCGCAAATGGCGGGGGAGAGATTGTTTCCATAAAAATCGAGAAGGACGTAATAAATCCTGATGATGCCGAGATGCTTCAGGACCTTATTCTTGCTGCATCGAATGAGGCATTGAGAAGGGCGCAGCAGATGGTTAATGATGAAGTCTCAAAACTTACTATGGGCTTGCAGGTTCCGGGGATGGGCGGCTTAGGAAATATGTTCAAGTAATTTCTTTTAACCCGGTTAATTTTTAGAATTCGATGCAGCGACTTTACCGCCCCATTCCTGAGCCTTTGTGAGGATTTCATCTTCATCCGCAGAGGTATGTTTTCGATTTTGAATTACCAATCTTCCATTGACCATTACATCTTCGATATCTGATGCCATTGCCGCATAAACGATATGGGAATATACTTCATATAACGGGGTTAGATGTGGTTTTCTTAGATTTATTGTAATGATATCAGCAAGCTTTCCTGTCTCAATACTGCCGGTTTTACTGCCGAGACCCAACGTTTCCGCACCCCATCTCGTCGCCATCAGCAAGGTTGTCCGTGCATTTAAAACCGTAGGGTCATTAGCAAGGGCTTTGTGAACTTTCGCAGTTGTGGACATTTCACTAAGAATATTAAGGTCGTTATTGCTCGCAGCGCCGTCGGTTCCAAATGTAACCTTCACGCCTGACATAAGCATTGTAACGACCGGTGCAAATCCGGATGCAAGCTTAAGGTTGCTTTCCATGCAGTGAGAGACGCCTACATTTTTTTTGGCAAGCAGTTCTATTTCATTATCTTCAAGCCAAATGCAGTGAGCAACGGTAAGACTTTCATCCAAAAAGCCGATCGACTCAAGGTGCTCAGCAGGCCTTTTATTATATATGGATTTGATATAATTTACTTCCCATTCAGTTTCAGAAAGGTGGATATGAACCGGAACCACATACTTATCAGCTATAGCTTTTGCTTTCTTGAGAGTCGCAGGGCTACAAGTATAAATTGCGTGTGGGGCTATAGATGGTGTAATCAGGTCATCTCCCTTCCAATTATTTATAAGGTTAATCGCATTATCAAGATATTCATCAGTTGTATTAGCAGAAGCAGATGGAAAGTCAAGTATTCCTGCGCCTACAACTGCCCTCATCCCCATCTCTTTGGTTTTTTTAGCAGCATAATCCCCAAAAAAATACATATCATGATATGTTGTTATACCGCCTTTGAGCATCTCAAGGCAGGCAAGTCCTATGGCATCATAAACAAATTCGGGGCTGAGCCATTTATTTTCAGCAGGCCAAATATGTTTTTCAAGCCACTCTTTAAGGGGTAGGTCATCTGAGAGTCCTCTGAAATAAACCATAGCGGCATGGGTGTGGGTGTTGATAAGTCCCGGCATAACGGCTTTACCCTTGCCGTCAATGATTTTCTTAGAAGTGTATTTACCAAAAATACTGCCTGAATTTCCAACTGAAACTATCGTTTTATCCTTTACTGCAATAGCACCATCTTTTATAAGATCGAGCCCTTCATTCATTGTAAGGATATAATCGCCGCAAATAATGTAATCTACTGATTCCATGTGCATCCACCTAACAAATTACATCTAACTCATTTTCTATATCAATGTAAGAGTCTTAATAAGTGCCTCTGCCTTTTTAAGAGTTTCATAATACTCTCTCTCAGGATCTGAATCAGCTACAATCCCTGCTCCAGCTTGCACATAGGCAAACCCGTCTCTTATAGTAAATGTCCTTATTACTATATTCATATCCATATTCCCAGAAAATGTTATATAACCAAAAGATCCTGTATAAAGACCTCTTTGAACAGGCTCAAGCTCATCTATTATCTCCATGCATCTGACCTTTGGAACTCCCGTGATAGTGCCTCCCGGGAAGGTTGCCCTCAAGACATCAAGGCATGTCTTACCGCTCTGAAGGATACCCCTGATATTAGACACTATATGAATCACATGAGAATAGTCTTCTGTTATCATCAGTTCATCAACCGAGACTGTGCCATATCTTGAAACCCTTCCTATGTCATTTCTTTCAAGGTCAATAAGCATTATGTGTTCTGCCCGCTCCTTTTCATTCAGCAGTAATTCCTTTCTCATCAATTCATCTTCATTTATATTAATTCCCCTTGGTCGTGTGCCTGCGATAGGCCTTGTATCTATGACATTATCCATTACCCTGATAAGCCTCTCAGGGGAAGAACTTACAATATGATAATCCCCGAAATCTGCATACACAGCAAATGGAGATGGGTTGATCTTTCTGAGGATCTTATATAGCTCCCAAGTGCTTTTACTGCCTATATATGCAGAAATCCTTTGCGAGAGATTTGCCTGAAAAATGTCCCCCGCAGCTATATACTCCTTTGCCCTTCTTACAATATCCATATATTGTTCTTTAGACATTTCGTATTTTATGGCAGGACTGCCTGATTTATTGATGAAGGTATCATCTATGCTTTGAAGTTTGTCTGAATTTTTGTTTATTACTGTGTAAATATCTGATATTATCTTTTCTGACTCATCATAAATCAAATCCCAATTTAAAGATGAGATGTTCTTTTTATCAATGATGATATCTCTTGCTCCGGGAGACGATATCACCCATGCTCTTTTTTCATAATGGTCAAATGAAATAAGGGTATCCACCATCAGAAAGTCGGCATCGGGGATAAAAAGATCATCAATGGCAGTTTTGGGTATCCTTTCGATATAACGCACAAAGTCATAACTCAGAGAGCCTATAGCCCCTCCTTGAAAAGGCGGGATTTCACTTAGAGTCTGCTGCGGATATGCCATTATAATATCCTTAAATATCTTAAGCGGCTTTGAAACAGACATTGAAATTGAGCTGTCTGCCAACCATGATATTTTAATTTCTCCATCTTTAAGCCTAAGAATAACAAAAGGATTGAAGGCTATAAAGGAATAGCGGGCTATCTTAAAGTGTCCTTTTGAACTCTCAAGTAGCACTGTATTTTTTGTATCTTGAAGATAATTCTGGCAGTATATTTCATAGACCTTGAAGGGTTCAAAAAAAGGAATTTCTATGAACAGGGGGGGGATTAAGCCATTATTTACTTTATTAATAAATTCACTTTTTTTTAGATTCAATGTTTAGCTCCTATTGCCAATAAAGAATATCGAAGGCAGAATTAGAATAAGCCTCTTAGCCGTCCAAAAGTGTCAGATACAAAAGTAATAATATACTATTTCTTACTATGTTTCAGCAACAAATTTGGGGTCTACCCGAAAAATAGAAGCAAATCCTATCTTCCCGCAATTGAAACTTCTAAAATCACCTTGAGTATGTGTTATACTACTCGAAATTTTGATTGTCTGAGGTGAAATAGAGCATGAAACTAAAAGCCATTTCTGCAACTATAGCTTTATTCATGATTTTTATTTTTTCGGTAACGGCATATTCACAAGAACCTCTAGTGAATATTATTGAGATAAAAGGATTAAAACGGATAGAGGAGGGAGCTCTGAAGTCAAGGATGTTGCAAAAAACAGGAGAGCCTCTATTGCAGGAAAAAATCTCAGATGATATCAAGGCAATATATAAAATGGGCTATTTCGATGATGTAAAAGTTGATATAGAGCCATTTGAAGGTGGCTTTAGGGTCATATATATCGTAAAAGAGAAACCGACTATCATAAAAGTTGATTTTCAGGGCAATAAGGAGTTTGATGATGCAAAGCTGAATGAGACCGCCCCGATAACCCCCGGTGCATTGGCTGATATAACCCTGATAAACGATATTGCTGTTAAACTAAGGGCTTTTTATGAGGGTGAAGGATATTATCATGCAAATATTGTTTCAGTTGTAAAAAAAGTTAACGAAGAAGAGGTCATTCTTACATACCAAATTGATGAAGGTAAAAAGGTTAAGATCAAAGAGATAATAATAAAAGGAAACAAGGCTATATCCGCTAAAAAAATTAAAAAAGCGATGAAGATTGAAGAAAGGAAGGTATATTCGTTTATAACAGGCGGCGGCTATTACAAAAAAGATGAGATGAAAGCCGATATAGAGAGGATAAGGGATCTTTATTATGATAATGGTTATCTAAAAATTGCCGTCGCAGAGCCAGAGATACAATTAATCAGCAAAGAAGCAATGAATATTGTAATAACGGTTTCTGAGGGAGAGCAGTTTTTAATATCCTCTTTTGAAGTTATTGGCAACAAGATAATTTCGGAGGAAGATCTAAGGAAGTTAATCAAACTTACACCGAAGAAACCTTTCAGCAAAGAGATATTAAAAAAAGATGTAACTGCTATTACCGACCGTTATGCAAACAGCGGCTATGCCCTTGTGGTAATAACACCAGATGTTATTCCGTATGAAGATAAAAAAGAGGTCAAGGTTATTTATAAAATCGCAGAGGGCGACAAATACGCCATAGGAAGGATAGATATTTCAGGCAATACAAAGACAAGAGACAAGGTTATCCGAAGGGAAATAAGATTAGATGAAGGGGATGTCTTCAATGCAGCCGCACTTAAAAGGAGCTATGAGAGGCTGAATAATCTGCAATTCTTTGAGACAGTTGATATCGCCCCATCGCCCAAGATGGAGGACAAGATAGTTGACCTTGATGTCAAGGTAAAGGAAAAACCTACAGGCTTTCTGAGTATAGGCGGCGGTTATAGTTCGGTTGACGGGTTCATTGGGATCATTGACCTTACTCAGGGCAATCTCTTTGGAAGAGGTCAGTATCTGAAGATGCGAGGTCAGATAGGCGGTAAAAGCTCTTTCTACGAATTTTCATTCAAAGACTCATGGTTTATGGATAAACCTATCTCATTTGGAGCAAGCATCTATAAGACAGAGCGGGAATACGGCAATTTTGATAGAAAGTCAACTGGATTTGAGCTCTCATTGGGTAAAAATTTCTGGGAATACTGGCATAAATCAATAGCATATAATTTTGAAAGAACCACTATATTCAATGTAAAAGAAGATGCCTCAATTATAGTTAAATCACAAGAGGGTAAAAGGACTACGAGCAGCATTAGCCCTGCTATTGCAAGAGATACAAGGGACAATTATCTCGACCCGATGAGGGGTTCAAGAAATTCACTCTCTTTTACCTTTGCAGGATTAGGCGGCAGCAACGCATTTATTAAGGCATTGATTGATTCAGGATGGTATTTCCCCCTATTTGATGTCTCTGCAATTCATCTTCGCGCGAGGATTGGCTATGCATCAGGGTTATTCAACAAAACTCTACCGCTTTATGAGAGATATTATGTTGGCGGCATCTATACTGTTCGTGGACTTAATTATGGCGACGCAGGACCAAAAGACATAAATAAAGAAGCTTTAGGCGGTGAAAAGGAACTTGTGCTCAATGCTGAATATATTTTTCCGATTTTATCGGAGTACAAATTGAAAGGTGTGATTTTCTTTGATGCAGGCAGGGCTTATGATAAGGGCGAGACATTCGGAAGCGACCTCAGATATACAACCGGCGCCGGTGTAAGGTGGATATCCCCGATGGGTCCAATAAGGATTGAGTGGGGATTTAATCTGGACAAAAGAGATGGCGAACCATCAAACAGGGTTGAATTTACTTTTGGAACATTTTTTTAATTAAAATGCTGCGACAGCAAAATATGGGATGAATTTTTCCTTTAAAAACTATCGCACTGTGACGCTAAACAGAACGGTCGGTACCGCTGTCCTGCGGATCATAGCTAACCTGCCATTATTCTCGTAGGGTTGCCGACAAAGTTGCTCAATTTAGGTTAAAATAAAAGACTTGCTATTGCAAGAATATGCAGAATTACAGATAACGGAGGAGAAGTAATGAGGAAGATTCTTATTATTTTGTTTGTTGGCTTGTTTCTGGCAACATCGGGTTATGTTTCAACAGGTTATGCGGCTGAGGATGGTAAGGTCAAAATTGCGATAGTGGATTTGCACAAGCTTATCAATGAGTCAGAGGCTGGCAAGAAAGCCAAGTCTGATCTTGAAAACCTCATCAAATCCAAACAAACGGTTCTGGATGAGAAGGGAAAAAATATAGAAGCACTGAAAGCTGATATTGATAAGCAGGCTGCTGTTATTACTGCCGATGCAAAAAAAGCAAAAGAGGAAGAACTTGAGCGTCTTGTAAGGGATTATCAAAGGATTATTTCCGATTCACAGACAGAGGTAAAGAAAAAAGAGTCTGAATTAACAGGGGAAATTTTAAAACAAGCAAGGGAAGTGATTAATAAAATAGCTCAAGATGGCGGCTATTCATTAGTGCTTGAGAAAGCTGATGGTCTTGTTCTTTATTTTAGCAATAACCTTGATATCACTGACAGGGTTATTAAAAAAATTAATGAAGCCAAGCCGGGCGACAAAAAACCAGAGACTAAAGCAAAACCCACAAAGAAATAATCAAGGCTTATGAAATTTAAAGATATAGCTGCTGTATTGGACGGACAAATAACAGAGGACATCGAATTAGAGATAAACGGTGTTGCGGGCATTGCAGATGCTAAGGATGGAGATATTACTTTTTTTGCAGATAAAAAGTGGTTAAAAGATTTAAAGGACTGCATGGCGTCTGCAGTAATAGTGAAAGAGGAAATAAAAGATATTGGCAAACCTCAGATAATAGTTAAAAATCCGCTCTACAGTTTCTCTAAGCTCCTTGCTATCTTTTACCCCGTATCCCATCCGGACAAAGGGTTGAGTGAATTTGCCTTTATCTCAAACAAGGCGTCCTTGAGCCAGAATGTATCCATTCAGCCTTTTGCCTTTATATCAGACGGCGTCAAAATTGGTGCTGGTAGCATAATTTATCCTAATGTTTTTATTGGGAAAAATACTAAGGTTGGAGATAATTGTCTAATATATCCAAATGTTGTAATTCAACATGGGGTAACAATCGGCAATAGAGTAATCATCTATTCAGGGGCTGTTATAGGCTCAGACGGTTTTGGTTATGTGCAGGAAGGTGGCATTCATCATAAAATCCCGCAGATAGGAACTGTAATAATAGAAGATGATGTCGAAATAGGAGCTAATACTACTATTGACCGTGCCACAACAGGAGCTACTATAATCGGAAGAGGCTCTAAAATTGACAATCTGGTTCAGATTGGGCATAATGTGCGGGTGGGAAGCAATGTGATTCTCGTATCGCAAACAGGAATTGGCGGAAGCTCAGAGGTTGGTGATGGCGTAGTTTTAGGCGGACAGGTGGGCGTCGCAGATCATGTTATTATAGAGGCAGGCACTATGATAGCCGCCAAAGCTGGGGTTATGGGAAAGGTAACTCGAGGCATATATTCAGGCGCTCCGGCTTTACCTCATAAGGACTGGTGGAGAGCGATTGCAATTTTCAATAAGCTGCCAGAACTCAAAAGAAAAGTAGATGAGCTTGAAGAGAAAGTAAAGCAGTTAGAGAAGCCATCCTGCAATTCTTGAAGTTAAATAGAGTCTGTTTATAAATGCCGATTTCAGTTTAAATCCGTCATTCCGGCGGTCTTTTGAACGGGAACCCAGAATCCCATAAAAAATACGCTGGATACCCGATTAGTCGTAAGAGGGGAACACTTCGAGCATGACTACATAGAGATCATTAAATAATTGTGGGAATTTATGATTTATGCAATCTCCCCTAAAAACTTTTGACAATGCCGCAATTTAATTTGGGAGGCAGTATGATAGATATTAATGAAATAATGGACATTCTTCCCCATAGATATCCGATGTTATTGGTTGATAGGATTATAGAATTCGAATCAAATGTGAAGGCAGTAGGGATCAAAAATATTACTATTAATGAATCATACTTCCAAGGGCATTTTCCGGGCAATCCTATAATGCCGGGGGTATTAATCGTGGAGGCATTGGCTCAGGTTGGAGGCATATTGGCTTCAAAGTCAGGAGCTAAGGGCAAAACCGTTTATTTTCTAAGTATAGATAAAGCTAAGTTTAGGAAGCCCGTTGTTCCGGGAGACCAACTAATTCTTGATGTGAGAGTTTTGCATGTGAGGGGGAATGTCTGGAGATGTTCAGGCAATGCTATTGTTGATGCTAAACAGGTGGCAGAAGCAGAATTTACAGCCATGGTAACGGATAAGGAATTGTAGAAGATATGCCAAAGGATATACATCCCAGCTCAGTTATAAGTTCAAAAGCATTAATTCATGATGATGTCTATATTGGCCCTTTTTGTATTATAGGAGATGGGGTTACAATCAATAACGGAACCAAGCTGTTGTCTAATGTCATAATAGAAGGCAATACTGAGATAGGTGAACATTGCACAATTTATCCCTTTACTTCAATAGGACTCCCCCCTCAGGACTTAAAATACAAAAACGAGAATACAGGCGTTAGGATTGGCAATAATAATATTATCCGGGAAAATATAACAATTCATAGAGGATCTATTAAAGGAGATGGATTAACTGAGATTGGGGACTCTAATTTTTTAATGGCATATGTGCATATTGCACACGACTGCAAGGTTGGCAGTTCAATTGTCATGGCAAATGCTGCAACTCTTGGGGGTCATGTTGTTATTGAGGATTTTGCTGTAATTGGAGGCATTGTAGCTGTTCATCAGTTTACTCGAATAGGCGCATATTGCATGATAGGCGGCTTCAGTGGTGTTGTGCAGGACGTAATCCCATATATGATGGCATCAGGAGAGAGAGCGAAATTATATGGACCAAATGCAATCGGGCTGAAAAGGCAAGGCTTCTCCGATGAGACAATACAAACACTCAAGAAGGTTCATAAAATCCTCTTCAGGGAAAAGAACTTACTCATACATGCCATTGAGAAAATTAAAAAAGACCTGCCCCAAACAAATGAAATAAAAAATATTCTTAATTTCATAGAAAAATCTGAAAGAGGCATATGCAGATAGGTATAATTGCTGGGTCTGGACTCTTGCCGGAGATTATCTCTAATGATGCAAGGGATCGGGGATACAAAATAATAACGGTAGCATTAGAAGGTCTTGCATCTTCTGAATTGAACAGGCTTTCCGACGAGATAAAGTGGATAAATGCAGGGAAGCTGGGAGAGATCATTAAAACCTTCAAAGATAATGGCGTAAAATCGGTAATCATGGCTGGAAAGGTCCCGAAATCTATGTTGATAAAATCAAAAGTCACCCCCGATCTGAGGGCAATCAAACTGCTTTTTTCACTTCAAAGCAAAAGCGATGACGCAATTTTAAGGGCTATTGCTGAGGAAATCAAGAAAGATGGTATAGAAGTAATTGATACAGCATGCTTTAGCCCGCATCTCCTTACCCCTGAAGGTGTATTAACAAAAAAACTGCCTTCAGAAGAAGAGCAAAAAGATATAGATTTTGGCTGGAGAATTGCAAAAGAGATTGGCAGATTGGATATCGGGCAGGCTGTAGTGGTAAAATCACAGGCAGTTATGGCTGTAGAGGCTATCGAGGGAACCGATGAAGCTATCATTAGAGGTGGAAAGTTGGCAGGGGAAGGCGCTGTGGTTGTTAAAGTTAGCAAACCCCAGCAGGATATGAGGCTCGATGTACCCGTTGTCGGCGTTGCTACCCTTGAGGCAATGATAACTGTCAAGGCAGGGGTGCTTGCATTAGAGTCATATAAAAGCCTGATAATTGATAGGGAACTTTTCTTAAATAATGCCGCAAATGCTGGAATTTGTGTTCTCGGACTGACTAAATAATGAGTTACACCAGCATCATAAAAGAAGGTGTTTCTATTGTTAATCATTGCTGGCAGTTGGCGCTCTTGCATCTTTTATCAGCTGTTGTAAGTTTTATCAGCTTCTTTCTTATCGTAGGGATACCAATATCTATCGCATTTGTAATATTCGGACTTGACCTCACAGAGATACTAAGATCGAAGGATGTAACAGAGGCATTAAAAGGCTCTCTGGGACTGCTAAAAAAATATTTCGCTATGGCTATAGTGGTAATCACCAGCCTGCTGTTTTACTTCACCATTATTTTTGCATTGTGGCTATTTACTATTGCAGGGAGCTTTGGAACTATAGCAAAAATCATTAGCGGCGAGATATCCAAATTCACCTCTACGGTTTTTTTCGCTCAAGGCAAAAAATTATTCTTCCCGATTTTTGGATTTTCTGCGCTCATAGGAATAATCCTGCTCTTTCTTGCTTTCCTGCTCGGGATTTTAGGCGGGGGCATATCTTCCATCATTGAGATAGCAAAAAGTCAGGAAGCTGTGCTTGCACTATTTTTGGGAATCTTTTTTTCAGTAATAATTTTCATTACAGGGCTCTTTTTAATTTTTATCATATTATCTCTCACGGTTTATGGGGTTGCCAATATAGTATTCAATAAAATAAGCCCTATAACGGCATTCAAGCAAACAATAAAATACATTCATACTAATCCCTCAGCAGTTGGGTTCTACAGCATTCTGCTTGTAGGTTCGATAATGACGATTTTTATTGTACTGATATTAGGGTCTCCTGTTGTCTTAATCCCTTTTTTAGGACCTATCCTTTCTCCGTTTTATCAAATAGCTTCCACCCTTATACAGGCATATATAAACCTCGTGGTTTTTGCATCAGCCTTTCTTTACTATTATAAAACCGGTTATACCCCGCCGCCGGTAATTATCGAGAATCCCCCAACGCAAGAAGATAACATCAGCATAGATACCGATATTTCTCCAAAGCCAGCCGATGAGCCAGATCGATCTCTTCAGGCGAAGGATGAGAGTCAACAAAAGTAATATTAAAAGTATCTTCAAAGGCTTTTTTTATATTCGCTTTAAGGATAGCAGGGTTAAAATCATATACTAAACTCCTGATGCCAATTATATCAATAGCCGAATCGTCACAAATCCTGAAAATTTTTTTAATCGCTTGATAATCAACCGAAAATGGGATCGAACCCTGTTGCAGAAAACCGTTTTTCCATCTTCTCTGGGCTGATCCGATAATCTTTTTTCCGTTAAAGGTTATCTCCCCATATGAAGTTGATTTAAAACAAAGGGGTGATTTAGCCGTAACCTTTGTTCGCCTATTAAAATTCATCTTTACATCAATGCCTGTTGATCTAAAAGCAGATTCAAAGGCAATGCCTAACTGATGATAGGATTGAAACAGCCCTCCCGCAAATGTTTCTTCATTAGGGGCAGAAAAACTATATGTGAGTTCATCAATATGTAAAATACCGCGCCCGCCGGTAGCTCTTCTGACAACGGGAATGCCATTGCCTGTGCAATACAAAAGGTCAACTTGCTGTAAATTCTGAAATTTTCCAAGTGAAACAGCAGGCTCTCTCCAGCCATACAATCTGAGGGTTATGCATGATTTCCCTTCTCTTACACGATTCGATATTGCCTCATCGAGCGCCATATTTAAATCTGCATCACACTCGCCGGAATCTATAAACCGCCAGACAGTCATTAGTGATTAACCTGAATAATGATTTTAAGCTTGAAAAAGCAGGCATGGATACCCGAAAAGCCTTTGCCCTGAAACACTTGATTCTCACCTCGCTTCGCTCGGTGAGAATGCGACAGTACAACAGTGCTATAGTCCGACGGCAATTTTTGAATCTTGAATTGTCTTTTCTTATAGCTGTTTTATGCGTGATATATAAAATTCCACTTGCATTTTTGGGGGTTAACCAACAATATCTAAGCTTCTTACCCTAAGCGGTATTCCTAACCCCTCTGCAATTTCTTTGCATTTTTTGATATCCACACTATTTGATTCAACAACAGTTGCCTGCACATTTGGGATATGCCTTTTTGCCTCTTTAATAAACTCTAACATTTCCTTGTATGCATCCTTGAAAGCAGGCATACATATCCGATTATATATTTCTTCATTATGAGCATTAAGGCTTATAGAGAGCGAATCTACCAACCCCTGCAATTCAGGCAGGATATTCCTCTTATGAATAAGATTTCCGTGACCATTGGTGTTTATTCGCACACGTCCATTATTTTGTTTTATCCACGCAGAAACCTTTTTTACCAGATCAAGCCTCAGCAAAGGCTCACCATAACCGCAAAAAACAACCTCTTTGTATTCAGCAGGGTCTCCTATAGCCCTGATTAATTCGATTTCTGACGGCTCTGTTTTTAATCGAAGGTTATGACCTTTCACATAATCTGTATGAAACCTGACACAAAAACTGCACTCATTTGTGCATCTGTTGGTTATATTCAAATATAGATTGTCTCTTATTTTGTAAGCAATTACGCCGTCTGATAATTCTCCAAAATTAAATAATTTTTTGGCATTAACTGTTGTAATCCTTATTATATCTTCCTCGGTAATACCCCTAAGGCTTGCAACAAAACGAGCGGTATGAAAAATAAAAGCAGGTTCATTCCTCTTCCCCCTCAAAGGTTCAGGTGTTAAATAAGGCGCATCGGTCTCTAATAAAAGATATTCATCCGGTATAATCCTGGCTATGGACTGCAATTTCGAGGCATTTTTATAAGTGACAGGTCCTGCTATTGAAATCAAAAAACCCATGTCCATAACCTCTTTTGCCATATGTGCATCTCCTGAAAAGCAATGCATTACGCCCTTCCTTACCCCTGATTCTTTAAGTATGTTCAAGGTGTCAGTTTTGGATTCCCTGCTGTGGATTACAACCGGGGAACCTATCTCTTTTGCATATCCTAACTGTTTTATAAATACATCCTTTTGAATATTTTTTGGGGAATGGTTGTAATGATAGTCAAGTCCTATCTCGCCAATTGCGACGACCTTTTCTTTTCTTGACAATCTCTTTATCAATTCAAATGTCTCATCAGTAAAGTCCTTAGCATCGTGTGGATGAAAACCAACGGTAGCATAAATAAAATCATATTTTTCTGAAAGCTCGACTGCTCTCTTGTTGCCCTCTAAATCAGAGCCGATCGTTATTACAGCATCAAGCCCAGCTTCCTTTGCCCTTTTAATTACATCTTCTCTGTCTTTATCAAAGGGTCTCATTTCTAAATGACAGTGAGTGTCTATCATACCTAACCTTTATCCCTCGCTAATTATATTTAAGATTGAAGAGATTTTGTCATATTCAATCTCGCCTTGTTTTTTATTGTTCAAGTTTTTCCATTTTATTTTGCCCGCTCTCAATTCATCATCTCCAAGTATGAGAAGATACCCCGAACCCATTCTGTCAGCCCTTCTGAACTGGCTTTTTAAGGATGCTCCACCGTAATGTATCTCAATCTGATAACCTTTTTGCCTGAGTAATTCAGCAATCTTTAATCCTTCCATTTCAGCTTCCCTGCCAATTGTAGCTATGAAAAAATCAGGCTTAGGCAGACTAAGATTTTTTGCCCCTGACAACAATGTGGTCAGCCTTTCCATGCCGATCGCAAAACCTATTGCGGGTGTTGCAGGTCCACCAAACTCTTCAACCAGATTATCATATCTGCCCCCCGCAGCTACCGCCTTCTGTGCTCCAAGATGATTGCTCGTTGCCTCAAAGGTCGTCTTTGTATAATAATCGAGTCCTCTGACAAGCTCTGGATTCAAAGTATAAGGTATCTGAAGGAATCCAAGCCTTTCTTTTAGCTCCTCAAAATGCCGATTACAATCATCGCAAATGTGCTCAGGGATTAAAGGCGCTCCCTGTCTCGATGCAATGCACCTGTCCACCTTGCAATCGAGGATTCTAAGCGGGTTTAGGATATACCTCCTCTGACAATCAGGGCAGAAACTATCCAGTTTATTTTTAAAGAATTCGAGAAGTGCATTTTTAAAATCAGGCCTGCATTTTTCACATCCTATTGAGTTTAGCTCAAAATTAATGCCTTCAAGCTCTATTATCTTAAGGAAGCTGCACAGCATGGCAATAATCTCCGCATCAATTGAAGGCTGGACCTCGCCAAACGCTTCTGCGCCAATTTGATAGAACTGCCTGAATCTGCCTTTCTGCGGTCGTTCATATCTGAACATTGGTCCTGTATAATAAAATTTCTGCGGTGAAGGGAGGTTATTAAGATTATGCTCAATGAAAGATCTGACTATTGAAGCCGTGCCTTCGGGACGCAATGTTATACTTCTGCCTGCCCTGTCAAAAAATGTATACATCTCCTTCTCTACTATATCAGTATTTTCGCCAATACTTCTTGTGAAAATTTCTGTATATTCGATTATGGGTGTTCTTATTTCATGATAACCATATAATTGAAACAACTCTTTTGCGACTGACTCTGCCTTTTGCCAAATAAAGATATCAGGAGGCAGGATATCATGAATACCCTTGGGGGCTCTATATTTCAACTGAATCTTCTCCTTCCCTTTCTTTGTCAAATTCAAGCATCTGAGTATGGCTTTCAATAAGTCTCTTTAGTTCTTCCTTGAAATGACGTCTTATGCCTTTAAGGTCAACAATGTCTTCGTGTATCTTGATAACCTTTTCCTGAGCCTGTTTAATGATGTTTTCAGCTTCCAGTTCAGCCTCTCTCCTAATCAGTTCAGCTTCCTTGCGGGCATTTGTTTTATATTCCTCTACCATTTGCTGGGCTACCAGTAAGGTTTCACGCAAGGTAACCTCCATCTTGCGATATTCTATTAGCTGTTCATCAGCCCTGCTCAATTGGTCTTTGATCGCAGCATTCTCTCTTAAAAGCTCCTCAAGTTCTTCCCGTATTAACTCCAAAAATGAACTTACTTCTTCAACATCAAAGCCCCTGAACTTCATGCGGAACTGCTTATTCTGAATATCAAGGGGAGTTATAGCTCTCATATTATTGCTCCTCCTTTAAGTTTATAGCCAAGCTCAATAATTGATTTTATAACAAACATCTGGATAAAAATAATAACAAGTATTACTATCAAAGGCGAAAAATCTATCGGACCCAATCGAGCGCCTATAAAGCTTCTAATAGGTCTCAGCACAGGCTCGGTCACTCTATAAAGAAGCCTCACGATAGGGTTATAAGGGTCGGGATTAACCCAACTAACGACAGCAGCAATAATTATAATCCATTTGTAAATCATAAGCATAAAATCTGCAATATTAGCAAAGGCTATAAGGAAATTGCCAAGAATAAACATCACTACCTCCTTCCTAATTCTCTGCCCCTATTGAGGGCTGACTGCAAAGCTTCAATAATTATACTTTGAAACCCCATCTGCTCGAAGGTGTTTAATCCTGCCGCAGTAGTCCCGCCGGGAGAGGTTACCATTTCTCTAAGTTTTTTTGGAGACATGCCTGATTCAAACAACCGTGATGTGCCAATTAATGTCTGTATAGCAAGCTCTGATGCATCATCGCTGCTAAGTTCCATTTTCTCGCCAGCATTGATTAGACCTTCAATAAAATAAGCAATAAAAGCAGGACCGCTTCCAGATAAAGCCGTTACGGCGTCCATATGCTTTTCAGGCAGGTGCATGACCTTGCCGATTGATAAAAATATATCCCTCACAGGTGCAACGATTTCCATTGGTAAGCATGAGCAGAGAGAAATAACGGACATGCCTTCCTGAACAAGGGCAGGAGTATTTGGCATTACCCTTATTAATCTAGGTGTTTTTAGCTTTGATTGAAGATACGCAAGGGTTATGCCCGCTGCTATTGAGACAACTGTTTTTTCATCCGTTATAATTTCACTAATCTCAGTTAAGACCTCCACCATATTCTGAGGCTTAACGGCAAGGATTATAATGTCTGCATTTGATGCAGCTTCTTTATTGTCGGATGTGGTTTTAATGTGATAAGCCTGCTCCAAATATCTTTGCCTGTCTTGTCTTGGCTCGGAGATAAGTATATCGTGAGTCTTGAATCGTGAGTCTTGAATCATCCCTTTAATAATAGCCTCTGCCATGTTTCCGCCGCCGATAAATCCTATCATTTATTTGCTCCTTTTTTTGAGTCTGTTTTTAAATGCCGATTTCAACTTAAATCCGTCATACCCGCAGTCTTTTGAGCGGGAATCAAGAATCCTTCAAAAAGACGCTGGATGCTCGATTAAAACACTTCGGGCATGACGACATATACGACACAAAGGATAGAAAAAAATAAACAGCATTTATAAACAGACTCTATAATAATTGTTGTTTTAATCCCTAACATTATACACCTTTAAAACCTCATCCACATAATGATTGATGACTTTCACGGCAATTTTGCCTGTTTTTGGCATTGGGAAGGGTCTGCTTTTGTTGACCATGCGGATTCATCAATCTCTGCTTTGAGGGCTTTTTTCAGTTTTTCATAAGGCTTATCATCGCCGCTGAAATAGACATGTCTTGCAAAGAAGCTTTCCTTTTTCAATCCTATCTGCACTGCCCATCTGTCTTTGTTCTATCTTGCATCCACTTTTAAGCGCTTCGTGATAAATCTCAATACCCCAACAAATACAATACCACTATACTTTCTCTATAGCTTCCTCAAATGTCTTTACTTTAGAGTGTAGATTCTTTACCTTATCTTGAGTCATAAATTCCCTGCCGCATATGACCATGTAGTCAGTGTATCAGATATATACCCCTGCGCTCAGTAAAAAATGTAGAACATAATTAGCTCAGGGGAAGGGCAAGGGTAGGGGTAATTTTATAAACAGACACTATCTATCAAGGGTAACCTGAAAGTTTCTATGTGAGAAAGTTGCGTAATAATACTTTAACCCGTGATTGACTAAAAACAACCTTAGAAGTTCTTTTTTGGCTTTACCCCCCCTGCCTGCCTCTCAGCCCATATACTTTCGAAAGTCCCAAGCAATGCCAGCAGAGTATCGTTATGTAAAGTTTGCTTCTCTCAGCAGCTTTTTTATTAGTAAATGCAGTAATTAAACTCAAAATAAGATTCGAAGCAAGACTCAAAAAAAGTTTAAACATAAGCCCTGTCTTTAAGATTATTAAAGTAATCATTCCATAATGCTTCTTGAAGAATATGTACCTTGACCTCCAATATTCTATCCTCGCCCCAATATGAACCTTTTTTGCTGTTTGTCCCTGCAGATGATATACCTTAATATCCGGATGGTGAAATACACTCCAGCCGCTCCTTTTCATTCTCACGCACCAGTCGGTTTCTTCAAAGAAAAAGAAATAGGATTCATCCATCAATCCAGTTTCATCTACAGCTTCTTTTCTCACCGCCATAAATGCGCCTATAACTGATTCTACCTCAACAGGATTCGTGATATCCTGCTCTTTGCCCGGGTATTTCTTTGGGAAAAACCTTCTCAGGAGAGATTTGCTAAATAGCTCAGTTGAAAGGTTAGGGATATTTGCAATAGAATTTTGCTTAGAGCCGTCATCATTTGGAAGCTGTCCTCCACAAATACCGACCTTCACATTTTTATCCATAAAATCTGCTACGGTCTCGATAGTTCCATCAGATAAAATCGTATCTGTATTCAATAAAACAGCGTATCTGCCCTTTATTTGCTCGAGCGCCTGATTACATGCCTTTGCAAAACCCAGATTATCTTGATTTTCGATGATATTTATTTCAGGAAACAAATCCCTTACTGTTTTTACGCTCTCATCAGAACTGCCGTTGTCAACCACCCATATTTCAACTGCAAGGTTTTTTGTTGTCTGATAAACAGAATTAATGCAATTGATGAGCAAGTCTTTGGTATTCCAGTTGACTATTATTATTGAAACATCCATTCTTAAATTTAAATAGCTAAGGGCGCTGTTCACAACTCATAAAATCAGAAGCAGATTTTCTTTTGACAAAGTAAAATTATTGTAACATAATACTATAGCAAAAATTGTGGATCACGATGATTAACTCAGATGATAAAACCTGTTTATATTACAGCCCTCAGATGCTTCTTTTTTATAGCTTCTGCCTCTTATTCTTTTTGTTGCCTATAGCCAAATCACCCCCTCTTATCGCAGGTGGATTAGTTATTCTTATATGGGTTATCTCGGGCAGTTTCATTAAAGATTATAAAAGATGGATTAAGCAGGATTGGACGCCCCCGGTTCTTTTATTTATTATTCTGACTTGGGTCGGACTTATATGGACTAACGATTTAGAAAATGGAATCTCATTTGCAGAAAAAAGCTATTACTGGCTTTTTGCCTTTGCAATTTCCTCGATTCCCCATGCGAAAACATTTTATTTTATATGGGCTTTTATTGCCGGGCTGTCTTTGAATGCTACAACTGCGATATTGCAATATGCAGGGATTGTCCCATACTTAAAGGAAGGCTCTGCTACAGGCTTTTTGACTGGTATGAATCCCTATATCAGTTATTCTCTTATGCTTGTGCTTGGGATGCTAATACTTTCTTTTTTATTCGCCAAAATGACTAAAAACTGGCAAAAAATATCCTTAGTTATCTTAATAGCGGCCTATATCTTCAATCTCTCAATAATTCATGGCAGAAGCGGATATATTGCCTTTATTTTTCTTAGCCCTATATTGATATATAATCTTGCCGGCAAAAAGCATTTTCTAAAAAGCATGATTGCTGCTGCCTTATTGTCAAGTCTGTTTTTTCTTTCCCCAACGGTTCAACATAGGATAAACCTAATTAAAGAAGAGGTTACCCTTTATTATCAAGGACATAAAAATACATCAGTCGGATTGAGGCTGCACATGTGGGATGGATCGCTCAAGATATTCATGGATAACCCATTGATAGGTGTCGGCACAGGTGGATTCGAGGGCGCTCTTAAGAAGTATCGTCCTGATCCCTCATTATCAGGGCTTGATCAGCCCCATAACAGTTTTCTTTATATGGCGACAAGTTTCGGTGCTATTGGTGTTTTTTCAATCCTATGGCTCTTTGTAGTATTTCTAAAAAAGGGCTGGAAATATAAGGGAAACATTCAAGGCTACTCAATGCTGATGTTCGGGATTGTCTTAATCATCGGCAGCATGACGGATACCCAGATACTTTCCCGTATCACCGGAATTCTATTTGCCCTTTTTATGGGTATGCAGGTTAACGAAGATGAAACATAAGCCAAATATTTCCGTTGCAATTATTACAAAAAACGAGGAAAAAAGACTTCCCGATTGCCTTCAAAGTGCATCCTTTGCAGATGATATTGTAATAGTGGATTCGGGAAGCACAGACAGGACTGTAGAAATTGCAAAGGGATTCGGTTGCAGGGTTTTTGTAGAGGAATGGAAGGGCTTTGGGATGCAAAAAAACAGCGCAATTCAAAAATGCTTAAATGAATGGGTAATTATCCTTGATGCAGACGAGAGAGTGCCGCCCCAGACAAGGGACTTGATATTGCATACCCTGCAAAATCCCAACGGAGCAGCTTATAGCTTTAAAATGAAACATTTCATAAAAAAAAGATGGATTAAACACGGCGGCAATTGGCCAGACTGGCATGTGCGTCTTGTAAATAAAAATAAGGGTGCATTTGAAGGAGAAATTCATGAAAAGTGGAAGACGAGCGGAACTATTGCGAAAATAGATGCTTGTATCGAGCATTATGGATTCCCCGACTATTCTGATATGCTTAAAACTATGAATGAATATTCCACAATTGCTGCTAATGAACTTTTTCTCAACGGCAGAAGGGTAAATATATTTACACCAATTGTGCACTGCATCCCGATGTTTTTTAAAATATATATTCTGAAAAAAGGTTTCCTTGAGGGGCTTGATGGATTGGTTCTTGCCCTTTTGAAGGCAGGGGGCTCATTTTTTAAATATGCAAAACTTCTGGAACTTCAAAGAGAAAAGGAATCCTGATGCTTCTTGTCTTGATGTATCACCGCATTATTGAGCCCGTCATCTTTCAATCATATATCAAGCATATTTCTGAAAACCATCCGATTGTAATTCCGGGTGATTCATTGCCAGTAGGCAAACTTTCAATTTGTCTGACCTTTGACGATGCCTATTTTGATTTCTACCATTTTGTTTTCCCGCTTTTACAGAAAAAAAACATAAGGGCAGTTGTTGGGGTGCCTGTAAAATACATAATAGATAAAACCTCGATTAATGTTGAAACACGGCTGACAGTTCCTTATGATGAGGCAATGAAAAATGATATTTATCTGAAAAAAACACCTTTTTGCACATGGCAAGAGCTTAAAGAAATTGCTGAGAGCGGATTTGTAAAGGTTGCATCTCATTCAAGCAGCCATCTAAATATGACCATTGACAATATTGATTTAGAAGATGAAATCGCTGGGTCAAAAAATACCATCGAACAAAAGCTGTCTCAAAAAATAGATACATTCATTTATCCTTATGGGAAGGTCAATAAAAATGTTCACTCTCTTGCTTCAATGCACTACAAATATCTGATGAGGATTGGGTCAGCCTTAAATAGAGACTGGCATAACTCAAATAATATGATTTACAGGGTTAATGGAGATAACTTAATGAATGAAAAACGATTAAGGAAATTAGATCTCTATAAATATTACTTGAAATATTTATCCAATACGATTCGTGGAAAGTAGTGCTGCTGAGGCATATTATGCTCCGAAGCGAGCTTCGAGAAGTAAAGACAATATCAGTCTTTGCCAAGGGTATATGATGCAAGAAATCTTGCCATAGAGCTTGTCAAAAGAACACGCTTTTTAAAAGATGAGGTTATAGCACACGAACTAAAAGAAGAAGAAAAGACAGGGAAGGGATTTATCTGGGGCTTTTATAATGCATTTAAGGATTACTTAATAAGCGGTTTAACAGAAGATGAATTTGCAGACCTATATTCGCAGACCATTACCTATGGACTATTTGCTGCCCGGATGCGCCACCCCCCCCATTAGAGGTATGCGTCAATCGCTGATGCAAAGCTTTGATGAGATTTATATATTAGACCTTCACGGCAATAGCCTCAAGAAAGAGAAATGTCCGGATGGCTCTAATGATGAGAATGTCTTTGGCATTAGACAAGGCACTGCAATTGTATTTATGATTAAAAAAGGAGGCCGATATGCAGACAACAGAGAAAATTGATCTACTTGTGGCTGTAAAGCAATTTATTACCAATAAAAAAGGTAAAAAGGTCGCCGCTATTCTTGACATAAAAGAGCTTGCAAGGATAGAAGAACTGATTGAAGATCTCTCAGACCGCAAAACTGTTGAAGACAGGTTATCGGAGGATGAGGAAGACTATGAAGCATACAGATGGAAAAGAAGATCAGAAAGGCATGTATAGGCTCACAATTAAAAAATCAGCACAGAATCGGCGGCTATCGGGTATGCGAGAAATGGCTTAAGGACAGAAAGGGCAGAACACTTTCCTTAAACGAGATAATTCATTACTGTAAAATAGTTACAGCGATTGAGCAGACAATAAAGATACAGAAAGATATTGATATGATATTTGGGGATATTGAGGAGGCAATATTGAGATAATGGCAGTGGAGGATGTGATGTCTTGGGAGAAAAAATACGATATATAGCGTGTTTGTCAAGGTGAGCCTGTCGAATCGAGACCTAAAAAACAAGGGATTACATCACCCTTCGACAAACTTGGGATGATTAATTATGCGTAAAACATTTGGCAGGACATGGTGGGGTAATGCATGGGTGGAGGCGATGGAGAGGATTGACTATAATACTAATCGCCTTCCAAGGGGGAGGAGGTATGCAAATAACGGCAGTGTGAAGGCAATACAGATTAAGGATGACAATGTCTTTGCAAAGGTTCAGGGTTCAAGACCAAAGCCGTATAGTATAAAGATTAAACTTAAGGGATTTAATAACAGAGAGACCCAACAAATAAAGGATACGATAGCATCAAATCCTGCCATTGCTTCTGAATTAAGCTTTGGCAAGTTGCCTGAATCTTTGCTGAAAATCCTTGAAAATGAGAAGATTCATATCCTGCCTCAAAACTGGAAAGATATAAATGCTGATTGTTCCTGCCCTGACTGGGCAAATCCATGCAAACATCTTGCTGCGGTTTATTACATTATTGCCAATGAGATAGATAAGGACCCTTTTCTTATATTCAACTTAAGGGGTATCTCTATAGGGGCATTGGCAGAATTTGCCGGACTTGCAATTCGGGATGGACACGACCCGGAGCAGGATGCAAATATCTTTATTCCTTATGACAAAATAGACATCTCTAAATTGCAAACTCCTGATACAGAACATTCTTTAGAACTTCCAGACCTCTCATTTAAGCCTGTTGATTTAGATGCTATATTTTCTCTTTTACAAGATAACCCGTTGTTTTACAGTTCATGGAATTTTAAAAGTATTCTCTTTGAGGCATACAAAAATACTGTTAATGCTATAGAAAATATAGATATTGATGAGGATATTAATGATAAGTTTATGAGTGCGGAGTTCTATTTGATTCAAAGGCATGATGGTTATGTATTTTTTATATCACCGCCTGATTATGTCCCCGATAAACTGCTTTCAGGCTGCAAAAAGAAAAGGATTAATGTCCCTGCAATATCTCGTGATAATGTGGGATTGAAGAAGATAACAGGCTTAGAATGCAGCCATAAGACTTCTACGATGATGATAAAAGACAAAGAAGTTAGAAATACTATTTTTGATATATTCTTGAGCATTCCTATTGACACAGGCATTGATGATAATTCCCCTTCGGCAAGATTCTTTAATATAGCCGCATCCGTCGCCCTTGCATTTATAAGGTCAGCGTCCTTTATTCCTCAAGCAATAAAAAATGACAGCGATGGATTTTCTATAAGATATGAGCCTGTTATTTATGATGAAAAAGCTAAATCAGCAGTGGATTATCTGAAATCAATAATGCCCCTTAATTTTTGTTTTAGAGAAGACGGCAGTATCATGACAACAGAAGGAGTCTATGAGATTCTGTCCCTTATTATCACACATGTTTTTCACAAGTATTGCAAGATATACGGTAATGACAAAATCAGCGCGGCATTTTTTTGCAATTTTAATTATAAGGCAGAAAGATTTGAAGAAAGACAGACGGCAAAGGCGGTATCTAACTGGATCGAGACCCTCTCTATCAGAAAGAAGAACATATCCCCTGTCATAAAGGTAGAAACGCACAGGGGCAATAAATTTAATGTAAACATTGATGTCGAGAATAAAAAAGATCCGCTCTCTCCTGTTATACCACTTTCAGAGTTGTTTAAGGCAGAAAATATTTTTTCAAGCCCGGCAGATTCTATCAGGGCAGATGTCTTAAAACAGATAATTATTGCTTCTGAGTATATGCCAAAACTCAGAGATGTCCTAAATAGCCGGGGGGCTGATTCGGCTCTCATTACATCTGATGAAATGGCTGATTTTATTACAGGGGCGTCAAATATTTTTGATATTCTTGGCATTAAGACAGCAATCCCAAAGGAGCTTAAAAAACTCGTCAAGCCCCGTGCCGCGATTAATATTAAGATGAAGGGCAAGTCTCAGACTGTATCATATCTTTCAATAGATTCCATGCTTAATTTTTCATGGGAGGTTGCTATTGGAGACAAGACAATACCAAAGGATGAATTCCTCAAACTCGTAAAATCATCGAGGGGAATTGTCAGATATAGAGATCAGTATATACTCCTTAATCCCGATGAGGTTAAAAATATTCTCGATGAGATTAATAAGCCCGCACCCCGCATGACATCTGCTGATGTGCTCCATGCTGCATTTGCAGGAGAGGCTGAGGGGCTGCTCTTTAATTTTGATGAGATGACGAAGGCAATTTTGGATGATATTACGAGGATAGAGGATGTAACATTGCCCGCACAATTGAATGCCGTTCTTAGGCCTTATCAGGAGAGGGGATTTAAATGGCTTTACTCCAATACAATAAAGGGTTTCGGTTCCTGCATTGCCGATGATATGGGGCTTGGCAAGACTATTCAGGTGATTGCCCTTTTATTGAAATTAAAAGAAGAAAGAAAGACAGATAAAACATCTCTCGTTGTATGTCCAACGACCCTTGTGGGCAACTGGCATAAGGAATGTCAGAGGTTTGCCCCATCTTTGAATGTATCTATATATCACGGCATAGAAAGAGGGATGTCAATCAAAGATAAGGATATGCTGATTACCACTTATGGTGTCATGAGGCGGGATATTGATAAATTCAAGGATAAGAAATGGGGTCTGGTTATAATTGATGAGGCGCAGAATATAAAGAATCCGGATACAGATCAGACAAAGGCAGTGAAGACCCTGAATGCAAAATCATATATAGCCATGAGCGGAACTCCTGTGGAAAACAGGCTTACAGAGCTATGGAGCATTTTTGATTTTATTAACAGCGGTTATTTAGGGCATCTCGGCAAATTCAAACAAATATACGCAATGCCCATTGAAAAATACAGGGATAAAAAACGGATAGAAAGATTAAGAAGTGTAACCGCGCCATTTCTTTTGAGAAGGCTCAAGTCGGATAAATCCATCATAAGCGACCTGCCTGATAAGGTTATATTTGATGAGTATTGCTATCTCTCAAAAGAACAGACAGCCCTTTATCAGCAAGTGGTTGATGCGACAATGAAGATAATAAAAAAAACCGAGGGGATTGAGAAAAAAGGGCTGATATTTAAGCTAATCACCTCTTTGAAGCAGATATGCAACCACCCTGTTCATTATTCAAAGAAAGGCAGCCCGTCTGTGAATCTTTCAGGTAAGGCAGAGAAAACCATAGGGTTGCTCGAGAGTATATTGGCAATGAAGGGAAAGGCATTGATATTTACCCAGTATAAAGAGATGGGAGAGATACTTGTTGAGATGATTAAGGAATCTCTTAAAGATAATGCAATATTCTTTCACGGGGGGTTAACGAGGGCAAAAAGGGATATGATAATTGAGTCGTTTCAGACTGACAGGGCTGTTAAATTAATGGTCGTATCCCTTAAGGCGGGCGGCACAGGGCTTAATCTCACTGCCGCTCAAAATGTAATACACTATGATTTATGGTGGAATCCGGCAGTTGAAGCACAGGCAACAGACAGAACATACAGGATAGGGCAGGATAAAAATGTGATGGTTCACAGATTAATCACACTTGGGACATTTGAAGAAAAGATTGATGAGATGATAAAGTCTAAAAAGGAACTTGCTGATATGACAGTTGCAACAGGCGAAAAGTGGATTACAGAGCTTTCCAATAAAGAGTTGAAAGAGATATTCAGTCTTTCTAAGCGAGAATAATGACAATATGCTTAAAGAATTAAGAATCAAAAACTTTGCCATAATTGATTCACTCGCCATCAACCTCGAAAATGGCTTTAATGTCTTGACAGGTGAGACCGGAGCGGGCAAATCTATTATTGTTGATGCCATTGGCTTACTTCTGGGCGATAGGGCTTCCCCTGAAATAATTAAATCAGGGCAAAAAGAGGCTTATATTGAAGCATACTTTGAGGATTTCGATCACCCCCTGCTTAAAGAGCTTGGCATAGATTGTGAGAATGGGATTACCCTTAGGAGAAATATATCGCTGCAAGGCAAAGGCAGGTCTTATATAAATGACACATCTGCCGGATTGCAGACACTCTCATTGGTCGGAGCCAGCCTCGTAGATATTCATGGGCAGAATGAGCATCAAGGTTTATTGAAAAAAGAAAATCATTTGTCTTTTATTGATTCTATAGGCAAGCACGGAGAGATTTTACAGGCACTTAAGCTTCATTTTGAGCAAGCCGTTTCTCTAAGAAAGGGATTATCAGATTTAGAAATGAGAATCGGCGAGATGAATCAAAGATTGGATTTTCTCAGGTTTCAGATAAATGAGATTGATTCCTTGAAGCTCAGACAGGGAGAAAAAGAATCTCTTGAGGAGGAACTGACAATCCTTCAAAATCTCTCAAAATTAAAGGAGAATTCGGAGACGGCTTACAATGCCCTTTATAAATCAGACGGTTCAAGCATAGAAAGGCTGTCATCGGCTATAACGAATATGAAAGAGGTATCCCGCATAGACCCTCACGCAGGGGAAATACTCAAGATGCTGGAGGCAGCCTACCCGCTTTTAACTGAGACAGCCGCCTTGCTTCGCAACTTCAAAGAAAAATATGAAATTGATATAGACCGTATTGATTTGATTAACGAGAGGCTCGATGCAATAAAAAGGCTCGAAAATAAGTACAGAAAATCAGTAGAGGAGATTATTCAATATCGAATATCCGCTGATGAGGATATAAGGCAGTTTGAGAGCATGGATGAACAGGCTGAGATGCTTAAAGATAAACTCAAGAAAAAAGAACAGGAATGTCTTGGCATAGCTAATGAATTGTCAAAAAGAAGATCTTTGATTGCAAGACAGGTTGAAAAAAGAGTTGCCAATGAATTAAAACAGCTTGGTTTTTCTCATGCCGAATTTCAGGTATCAATAAAAAAGAAGGACAACCTTATACAATATGGATTTGATGAGATAGAGTTTCTCTTTTCAGGCAACCCAGGGGAGCCTGTTAAACCATTGACTAAAGTTGCCTCCGGTGGTGAGCTTTCTCGCATAATGCTTGCATTAAAATGCGCAGAAATCACTGAAAGCGAAAAATCACTTAATCACAATGCAGCAGCAAATATCTCTGCTAATCAACAAAAAAGCTTCCCCAAAAAAACCCTTATCTTTGATGAAGTTGATGCTGGTATCGGTGGTATTACAGCGCAGAATGTAGGCATAAAACTAAAGGCTATTTCAAGAAACTACCTTGTTATTTGCATAACCCATCTTCCTCAAATAGCGGCAATGGCTGATAATCACCTGATTGTAGAGAAAATAGTATCTGCTGAGATCGCTAAAATAAGAGTTGAAATGCTTAACCTGAAAAAGAGACAGGAAGAGATCGCAAGAATGTTGAGCGGCAAGATTACGGATGGCTCTCTTAAACATGCTCAGGAATTGCTTGGCAATTGAAGCAAAAAATGAAATCGGAATTTTATATAGCAGGCATAAATACCCTCAAATCCTTTGTATTGAGCAGGATTATCTTAATGCAATGCTGCAATTTGCATAATCTGTGCGGCAAGTAAAGACGATTCAAAAATCAAAATTCAAAAATCGCTGTCGCACCAAGCAAGTGTTTCAGGACAAAGGTTTTTTGGGTATCCATGCCTGCCCTTTTAGAACTGAAAGCATTTTTGGGGTTAATTAAATATGGAAATTTCTTTTGATAGATGGTATGACGCAATTTTCCAAAGGAGATCTCGCCGTCAGTTTGAAAGAAGGCAGATAAACTCTCAGCTTTTTGAAAAACTCCAGATTGTTTGCGATGAATTCAGTCCATTTACGGGGGCAAGGGCAGTATTGCTGAATCAATCACCCGAGAATGTCTTCAAGGGCGCTATCGGTAAATATGGAAAGATTAAGAATGCCCCTTCTGTCATTGTTTTCATTGGCAACGCAGATGACCCTAACATGAATGAAAAAACAGGCTTCACCGGAGAAGGTATTATATTAGAAGCAACTGCGTTAGGATTGGCTACTTGTTGGGTTGCAGGTTTTTTTAGACCAGAAGCTGCAGCGGAGGCTACTGAAATAAGAGCAAATGAGAAAGTCTTGGCTGTCAGCCCTGTAGGTTATGCCGTCGAAAATTGGACATTTGAAGAAAAAATAATGTCTGGCTTTGGCAGGTCACACAAGAGAAAGCCTCTTAATGAGTTAATAAATGGATTTTATGAAAACATGCTCAATGAACCGAACAAAACCATCCTTGAAGCAGCAAGACTCGCCCCATCCGCTGTCAATCGTCAGCCTTGGAGATTTAAGATCGATGATGGTGGAATAACAGTTTCAACTGATAACATGAAAGATACTTTCAATATATCTAAAAGACTTGATTCTGGCATTGCAATGCTTCACATTGAGACAGCAGGGCTAAAATGCGGCATCAAGGGAAAATGGGAATTACTCAAAGCACCTCGAGTAGCAAAATTTATTTTTATATAACTTGAGCTATTTTTACTTGGTCATTTCCTGACCCTCAGATCAAGTCAGATGGCATGCTTGATAGGGGAAACCAGCAAACAAAATTCTCTGGTCACACTCTGGCTTGACCAGAGTGCTGAGAATGACACTCGTTTCTGATTGCATTTTATTTTAACGGATGTTCCCTTTTAAAAAAGACGGTTTTATTTCATTAACTGATTGAATCTATTAAGTTTTTCTGCGAGATATGAGGTTATTTTTAGTGGTTACTTTTATTCCTCTATAAGGCAATATCTTCGGTAACCTTACTTTGGCAGCATCAAGTAATTGACCTGCTCCCCATTTTTTGGAATAACAAAAGTGTGAATGTATAATTCACTAAA
>JBBIKS010000016.1:0-41483 GCA_037445375.1 Nitrospirota bacterium | reverse complement strand
TTTTATTGATTGTTAGTTTACCAAGGAATGTCAGATTAAGTCTAATCTATTGCAAATTTATACTGCCATCATGTATCATAATCTTGAATTCAATTTTGGGGGTTGTTGTGTCAAAACCTTATACTTTTATCGATCTTTTTAATCTTCTTCCGAAATCAAATTGTAAAAAATGCAGTGTTTCCACCTGTATGGCTTTTTCTTTGCTGGTTTTTAAAGGCGAAAAGCGTCTAAATGAGTGTCCAAACTTGGATAAAAATATAATCGCAAGTCTTGAAGGAAAAATTGATACAAATAAGACATTTGAGCAAAATCTGAGCAAGATTGTAGATCAATTTAAGAGTGAGATTTCAGCTATGGATTTACAGGCATCAGCGGAAAGACTTGGCGGTGAGTTTTCAGATAATAGACTAACAATAAAGGTTCTCGGTAAAGATTTCAGCATTGACTTGATGGGGAATATTTCGACTGACCTCCATATGCATCCATGGGTGTTATTTCCTATACTAAGCTATTTTATAAATTGCAAAGGGACGCCTGTATCAGAAGATTGGGTTCCCTTCAGAGAATTAAAAGGCGGCAAAAAGTGGCACCCGCTTTTTGAGCAGAGATGTCTAAAGCCATTAAAAAAAATTGCTGATGCCTACACGGATTTGTTCGAGGATATGATTCATATTTTTAGCGGAAAACGGGTTGAAAGTCATTATCAGGCTGATATTTCTCTTGTCTTATATCCCTTGCCAAAGGTTCCAATTTTAATCTCATATTGGAAGCCGGAAGACGGACTCGAATCCGATCTCAATATTTTCTTTGATTCAAGCGCAGAAGAAAACCTTAACATAGAATCCATTTATGCCCTCTGCTCTGGTATTATTATGATGTTTGAAAAAATTGCCTTAAAGCATATATAACGACAATCAGTAAAAGTAAAAACAATCGTGATTAATTTTCCGGTAAGGGGGATTTATAAACATGAAGTATTCTTTGGATTACTGTCAAATAGGTAAAGAAGAATAATAAAATCATAATATAATAAAGCCACCCTGTCAAGCAGCCTATGGCTATTAGTATAATTCTTTCGGGTCTTTCCATTAATCCGATCTTGCATTGTACTCCAAGCCCTTCTGCCCTTGCCCTGATGTAGCTTATCATAAATGCCCCTAAAAGGCTTGCTGAGGTTAGAAGAATGCCTTCGAGGCTGTTGATCTTTGCAAAATAACACCCTATCGCAAAAAAAATGAAGAAATCAGAAAATCTATCGAGGGTTGAATCAAGGAATGCCCCAAATCTTGTATTTTTATTGTTACTTCTGGCAACTGCGCCGTCAAGCAGATCAAAAAAGCCACCAAGCAAAATAAATAAACCGCCGATTTTTAAGTGGAGCGGCAGGATAGCAGACGCAAAAAGCGTGATGAAGAAACCAATTATGGTAAGTATATTAGGGTGAATCGTTATTCTTATTGCTAATGGTTCAAGCGGCTTGTCAAGCAAATGTCCAAACTTTTCACCGAACAATTACCTCTCCCTTTTACCAGCAATGAATTCTTCAACCATAGTTCTGGCGTCTATATCAAGAAACTGGACTTTAGGATGTTTCATGAAATACGCCGATGGAGAGGTAAGAGCCCCTCCTACGCCTCTATCTTTTGCAATCTTGCAACATCTAATTGCGTCTATTATGACCCCTGCGCTGTTAGGGGAATCTTCTACAGATAACCTTAACTCAAGATTCATAGGCACGTTACCGAACCCGGCTCCTTCCATCCTTAGAAAACAGACCTTATTATCATTCATCCATGGGATATAATCAGATGGACCGATATGAATATCTTCATCATTCAAATGGTGGGAAATCTGGCAATGCACAGACTCGGTTTTTGATATCTTCTTTAATTTAAGCCTTGAGTGATTCAACATATTAAGAAAATCTGTATTACCGCCTACATTCAATTGGTATGTATGGGATATTTTCACCCCTCTATCCATAAATAGTCTTGTCAGCGCTCTATGGATAATTGTAGCTCCGATTTGTGATTTAACATCATCGCCGATTATGGGAACGCCATTTTCCTCGTAAAGTTTTGCCCATTTCTCATCAGATGCTATGAAAACCGGAATACAATTTATAAATGCAACCTTTGCCAGTAGAGCAGCATTTGCATAAAATCTTGTAGCTTCGACTGAACCGACAGGAATGTAGTTTATGAGAATATCCGCTCCGCTTTCTTGCAGGGACGCGACAACATCTGAAGGCGGTATATTCGCAGGAATAAATCTTCTATCATCTGGATAGTCAACCATGTGGGGTGATACACCATCAAGCACATCTCCCATCCCAACTTTAACGTGGTAGTCTGGAATATCGGGGAAAAATAATTTGGTGCAATTAGGTTTGGCAAAAATGGCTTCTTTTAAGGGCTTGTTTACTTTTCTAATATCAATATCAAATGCTGCAACAACCTCTATATCTCCAGGAAGATATCCTCCGAGATCGAAATGCATTAACCCTGTCTGATCTTCAGAGGGCTTTTCACCTTTTAGTGATTTATAGTATTCAATTCCCTGAATTAAAGAACTTGCGCAATTACCAATACCAGCAATGGCAATTCGTATTTTTCCCATGTGATTACCCAATCTCCTGTATTTTTTAATAAATTTTATATTTCTTTATTTGGTTTAAATAAAAATTTCAATCAACTCTACTTTTCTATCCTCAGAAAACAAACGATATAATCTAACTTAAATTGTATTGTTAAGGCAATGATTCGTCAAGCAAAAATTGATTTTCCCCATTCTTTTCAAAATCTGCAAACCTTAAAGAAATAACTTTTGATACGCCGGGGTCTTCCGCAGTTATACCATATAGGAAATCAGCAGCCTCCATAGTTGCTCTGTTATGGGTGATCACTAAGAACTGCGTATAAGAAGAAAATCTTCTGAGTATTTGGGCGAATCTTGCTGCATTGGATTCATCCAGAGCAGCATCTACTTCATCAAGCAAACATAAGGGCACGGGCCTTATCGCAAAACCGGCAAACATAAGCGCTAATGTTGTAAGGGCTTTTTCTCCGCCTGATAGAAGATTTAAGTTCTGAAGTTTTTTGCCTGGCGGTTGAGCGATTATCTCAATTCCAGATTCTAATATATCATTTTCATCAGTTAAAACAATATCTGCCCTTCCACCTTCTCCGAAAAGCTCTGTAAATATCTCTGAAAACTTTATTTTTAAAGCTGAATAAGCCTCGCGCAGTCTCTTTTTAGTGGTATTATCAATCCTGCCGATTGTTTCTTCTAGTTCTGATATTGAAGTTTCAATATCCTGTTTTTGTTTTAATATAAAATCATAACGGTTTTTTAATTCTTCAAATTCTTCGATTGTGCCTAAATTCACTGCGCCTAATTCTTTAATCTTATGAGAGATTTGCGCAAGAAGATTTTCACCATCAGAAATATTGAAATCAGCGGTTTCGACATAATAATCACCTATTAAAATAGAATATTTTTGCATTATCATTTTTTTAATATTTTCTGTTTTCAACTTATTTTCCATTAGTTTTGTCTTTAGCTCAGAAAGGTTTTTGGTAATCATATCCAACCCTGAAAGGATATTTTTTAATTGGGATTCTTTCAGTTGCAAATTCATCTTTATTACTTCAATATCCTCTTTTATTGTTGACTTGCTTTTTCTGATGTTATCATTCTTTTCGAGATAAGATTTCATCTTAATTTTAAGTTCTTCAATCTCTTTTGATGAATTAGTAATTTTTTCGACACATTCTATGATCTCGCTATCTGCTTGTTTTTTCTGTATTTGCATCTCGGAGATTGTCTCTAAAATATTTGCTTTTTCTTTATTTAAAGCATCTATTCTCTCTCTGTATGAGGTGAGAGAAATCTTCAAATCATTCATCTCATCAGAAGTTCTGTCATGCTCTTTTCTGATAGAAATGATGGATCTCTGAAGTGATGATAGGGACTTGCTGCTTTCAGATTTATCAGATTCGAGCCTTTTTATTTCCTCTCCTATGGCAAGCAAAGATATGTCCAAAGACTGCTTTTCATGAAAAAATGCCTTAATCTCAGCCTCCATTAATGATATCTTTTTCTTCTTCCGTATAATTTCATCTTTGCGGTTTTTAAGGTTTTGTTCACTAAGGACTATAGTTTGCTGCAGTTCTGATATCTTATTTTCAGTTTCGTTCAGGTTTTTTTTATAAATACTAAAGCCCTCCATCAATTCATTAAGAGCTTTTTCGTAATATTTCAATCTGTCTTGTTGTTCTGTAATTATTTTTTGAAGTTCCTCTATTTCATTTTTTCTTTTCAGGATCTCTTGTCCTTTACCGATGATTATAATGCCTTCATGGGTTATAATCTCTCCGTCAAGGGTAACAATCTGTGGATTACACAATTTTTTGCTATTGTAAATCTTAATAGCTGTTCTTAAATCATTTGCAACATATGTGTTCGAAAGAATCCCGCTGATTGTTTCCTTTGCAGACATAATTATATCGCTGGATGCAGTTTTATCCTTATTTGAATGGAAGGCTGCTAATTCTGCTGCCTTTTTCCCCTCCTCATTAGCTGAATTATTATTACAAACTTTGGTATCAATCTGAGTCTCAGTGATATTGGAGCCATTGACATTCGTTATCCCTGTATAAAGAAAGCAGGTTCTGTCAAGATTTTTTTCCTTTATTATATTTACAGCTGCTATTAGATCTTCCATACTATCTATTACGATGGATGTAATCTTTTCTGAAAAAGCAGCCTCTATTGCATTCTCATACCCGCTCTCAACATGTATAAAATCGGACAGTGTGTGCCTGAAAAGATTACAGCTTTCATTTGAGAGGATATTTTTAAAAGAACTCTCTGCAACCATTTCGGATAAAGACTTTAAGCGGGAAATGTTAGATGCGATATCTTCCTTTTCCTTGTAAAGAAGCAGCTTTTTATCCTCCATGTCCTGCTGTAATTGAGCCGCATAAGCCTGATTCCTTTCTTTTTCTGCTTGCAGCTTTTTCAATCCATCTTGCATCACAGCAAAGGATCTCTCTAATCCATGGATAGCTGTTTCGCCAGATGATATGTTAACTTTCAGACTATTTATATCCTTGTTGGAAAGCGATTCCCTGTATTTGATGTTTTCCAGAGATGAAGATATTTTGTTATATTCGTTTCTTTTTATGCTGATAAGGTCAGTCAGACTGAAGAGATCCTTTCTTTTCGATTCTATTTCAGATTCTTTTTCGCTCAGGGTCATTTCGCACTCTTTGAGCAAATTCTTTTTCTCTTTCAAATCATTTAAAATGCCATCTATCTTAGACCTGAGAATATCTTCATTTCTTATAATTCCAGAAAGTTTCTTCTCAAGTTCATCTTTTTTTATTTGTGCGGTCTGCGTTTGAAGATTAATTCTTGCTATATCAGTATTTTTATTGTCAATCAGGGTTTTAAGAACCGCCATATTTTTCTCAGATTGAGATGTTATTTTTAATATTTCATTCAATTCATCTTCAATGATATAGAGATTCTTCTCCTTTGAGATAACTTCCAGCTTATTAATCTCAATAATATTTTCAATTGTTGAATATTCGGCTCTATTTAATGATTCAGTTGTCTCAAGTTTTTCAATATCGTCTTGGAGGGCTTTCGCAGCAAAAACATGTTCACTATAATGCTTTTTGGCTATTATTAGTTCTAAACTTCTCATCTCATCCGATAATTTCTCATATCTCTCTGCCTTCTTGACCTGTCTTTCAAGTGCGTTCAACTGTTTTCTTACCTCATAGGAAATATCATTTATGCGAAGGAGGTTTTGCCTTGAGGATTCCAGCTTTGCGATGGCTTCAGTCTTTCGTATCTTATATTTTGTAATGCCGGCAATTTCTTCGAGAATAAATCTTTTTTCATGTGGTTTTGTATTTATGATTTCTGAGATTCTGATATGATCAAAGATTGAATAGCTTTTTGGATCAATGCCTGCCTCAAGTAAAATATCCCTTATATGTTTGAGCCTGCATTGTTTTTTGTTTAATAAATATTCGCTCTCGCCAGACCTGTACAGCCTTCGCGTAAGGGTTATCTCGTCCTTATGGCTAATGCTTTCAGCAATTCCTTCAGTTTTTTTGCTTGATTGAACGTCATCATCTTTAATAATTGTCAAAGAGACCTCTGCCAACCCTTTTTGCTTTTTTGATGAAGAACCCTGAAAAATGACCTCTTCCATTCTATCGCTGCGGAGGGATTTAACGCTTTGTTCGCCCATGACCCATCTGAATGCGTCAACCAGATTGCTCTTTCCGCAGCCATTAGGGCCCACAATACATGAGATGCCCCCGGCAAAGGAAAAAACAGCCTTGTCTGCAAATGATTTAAAACCTGATAATTCTATTTGCTTGATTTTCATCTGAGAGTAATTTTAAAATCGAAAGGCCGAAAGGGTCAAGATAAAAATAATATTAATATTAAAATAAAATTTATTTATTTGACCATTGATAAGCATGTATATTAGCCTTTATTGCTTTATATTTTATTTTTTTCTTTAAACTTTAAGGTTAGAAGCCTTAAAAATTATACATTAAGAAGGAGGTTTTTATGCCAAAGAAGTATGTTACCCCGTTGTTAGATGAGCTTGAAAAGGGTCCCTGGCCGAGTTTTGTAACGGAAATTAAGAAATGCGCTGCAAAAAATGATATGTCGGCAGATGAGCTGGGAGTTTTGGAGAAATCTTACAGAACCAGAGTGACTTACTGGAAGCATGGAGGGATAGTCGGTGTAAGAGGTTATGGAGGTGGAATCATCGGCAGATATTCCTCAATTCCAGAGGAGTTCCCCGGCGTTGCACATTTCCACACAGTCAGAATTAATCAGCCGAGTGGCTGGTTTTACACTACTGATGCTTTAAGGATGACTTGTGATATATGGGATAAATATGGAAGCGGTCTGACCAATATGCATGGTTCAACAGGCGACTTGATTCTTTTAGGCACAAGGACGGAGCTGCTGGAGGATATATTTGCAGAATTTTCATCAAGAGGCTGGGACTTAGGCGGTTCAGGTTCTGCAATGAGAACGCCAAGCTGCTGTGTTGGTCCGGCAAGATGTGAATGGGCAAATATTGATACTATGGAACTCTGCTATCAATTAACGCAGGAGTTTCAGGATGAAATGCACAGACCGTCATGGCCATATAAATTCAAAATAAAGATCGCTGGTTGCGCCTGCGACTGCGTTGCTGCAATTGCTCGTGCTGACTGCTCTATTATCGGCACATGGAAGGGTGATATAAAGATTAATCAAGCCGAAGTCAAGAATTATGCAAAAAATGGCTTTGATGTCCAGAAATGGGTAGTTGATATGTGCCCGACAGGCTGTATGAGCCTTGAAGGCGGAGAGCTGAAAATTGATAATGCAAACTGTAACAGGTGTATGCACTGTATATCTAAGATGACAAAGGCTCTCAGCCCTGGCGACGAAAAAGGCGCAACAATCTGCATCGGCAGCAAGGCACCGATCGTTGTAGGTTCGCTTCTTTCATGGGTAACTGTTCCTTTCATTAAAGTAGAAAAACCATTTGATGAGATCAAAGATATAATCCGTAAGATGACAGAGTGGTGGGATGACAACGGCAAGGCAAGAGAAAGAATTGGTGAGGTTATAGAGAGAGTCGGCATGAGGTCATTCCTTGATTATATTGGAGTACCTCCGCAGCCGCAGCAGATTAAGGAGCCGAGGAAAGACCCATTCTGGTTCTTTGAGGAAAAGGATATTGAGGCAATTAAAGCAAAAGAAGCCGAAGAGAAGAAGACAGGAAAATATAAATTTTAATTTGATGAGAAATATAAAATAAAGGAGGATATAATGTCAGCACCACAAAGAAAGACCGATATAGGACCGCCTCATTACGAGCAGTTTTTACCGCCTGTAATAAAAAAGAACTATGGTAGTTGGAAATATCATGAACAACTTGCACCTGGTGTGATGGTTCATGTAGGGGGCAGCGGAGATAAAATTTTTACAGTCAGGGTCGGCAGCCCAAGAATTCTTGCAACAGATTCAATTCGTGATGCTTGCGCCATCGCAGATAAGTTTTGTGACGGATATCTGAGATTTACATCAAGAAACAATATTGAATTTTTGGTTTCTGATGAAAGTAAAGTAGCCTCTTTGCAGGCGGAGTTGAAAAGCAAAGGCTATGCAATCGGCGGTATTGGGCATAGAGTCAGCAATCCTGTTCATACACAGGGCTGGGTGCATTGCCACAGCGCTTGCACAGATGCATCTGGTCTGGTAAAATCAATTATGGATGAGCTGTACGGTTATTTTGCAGAAAAAGAGCTTCCCAATAAAGTAAGGCTTGCAGTAGCCTGCTGCGTTAATATGTGCGGCGCGGTTCACTGCTCTGATATAGCTATTGTCGCAGTTCATACAAAGATCCCACAAGTTGACTCAGAGTCGTTCAAAAATATGTGCGAATTGCCAACCACAATAAGTTCTTGCCCCACAGGTGCGATCAGCCCTGATCCGGCAACGAAGAGCATTAAGATTAAGGCAGAAAAGTGCATGTATTGCGGTAACTGTTTTACAGTATGCCCGGCTCTCCCTATAAAAGATGCTGAGAGAGATGGTGTTGCAATAGTTGTCGGCGGTAAGGTCGGTAGCTTGAGAAGCAATCCTAAATTCTCAAAACTCGTAATTCCATTTATTTCCAATGAACCCCCGAGATGGCCAAAGGCTGTAACGGCTGTTAAGCACATTTTGGAAATTTATGCCAAAGACGCTAAGAAGTTTGAAAGAGTCGGCGAGTGGATTGAGAGAATCGGCTGGGAGGCGTTCTTCAAGAAAACAGGAATAGAGTTTACATATCAGCATATTGACGACTTTACATTTGCAAGAGACACCTTCAGAACTGCATCAACATTTAAGTGGTAGAATGGAAATTAAAAGGGATTGGCTAAAATGCCTATCCCTTTTAATTCTTGTTATTAACAAATTAATCTCAAGATGAGGTGAATATATGGATTCCGAGGTGATCAAAAGTAAGATTTTTGAAATCTTAGAGAAGGCAAAAGGTAAAAAGAAATTAAAGGAGAAAGACATTATCAGGATGGCATCTGAGGACTTAAATATCGAAAAAGATGAAGCCAAAAAAAATCTTAGGGAGCTGATAGAAGAAGGAAAACTTTGCTATTCCTATGGTGGAGGCGCGAGTTCGGTTGAAATCCCAACTGAAGAGTATTTAAGAGAAAAGGGACTGTTATAAGTTAACTGTAAAATTGTCCTTCTGATTATCAAAAAAAGAAAAGGCAACTGCCATTTAATGAAATGGTAGTTGCCTTTTCTTTTTAATGGGTGGCAATGATAATAGAAGGCGCATTTCTTCTGAGAAAGAATATGAGATAGTAAAAGAGCTTATAGTGGCCAAATCTACTGTATCAGAGGGTTACAAAAAAATGGCATTAACACAAGAGAGTATTATAAGTGGCGGCAAGTATTTGTCAATGTAGCTATTGAAGGATTAAGGCATATAAAAAACGGGACAGAAACCTCAAAGTAGGAAAAGCTTATTGCTGAAAAAGTGTGACCAAGAGGGGTCTTATCTCTGAGAACTAACAGCTAAAAAGTTTGGTGGAATAAATGGACATATTGAAGATGAAGGCATATCAGCAGGGTATCAGCAGGGTATCAGACATTGAACAAAGAAGGGCTTCTTGACAAATGGGGGAGGAAGGCTTATTTAGTAAAAAAAGAGTATAAAGGCAAGCCAAAGAGAGCAAATGAACATTGCATACAGAGATAATTCATATCAAGGTATTGGGTGGTGTTTTTTTAATATCTATACAGCAGACATGTAGTTGGATATAAAGTGATGTTGGATCAGAGCGTAAGTCTTTTTATGCAGGAAGTGATAGATCAGGCAGGGGTTGATGCAGTTAAACTGATAAATTACAATGGTTCACAGCTTATATCTAAAAAGATGAAGATGGTTTTATCATTGGCTGGTATAATTCAGATAAGGATTAGGAGAAATCGTACCAAAGCAACGGAAAAGCTGAAAGGCTGAATTGACTAATCCCTCAGGAGTGTCCGCGTCCTAATAGTTCTGTGATATTTTTGGAGGTTCAAAGGGTGATTGACAGGTATATAAATGAGTATAATAGCAAAAGGCTGCACCATCAATTAGATTATATGAGACCTGCTGATTTAGTATAAGGGCAATGCTGATGAGATAGAAAACAGAGGGATAAAAAATTGACTCTTGCAAAACAACTTAAAATTGAAGAAAATAGAAAGTATAATCAGGTATTAAAAATATCTCAAACTATGTTTTATTTCAAAGAGGCATTTTGTCTTATTTTTAATGAAGCAAGACATCAGAAATTACGTGGGATGTAGAGACGCTAAAGAATGTATAAAACCAAACTTCTTAAATCCATTGCATTTAGATGGATGATATTTCAGTTCATCAGCTTCGTTTTTTTGCTTGTGGTCTTAGGTTTTTTCCATTACCAGACTATAAAGAAGGATATTTATAACGACGCTGAACTTTCAGGAAGGATTGTAGGACAGATATTCAGGGAGATGCTCGCAGAACATGAACATACATTTGAAAATGAGACATTGTCACCGCTGCTTCTCAGACTGACATCAAAACTGAACAATGTTCAGAATATAGAGGTTATTGATAGATCCGGCAGGATTAGGGCGGGCTCTGACATGAGCAATATCGGAACTGTTGTTGATGAACAGGAAATATTAAAGCTTCTCGATGAGTTCGGCGATAGATTTATATACAAAAAAAAGGACGGGCAGAATCAACTGCGGGTTGCCATGTCTCTGGAAGGGCGCCAAGATAAGTCGGAAAAATCTAATATCATAGGTGTAATCTATTTTGACCTTAACCTTAACAGATACGATGCAGCAATATTATGGAATTTTAGCTATTTCATGCTTCTTATGGTGTTATTCCTTATATTCGCGTGGGTTGCGGGGTATTACCTAATAACACGAGGTTTCGTCAGAAGGCTTGGTAAGATTATGGATGCTGCATATAGTTTAGTCAAAGGTGAGTATGCGGTTAGAGCGCATGTGTCAGGCGATGACGAGATAACAGAACTTGCCTCGAAACTCAACAATATAGCTGTGTTGTTTCAGAAATCAAAGGATGACCTTAAATCATCAATAGGATACACCAACTGCATTATCAATACAATGACAAGCAGTCTCTTGGTTTTATCTTCAGAAGGTAGGATTAATTATGTAAATCCAGCGACATGCAGACTTCTTGGATATGAGGGAAACGAACTAATCGGGCAGCTCGTAGGCATCATTGTCGCTGATGCTGCTGAAACTATGCCTTTTACAAGGACATGGATTAAAGATTTAATTGATAAAAGAGTTATTAGGAATCTTGAGAGGACTTATCTTGCAAAGGATGGGACTGAGATACCCGTTAATCTTTCAATGTCCGTTATGCGTAAAGACAATGGCGTGCAGGGCATAGTCTGCATAGCTCAAGATGTCAGCGAACTCAAAAAGACAAAAAAAATGGTCATACAAGCTAAAGAAATGGCAGAAGCGACAAGCCGTTTCAAGTCTAAATTTTTATCAAATATGAGCCATGAGATAAGAACACCGATAACCGGCATCATTGGCATGACCGACCTGATATTAAGGACAAACCTCACTTCTCAGCAACTTGAATATCTCGCTATGCTTCAGAACTCTGCAAATACGCTGCTGACGCTAATCAATGATATACTTGACTTCTCTAATATCGAAACAGGAAGGCTAAAGCTTGATTACTGTGAATTCAGACTGAGGGAATGCATAGACTCCGCTATGGAGAGGGTTAGCATTGATGCTAAAAAGAAAGGATTAGAACTGCTCTGCTCTGTTGCCCCTGATGTGCCGGATCGTCTTGTGGGGGATGCAACCCGCCTAAAGCAGGTTCTTCATAATCTTCTGAGCAACGCGATCAAGTTCACTGACAGAGGAGAAGTGATTGTGGAGGTAAGAGATGTGCTTCAGACCCCTTTTGCCCATCTCCCCCACAGGATGGATGAAAGATTTGCAAGGCGAACAGACGGTAGTAAAGGGCGAGCAGGAAGCAATAAGGAAAATCCTTTGCGCCATGACCCTTGGCACCTAACACTGTCTTCTTTGATCTCCGACTGCGCCCTGCAATTTTCAGTAAGAGATACAGGCATAGTCATTCCCCCTGATAAGCTGGAAAGTATTTTTGAGTCCTTTGTTCAGGCAGACAATTCCTTCAGTCGGAGATATGGAGGGACTGGCTTGGGTCTTTCCATCTCATCGGGTTTGGTCAGCCTGATGGGCGGGAGTATTTGGGTAGAGAGTGAAGTAGGAAAGGGCAGCACATTTCATTTTACTGCTCAGTTCGGCGTCAGCACTGGATGGGAAGATGCATTAGTAACTGCACCAGTTATTAAAGACATGCGAGTGATCATTGTGGATGGCAACGAAACAAGCAGGAATATCATTAGAGATATGCTTGCAAGCTGGGGAATGAAACCTGTTGCAGTGGAAAGTGGAAGCGTTGCGATAGAAAAAATGTCTAATTCTATTGCAGAGGCTTCGCTGTACAGGATATTATTGCTTGATGCAGATATGCTTGATATGGACGTTTTTGCCCTAATTTTCGAGATTAGAAAAAATCCTGTGTTCAATGAGACCTCTATTCTGATGTTATCTTCTGCTAATGTCAGGGGTGACCATACAAATTTTAGAGAGATGGGCATCTCTGACTACCTGACCAAGCCATTCAGCCAGTCAGACCTGCTGAATAAGATCACACTTCTACTGAACACAAAAGTAACTGCTGTTAGTTATACCAGCAAAACACCTGAGAAAAAGAAACCTACCAAGCCAATAAGAAACCTGCATATCCTGCTTGCTGAGGACAATGCTGTAAATCAATATTTGATGATGTCCTTTCTGATGGAAGCAGGACATAAGGTCAAGATTGCAAATAACGGCATGGAGGCTGTTAATGCGGTAGAGAAAGAGGAATATGATATTATTCTTATGGATGTACATATGCCGATTATGGATGGGTTTCAGGCAACTGCAGCGATCAGGGAAAAGGAAAAAACAACCAACAGACATATCCCGATTATAGCAATGACAGCGCTCGCTATGAAGGGTGACCGAGAACGATGCCTTGAAGCGGGCATGGATGAATATGTCTCAAAGCCGATAGACAGGGATCAGCTCTTCAGGACGATTGATGATATGATAAATTCCTTCCCCCGATCCTTTTCTTCTAAGGATGGGGAGGTGGGGTCGGATATGGCGTCAGAAGGCATGAATATCTCTCTTGCGCTCTTAGGTCTTCAAGGCAATAAAAAGCTTCTAAAGGAGATTGCCGGAATATTCATTGGTGAATTGCCGAAGTACCTTGCAGACTTACAGGAGGCGGTAAAACAGGGAGATAGTCATAAATTAGAGAGGGTGAGCCATACTTTAAAGGGCGCTGTCGGCAACTTCGCCGCAAGATCTACCTTTGAGGCAGTTTACGAGATCGAAAAGATAGGAAAGAGCGGCGATATAATAGGGGCGGAAAGGGCAATTGCTAAACTTATGAAGGAGATTGAAAAATTGAAGCCTATGCTTGAGAAAATAGCGAAGAATGAATTAAGTTAGGATTGGGGAAAAAGCAATGACAAAAGTTCTATAAAAAAATAAGGAGTCGCTATGAAAATTATCAAATCATTGAATCTATACAAAAAGGCGCTGGAGCTTATGCCGTGTGGGGTTAACAGCCCTGTGAGAGCTTTCAGAGCGGTTGGTAGTACGCCACTTTTTATAAAGAGGGCTAAAGGCTCGAAGATTTATGATGTGGATGGAAATGAATTCATAGATTATGTATTGTCGTGGGGTCCGATGATTTTGGGTCATGCTCATTCAACCGTTATCAATGCTCTTAAAAAAAGGATTCAAGATGGAACAAGCTATGGGGCGCCCACGCCATTAGAGATTGAATTGGCGAAAATGATAATGGATTTTTATCCTTCAATAGAGAAGGTTAGGATGGTCAATTCTGGCACAGAGGCTGCGATGAGCGCAATCAGGGTTGCAAGGGGTTTCACGAGAAGGAACAAAATCATCAAATTTGAAGGCTGCTATCATGGGCACTTTGATGGTCTATTAGTTAAGGCTGGCTCAGGTGTTGCTACTTTCGGCGTACCGGATAGTTCTGGAGTCCCGAAATCATACGCAAGAGAAACGATAACTCTTCCATTCAATGACATTAAAGCATTTAAGGGTCTATTAAAAAAAGTAGGCGATTCAATAGCGTGTGTTATCGTTGAACCTGTTGTTGGTAACATGGGCTGCATCTTACCTGCTAAGGGATTTCTTGAGACATTAAGGGAAGAAACAGTGAAACATGGAATAGTTCTTATCTTCGATGAAGTAATGACAGGCTTCAGGGTATCTAAAGGTGGAGCGCAGTCATATTACAAAATCAAACCTGATATGACTTGTCTCGGCAAGATAATTGGAGGTGGATTGCCGGTCGGCGCATATGGTGGCAGAAAAGAAATAATGTCAATGGTAGCTCCTGAAGGCACTGTATATCAGGCAGGAACACTCTCTGGTAATCCGATCGCAGTAACAGCCGGCATAGAGACACTGAAGATTCTATCAAAAAATAATGTTTATGAAAGGCTCGAGGCAAAAATGCAGTTGCTCGAAGACGGGCTTAAAGATGCATCAAAGAAGTCAGGAGCAAAAACAAGATTCTATCGGGCGGGGACTATGTTCTGCAGTTACTTTATAGACAATGATATAATTGATTATGCGACAGCAAAAAAAGCTGATACCCAAAAATTTTCAAAATTCTTTATGGGAATGTTGAATAAAGGAGTCTATCTTGCTCCTTCACAGTTCGAAGCAGGATTTATGAGTCTTGCCCATTCAAACAGCGATATCCTGCATACAATTGACGCCGCTTATAAAACAATGAAAGAAATTGAATAGTTATTATTTAGTGTTTGTTTATTAAGTCGGAAATCGCCCCCACCCTTGCCCTCCCCCTTCAAGGGGGATGTTTGATAAATAAGCCCCTCCCTTGAGGGGGAGGGGCTTGAATAAGTAGTTTATAAACAGACTCTATTTAGTTCTTTTTTGGCTCTATATGACATTTATCGCAGTCTGTCGAAGCAAAGGCATCCTTTTCATTATGACATGACCCGCAGAATTTGCCTGCATACATGGCATCCATGGTCATCTTTTTAGAAGACTTTTTCATTTGCCAGATTTTTGGATGACAATCTTTGCAAGCAAAAGCAGATGAATGAAATTCGTGGCTGAAGTCAACAGGTGCAGCATCTTTTTGTTTGTATGTGATCTGTTTTTTCGGGAAAGGCGTTTCAGCATGACAACTGCTGCAAGATGACCATGAAAAAGCCTTTTTACCATCATGACAGGAAAAACACAGTTTGCCAGCGTTATGATCATCAAGGGTAAACTTAGTCTCTCCCTTCTTCATCGGGAATAGCTTGGGGTGACAGTCTTTACATGGAGATATCGCCGCATGGGTGTCATGTCCAAATTTTACCGCTTTTGCTCCTGTGCTATATGTAATAGCGGTTTTTGGAGTCATGCTATCTTCAGTCCTATGACAAGCACTGCAATTATAGTTATCGGGTGTTTTTTCAGATTTAAACTTGTCATGGCAGCCAAAACAGCTTTGTTTTTTTGGCTTATTTACAGGTTGTCCGCCATGCGCAACTCCCAGATGGCAGTCAACACAATTTATGCCTTTTTCGTGATGACTTTTATGTTTAGGATCAATTCCCGCAGCTTCACTGATGCCATTGGTCAGAATGTCGGGAAGCCCTTTAGAGACTCTAAAATCGGGATTTTTGATTCCATCAACCTTTCTCATCGTAAAAACTATCTTCATTACGGTTTCCTTTCTAATCTTCTGATTGTAAGAGTCTGTATGACAGAAGAGGCATGTCTCATTAGGTACCAATTTTGCCGCATATTCCGGGCTTTCAGATGACTTTCTAAGAATCCCTAGCTTAGTTTCAGGGGATGTGAAAAACTCGCCGTAAACATCCTTTAATCCACCCATTTTTGCCCTCATATAGCCAATGAATCCTATCTTCCCATGGCAGTCAAGGCACTCTACGCCTGCTTTTGCATGAGGGGTCATTTGCCATGTATAAACCTCGCCCAATAATCCAGCTTGATTCAGAGGATGGCAGTTTTTGCAAAAACTTGGAGCACTTGTGTAATGCAAGGCTTCTATACTGATAACGGTATATAATCCAATAAGGACAATTATGATCAGGATAGTCAGCTTTGTATGCCGTTTAACAAAGTCTTTTATTTTTTCAAGCAGGCTATTTAATCTTTTGCCCATATATATCTCTCCATTTATGATTTAAAAAGCGACATATCATACTACAATTGCTTAAAAAATACAAGCCATCGAAAAATCCAAAATAGAGATATAAGATTGTCATTGCGAGCAAAGCGATACAATCTTACCCCTTTATAATGAGATTACTACGAACCCTTCTGGTTCTCGCAATGACAGCATGTCAATGCTTTGATGTTTCTTTCTCTATTTTTCAATAAAATCAGTAGCAATGCACGATGAAAATTGATGAGATTGCATCAAAATGAAGATTTGTTGGAATGACAGTTCGCAAAAGATTATTTTGTCATTGAGAACGAAGTAAGACAATCTTAATCCTTTGCGATTTCACCGTGAATTGATGACTTAAAGTAGTGTTTTCGGAAAATAATATGACATATGTTACAATAATGTTACATATGTCATATCTTGGCAAATTAGAGTATTATGATCCGCTTTATGAAATACTTTTCTCACGGGTCTTTCCGTATGTCAATAATCCTGTCTTTCATGTTATAAAGATGTCCCGGAGAGTTTATAAATATACAGAGGAAAAGACACGGACATCTATAATTGGAAAATTTTTTCAGCTTGATGATCCCAAATACGAGAGAATCCAGAGAATAAAGGGCGAGTATGATAACCTCAATAAGATAAGGGGTTACGGATTTGATACCCGTCCAAATTATGTTGCTCGTCCGATTACAAGAGATGAGACAATAGGGCTTGCACTTGTTGAAGAGTTTATTTATGGCAGAGACCTCGACTATTACATTAAAATGGCTGCTTATAACGGAGGCACCCAAGCCCTTCTGGAAAAGCTCTCACAGCTTGCTTCATTTTTGTATGCATTACATAGAAAGACTGAAATGCCATATTGTGTAAACCTTGATCCTGTAAGCGCATATTTTCAAAAAATATTAGACAAACTTCACAGGCAAACCCTGATATCGGATATGGACAGAGAAGCATTTAACAGGCTCATATATAAATGGCTTAACAGCGGGATTTTGAATATAGGAAGCGTGATTGCTCATGGCGATGCTACCCCAACAAACTTCATTTTTACTGATAACGGTGATGTTGTAGCGATAGATCTTGAGAGGATAAAGGCAGGCGATGTTGCGTATGATATAGGGATGGTATGTGGTGAACTCAAACACTCTTTTCTATGGAGAACTAGCGATTTAAATATTTCAGAGAGCTTTATCAGACACTTTCTCAAGAGTTATACATCTCATTTCCCTGAACGCAAAGAGGCATTCAGAGGCATAACACAGAGAACCCCTTTTTATATGGCAATGACAGAACTGAGAATTGCCCGCAATGATTTTCTTGATTGGGATTACAGAAAGAGGCTTGTGCATGAAGCCTTGCAATGCTTAAGATGGGGGATAAAATTTGGATGAAAAAAAAGGCGGTTTTGTTTGATCTTTATGGAACATTAATTAATATCAGGACAGATGAAAGCGACATTAGCACATATGAGGTTTTATCGAGATATCTTACATATCACCATGTTTTCATGTCGCCAGAAACATTGAAAAAGACATACTTTGAGAAGGTGCAGCAGCATTTAAGCCAGAGCAAAGAACCTTTTGCAGAGGTAGATGTTTATAAAATATTCTTTGATATAATGCACAGCTTTGGCAGCAAAAAGTACCCTCAAAGTTCCATAATTGATATTTCTATGCTCTTTAGATCGCTGACTATCAGGAGATTTGAGGTATTTGATGGTATTTATGACGTCCTTGCAGAGATATGCAGAAAATACAAGACCGCTCTCGTTTCTGATGCTCAGTGGGTTTTTACAGAACCTGAAATTGCAATTCTTGGCATTGACCGTTTTTTTAAATATCGGCTGTTTTCTTCGAGATATGGTTTTAAAAAGCCTGATGAAAGATTGTTTAATATTGCTATGAAAAAGCTCGGTGTTAAGCCGGAAGACTCAGTTTATATTGGCGACAATCCTGCCAGAGATCTCGTAGGCTCCAAAACGGCGGGCATGAAGTTTCTACTCTTCAGAACTGATTGCAAGGCTTACAATGGCTTTCAGGCTGATGGTTGTTTCAGCAATTACTATGAGTTGGAAAATTTGCTCTCTGCAATTTGATTGAATCTATAATTTGTCTGAACTTGCCTATTGTCTCGATATGACTAAAGGAATATTTATAACAGCAACCGATACCGGAGTTGGCAAGACCATTGCCTCCGCTATGATTACAAGATCATTGATTCTAAATGGCTTTAAAACAGGGGTTATGAAGCCATTTGAGACAGGTTGTATCATGCAGAAAAATGAACTAGTCCCTTCGGATGGGATGTTTTTAAAAGAAATGGCTGAGGTGGATGACCCTATTGATTTAATCACGTCTATAAGATTTGAACTCCCCCTCTCACCATTAGCAGCATCACGGCTTGAGAAAAAAACTGTAGATATAGAGAAGATTTTTCAATCCTATGAGTATTTAAGCAAAAAATATGACTTTTTAGTAGTTGAAGGAGCCGGCGGCATTCTTGTTCCTGTGGGTATCAAGGAAAATGCAAGATTAAAACAGGGACAGAGGGCTATTTATATATCGGATATTATTAAAAAATTGGGAATCCCAATAATAGTAGTTAGCCGACCAACATTAGGAACTATAAACCATACTCTCCTGACAGTTAATCATGCCCTAAATGAAGGAATAAAGGTCATCGGTATTATAATCAACCACAACAATCCGCCTGGCATAGATATCTCTGAAAAGACCAACCCCGATATAATTAAAGAACTTTCACCCGTGCCTTTTTTAGGCATACTGCCGCATTCTTCAGAACTAACAAAGGAGCATTTTGATATGATTGTCAGGGCTTCCTGCAAAAAGATGTTTGATGAAATAGTTAGTAAAATTACTGGCACCTAACTTGAACGATTCTTATTGTCGCCTTGAGTTTGTTGAAGGGTGAATTGGCTGTCAAGGTTCGACAGGCTCACCATGACAGTCCGAGATGTTGATTTTCTTAAATTTAGCATTAAAATCGCTTAAATTTAGGTGATAGAAATTAAAAAACGATGATATCTAAAAAAATCAATATAGCGGTCTTTTTTTTAATCTTCTATGTATTTTCAATCAACGCAAATGCGGGAATCTTCGTTCATGATATGGTGCTCCTAAAAAATGAAGAAATCCTTCTTAAAGCTGAAACAAGAGGAAGATTTTCGCACAAAGGCGGAGAACTTGTAGAGTTTTTTATTGATGGTAAGACTATTGGCAGGACATTATCAGGAGGCGATGGTTTTGCATTCAAGCATTTTTCATCCAAAAAAGCAGGGCTGTTTATAATCTCAGTTAAATCATCTGCAGAAGAAGCATCAGGGTCGATGCTTGTCTTGAATAAAGGCGCAAAGATTGTTTTAACTGATTTTGAGGGCGGCTTGATTGATGGTGAATTATTGAAAAAGAAGCCGAGAGATGGCAGTCAAAATGCGATCAAGGAGATTAATAAAAGATATCCTGTAGTTATTCTTCAAACAGGTATTTTAAACAAAAAAGCGATAAAGGAATTATTAAGGAAACATGAATATATGGATTTACCGGTAATTGCATGGGAGGACGGGGATCTTTTTGAACAATTCGTTCAAAAGGGTATAATATTAAAAGCTGTTATAGGCAGTGATGCTATAATAGATTCGTCGAGTAAATATAAGCCTTTATCTTTCAGTTTCAACGCAAAAGATGGAGCATTGTCAGTAAAAAAATGGGAAGAGATAAAGAAAAAACTTCTAAAGAAGTAGCGTTTTTGGCTTGATTAGTGTCTGTTTATGAAGTCAGATTTTTTCTCATTCCGCACTTGATGCGGGATCCTGAAGGGTTCCTTAATAAAATCGCTCAATTTAGATTAAAGTTAAAAATAAGTTAGGAGGTCAGGATGTCTAATTTTAAGATAAGCATTGAGCTCATTGTTGGTTTAGCACTTACCTGCTTATCCGTTTATTATTGGTCGGAGATTGGCAGTGATTTATCTGGAAGTGCTAAAATTCATCCTCATGAAGTGCCCATGTTATACCGTTTTACTTACAGGCTTTTTCCTTTTGCAGATATGGCTATTACTGTAACGGGTATGGTGTTATTTTATACAGGATTAAAAAAATTGCGTGAATGATATCAACAAAGGTTGAATTTATATTTGATTATCTCCTAAAAAAGCAGGTATAGATATCCGAAAAACCACTATCTAATTTCCCATCCTTTGATGGGACAGGATCAAGGGATGACGAGATAACTTACTCATTCGAGGTTGAGAAAGAGCCTAATCCTTGTCTTTTCCTGCCCCACCAATGCACTATAATCCTGAACTTGTAGAAGGATGCTATACTGCTCTATATTATGCCTGCTTGCTATAATTCAAATTGCATTGTCAGGGTTATCTTAGAGTTATCTTTGCAACCTTATCAAGCACATGCACTGTATCAACAAACCTTATTTGCCTTGTTTTTGAAGATAAGATGAGGGAGTGAGTTCTGGCACCGCCTCCGAAAAAACTGACCCCATTTAAGATGTCCCCTTTTGTTACACCTGTTGAAACGAATATTATATTATCGCCGGGGGCAAGATCATCGGTTGTATAGACCTTATCCTCACTGAGGTCCATGCCCATTTCCTTTGCTCTTTTCTTTTCATCCTCGTTTCTCCATCGCATTCTTGCCTGTATTTCTCCTCCAAGGCACTTGACCGCTGCTGCCGAAAGAACACCCTCAGGGGCACCGCCGGTTCCCATCAGGGCATGAATACCCGTTCCTTCAACTATTGCAGCAATTGCCGGTGTTATATCACCGTCAGTAATGAGCTTAATTCGAGCGCCAGCCGCTCGGACATCTCTTATGAGTTGTTCATGCCTGGGTCTTTCCAGTATAACGACAACAAGATCATCCACATCCCTACCCATAGCCCTTGCTATGCCATCAAGATTTTCCTTTACTGAAGCCCTGATGTCAACTACCCCTTTAGCAGCAGGTCTCACCACCAACTTATCCATATAAGTATCAGGGCAAAAAAGGAGCCCGTCTTTTTCGGCAACTGCCATAACTGCCAACGCATTTGGCGACCCTGTAGCGCAGAGATTTGTTCCTTCAAGAGGGTCAACAGCTATGTCAACCTCAAAATCTCCGCCGCAGCCAACCTCTTCTCCGATAAAAAGCATTGGAGCTTCGTCTCTTTCTCCTTCTCCAATAACAATCCTTCCATGAAACGGGATATCATTCAGGGTGGTTCTCATTGCGTTGACTGCTGCTCTATCAGCATCCTTTCTATCCCCCTTGCCCATAAGCCTTGCGGCTGCAATAGCAGCAGCCTCAGTTACATGGAGTATGTCCAATGTCAACTTCTTTTCCATAGATGTCCCTCCTTTTATGGTATTCTTGTACTGATTTAATGCTTAATTCTTTTTTTAATAATTTTTCTATTGCCATTATAATAGCTTTGGCGCCCGAAATTGTAGTTGTGTAAGGAACTCTGTATTGAATAGCGCTTCTTCTTATATACATGGAGTCTTTTTGAGCCTGTAAACTCTTGGGTGTATTTATAATGAAGTTTATTTGTCCATTTTTTATCATATCAACAACATTCGGTCTGCCTTCTGCCAATTTATTAATTATCTCAACATTAATCCCGCTTTTAAGCAGGTAATTTGCAGTTCCTCTCGTTGCAACTATAGCGAAGTTTAAATCAGTCAGTTTTTTGGTGATCTCGATTACATGAGATTTGTCTTCATCTTTAACACTAATGAAAATCTTTCCTGATGTAGGAATGCGGTTATTGCTCGCCATTTGAGCTTTGGCATAAGCCATCCCAAAATTTTCATCTATCCCCATTACTTCACCGGTTGATTTCATCTCAGGACCTAAAATTACATCAACACCCGGAAATTTGTCAAAAGGAAACACGGCTTCCTTGACCGCAGTATGTGAAATTGTAATTTCCTCAGTCATTCCAAGCCCTTTTAGAGTCTCACCTATCATGAGCTTAGCTGCAAATTTGATAAGCGGAGCTCCTATAGCCTTGCTTACATAAGGAATCGTTCTGGAAGCCCTTGGATTAACCTCAAGGATAAATATTTGGTCACCCTTTACGGCAAACTGGACATTCATAAGACCAATTATATTCAGTTCCATGGCGAGGGCTTTGGTTTGCTGCTTAATTTTATCTATCGTAGGAGGTTGGAGGGAATATGGCGGTATTGAACAGGCAGAGTCCCCTGAATGTATCCCGGCTTCTTCTATATGTTCCATAACTGCGCCTATAACAACTTCTTTACCATCTGAGATTGCATCAACATCTACTTCAATTGCGTCGGAGAGATATTTATCAATAAGAATAGGGTGATCTGGAGATACATCGGCAGCCCTTTTCATATAATCTATCATGGATGTCTCGTCATGAACTATTTCCATAGCACGTCCGCCTAAGACATACGAGGGCCTTACAACCACAGGATACCCTATTTTATCGGCTGCATTAACTGCATCCCCAATTGACATTGCGGTCTCATTTTCGGGCTGTTTAAGTTTGAGCTTATTGAGCAGTTCTTTAAACCTCTTCCTATCCTCTGCCCTATCAATCGAATCTGATGAGGTGCCAAGTATCCTGACGCCTTCTTTTTCGAGCGGCACTGCCAATTTTAAAGGGGTCTGTCCGCCTAACTGAACTATTACGCCCTCTGGCTTTTCTAATTCGATTATGTTAAGAACGTCTTCAATTGTCAGAGGCTCAAAATAAAGTCTGTCAGCAGTATCATAATCGGTGCTGACGGTTTCTGGATTGCAATTTATCATTATAGTTTCATAACCTATTTCTTTCAATGCAAAGACGGCTTGAACGCAGCAGTAATCGAACTCAATCCCCTGCCCTATTCTATTAGGACCTGAACCGAGAATGATAACCTTTTTGCGATTAGTAGGGACTGCCTCATTTTCAAAAATATCTAATTTTTCAGATTCTGAATCCAGAATCCTATAGAATGGTCTTTCATAAGTAGAATAAAAATATGGGGTATATGCCTCAAATTCAGCCGCACAGGTATCCACAAGTTTATAAACCGGCTTTATTCCATTATTTTTTCTCAGATGCCTTATCTCAGTCTCTGACATTGCAGAAAGTTCAGCAATCCTCTTATCAGAATATCCGTATTCTTTAGCCTTCCTTAGTATTTCATTCACTTCCAGAGTATTCGCAGAAAGGTTCTTAATTCTTGCTTCCATCCCAACAATTTGCTGGATATTATGTAAAAACCATGGATCAACTCTGCAAAGGGTATGAATCTCATCTAATCCTATTCCATGCCGCATTGCTTGAGCTATATACCAAATTCTTTCGGCGTTAGGGATTTTCAATTTAGCTCTAATTTCTTTAATATCAGCATTTATCGTTTCTAACCCTGATGAACCGATTTCGAGGCTTCTTAATGCCTTTTGAAAGGATTCCTTGAATGTCCTGCCTATTGCCATCGCCTCACCAACAGATTTCATCTGCGTCATGAGCGTATTATCTGCATCGGGGAACTTTTCAAAAGTAAAACGTGGTATCTTGGTTATGACATAATCAATGGTAGGCTCAAATGATGCCGGGGTTTCTTTTGTAATATCATTTCTGAGTTCGTCAAGGGTATAGCCTACAGCGAGTTTCGCTGCAATTTTAGCAATTGGGAAGCCGGTCGCCTTGCTTGCCAGAGCGGAGCTCCTCGAGACCCTTGGATTCATTTCTATTACGACCATATGACCATTTTCTGGATTAATGGCAAACTGAACATTAGAGCCGCCTGTCTCAACCCCAATTTCTCTTATAACGGCTATCGCAGCATCACGCATTATCTGGTATTCCTTGTCGGTTAGGGTCTGCGCAGGGGCTACCGTGATAGAGTCTCCTGTGTGAACACCCATTGGATCAATATTCTCTATGGAGCATATTATTACAACATTATCCATCATATCCCGCACTACTTCCAGCTCATACTCTTTCCAGCCCAAAGCAGATTCTTCAACCAAGACCTGACTTACAGGGCTTAATTTCAAAGCCTTCTCAAGCATGCCCCTGTATTCTTCGACGTTATATGATATTCCGCCCCCAGTGCCTCCAAGCGTAAAGGCTGGCCTCAGGATGGCAGGGAAACCAATATCATCCATAATCTGAAGTCCTTCGCTTAAGCTTGTTACTGTTTTACTGCGAGGGACATCAAGCCCTATATTTATCATTGCCAGTTTGAAAAGCTCTCTGTCTTCAGCCTTTTTTATAGCGGGCAATTTTGCCCCTATAAGTTCAACATTGTATTTTTCCAAAATACCCGATTCTGACAACTGCACGGCAAGATTCAGGGCGGTCTGCCCTCCCATAGTAGGCAAGAGGGCGTCTGGACGCTCTTTTTTGATTATTAATTCAATAATCTCTTTTGTCAGAGGCTCGATATATGTAGTATCAGCTATTTCAGGGTCGGTCATTATAGTGGCAGGATTGGAATTAACAAGCACTATCTGAAAGCCTTCCTCACGAAGAGCCTTGCAAGCCTGAGTGCCGGAATAATCAAACTCACATGCCTGCCCTATTATTATTGGGCCGGAGCCGATTAAAAGTATTTTTTTAATATCCGTTCTTTTAGGCATTATAATCCCCTTAGATAATAATATTGATATGATCTAAACATTCGTAATGCAAGCGGCACAAAAAATGAAAATGTCACCGTGGACCTACCAAAAAAACTTTTTAAGGATAAATTGAGCGATTTTACTGTTAAATACTTGTCTAATTTGTAATTGCGAGCGCCCGAAGGGTCGCGGCAATCTATTGTAAAATCAGATTTCTTCGGCTTCGTCTTGCAATAACATCCAAGAATCTCCAAACATAGATAGTATTAAATTATAAACCCATATAGAAAATATTTCCATTTTTTTAAGTCTAATTTTCAATTATCTAATGACAATCTCAAAGATATTTTGATAATATGAGAACACTTAAAATTAATCTAAAGGGGTATGTTTGACCGCCAAAGGCAAAATAACTAAGGCAGCAGGGGCAATGTCGTTTGCAACCCTTATCAGCCGTATATTCGGATATATAAAGGATATGATCTTGGCGAAATATTTTGGGGCTACTGGAACCTCGGATATTTTCTTTGTTGCCTTTAGGATACCAAATCTCTTGAGAGATTTATTCGCTGAAGGGTCTATGTCATCTGCATTTATTCCAGTTCTGACCGAGAGCCAGATAAAGAACGGTAAAGAAGATGCAAACAGACTCGTTAGAGCAGTTTTTCTGTTTATTTTGATTGTTGTAGGAATACTTTGTATTTTAGGAATCATATTTGCTCCGTCAATTGTATCAATAATAGCGCCGGGATTTACAGATGACCCCGCAAAATTTTCTCAAACCGTCCTGCTTACCCGAATCATGTTTCCATTTCTTCTATTCATAAGCCTTGCTTCTATTACTATGGGCGCTCTCAATACAAGGGGTGTATTTTTTATCCCTGCGTTGGCTCCAGTCTTTTTAAATATCAGTATCATTATATGTGTATTTGTGTTATCGGTTCATTTTGTCAATCCTATCGTGGCAGTTGCTATTGGCGTTACGATAGGCGGACTTTTTCAGTTTTTGTTTCAGATTCCTTCTTTTTTTGGAAAGGGATATTCTTTTTTTAATAATACCAAAAATGACAGGACAAGCCTTCTGCGGCACCCTGGGCTAAAGAAAATAGGGATTCTGATAATACCCTCAATAACTGGACTTGCAGTGGCTCAGATTAATATTTTTGTCAGCACAATCCTTGCCTCCTATCTTCAGGATGGTAGCATCACCTATCTTTATTATTCTATGAGGCTTGTGCAGTTACCAATAGGACTTTTCGGGGTCGCTATGGGCATGGCTGTTTTGCCCGCCCTTTCTGAACATGCCGCAAAGATGCAGACAACCGCGCTCAAGGAGGATTTCTCATTTGCGCTCAGGCTTTTATTTTTTATAACTGTGCCAGCAATGGCAGGACTAATCGCTCTAAGACAGCCTATCGTCAATACGCTTTTTCAAAGGGGTGAATTTAAATATTTAGCAACCGTTGGGACAGCAGATGCCCTCATGTTTTATTCCCTTGGTCTCTGGGCTATCGTTGGTGTGCGTGTTTTAACTTCCACATTTTATTCAATGCAAAATACTAAGACACCTGTTAAGATCGCAATATTTTCTTTGCTCTTAAACATTATTCTCAGCCTTCTGCTGATGAATCCCTTGCAGCATAATGGATTAGCACTTGCAAATGCCCTTGCATCTATGAGTAATTTTATATTGCTTTTCTATTTCCTCAGAAATATGCTTGGTGGGATAGGGACGGCAAGGATAATGAGATCCTTCCTTAAGATATTGATCGCATCTTCCATCATGGGAACTGCTGGATGGTTTATGCTTCAGGGCGAGTTGTGGACGACAGACGGAGGGGGCTTAATAAAGTCGTTTTATCTGGGTATAACGATTATAATATGTGTTGGGATATATATGCTTTTATCTTACTTACTTAAAAGTGATGAAATGAATTATATTATTGATAGGTTCATAAAAAAGAAAGACAACTAAGGGAGGATATATGTGGATTAGAAGTTTACCTGTGGGACAGTTGGAGGGTAATTGCCTTATTATTGCAGATGAAGCGTCAAAAGATTGCATGGTTATTGACCCTGGAGATGAGCCCGATACAATTTTGGATACTATCAAAGCAAATGGGCTTAAAGTCATATATATCGTTTGCACTCACGGACATTTTGACCATGTCGGCTGTGTAGGTGATATAAAGCAAGCCACAGGCGCAGATATAGTGATTCATAAAGATGAAATTGAGATTTATCAGGCTGCAAAAGATATGGCATCATTTTGGGGTTTTGATATAGATCCATTGCCGGAACCCGAGATAAAGGTTCAGGAAGGTGATATTATTAAACTTGGGGGGCTCTCATTTGAGGTTTTCCACACTCCCGGTCATAGTCCTGGTGGAATATGTCTTTATGCGGATGGGTTAGTAATCACAGGGGATACACTTTTTGCGGGATCTGTCGGCAGAACCGATTTTTACGGTGGGGATATTTCAAAACTGAGGGACTCTTTTAGAAGACTAATGAGTCTGCCTGAGAATACAAAGGTTCTCTCGGGTCATGGCCCTGCTACAACGATTGGGAAGGAAAAAAAGACTAATATGTTTTCATTTAACTGGCTATAGTGAAAAACCACAGGTGTCCAAAATAATATTAGAAAATAAATATGATGCGATTTCTTAGCCAAAGAACTAACTTTAAGCATGTGTAAACGCTTGATGGACTTCAAGTTTGTTTCACAGCATCTGGGTCGAGGCTTCCGCTTCGACTTCAGCCTCATTCAGGTTACCCGTGGCTTTGGCTTCAGAAATCGCATCATATTCATAAGATTACATTGCATTGGAAAATTTATTTTGGACAGACATGGTGAAAAACAGTTTTTCATTGCGGCATTTTGAAAAAATAATTATAAAAGTGCTATTTTAAAATATTTAGAGTTTGAAAAACGATCAAAGAACTTTGGGGTGGTGTAGATGAACCGATTACCAATGACAGCTGAGGGATTTCAGAAGCTAAAGGAAGAGTTAGACAGGCTTGTCAAGATTGAAAGACCTTCTGTTATTCAGGCAATTGCAGAGGCAAGGGGGCACGGAGACCTTTCTGAAAACGCTGAATATCACGCTGCAAAAGAAAAGCAGGGCTTTATAGAGCTGCGCATAAAAGAGCTTCAAATGAAAATAGCCCTCGCAGAGGTTATTGACCCCAAGAAAATTAATCAATCAATGGCTGCTTTTGGCGCAAAAGTAAGGGTTGTTGATATCGAAGCAGACGAGGAATATGAATTCATATTAGTAGGTCCTGATGAGGCAGATTTAAAGCAAAAAAAGATATCCATGAGCTCGCCGGTAGGGAGGGCGCTTCTGGGCAAAAAGGTTGGAGATATAGCTATAGTTAAGGCGCCTGCAAGGACTATAGAATATGAGATTGTTGAGATAAGCTTTGTCTAAACACTTTCCCGTAGAAATAATCAGTAATTCCTCTATTAATCAACAGTTTCATTTGTTGGCAGTAAGACCATTATCCGAGATAATCCCGCCAGAGCCCGGTCAATTCTATATGCTGCAGGCGGGTGATAATTATGACCCCCTTATTAAAAGACCTCTAAGTATTTTCAATTATTATGAGATGCGGCTGGAATTTCTCTTCAGGACAAGAGGCAGGGGGACATCTTATCTTTCGCGGACCCGAACTGGCGAGACAATTCATCTCATAGGACCTCTTGGCAACGGGTATTCCCCCCCAAATGGTGATTTTATAGTTATAGCCGGCGGGATCGGTATAGCCTCCTTGATGCCGTTATTACGGCAGTTTAATAAAAAAGCGGTTCTTTTTTATGGTGCCAGAAATAGTAATGAACTCTTGATGTTAGATACAGCTTGCGAACTGGCAAGGAAATCCTTCATATCAACAGACGATGGATCCAAAGGACAGAAGGGTTTGATAACGGGGCTTTTTGTGGATTTCATAGAATCAAATCCTGAATGCAAATTATTGCCGGTATATTGCTGCGGCTCACTCCCTATGCTCAAAACGCTATCATTAATTATAGAAAGTCATAATATGATCTGTTACGCATCTGTTGAAGAGTATATGGCTTGCGGAGTCGGCGCCTGTCTTGGATGTGTAGTAAAGATTAAGAACGATGAAGAAAATGGATTTTCATATAAGACAGTCTGTAAAGATGGTCCTGTATTTGAGCTTAAGGATTTAATATGGCAATGAACTCTGCACAAATTGCGCAACCAAGCCTGTCTGTCCAGATTGCATCTTTGAACCTTAAAAACCCTATTATTACAGCGTCAGGCACATTCGGGTATGGGGAGGAGTATTCAGGGTTTATCGACATTGAAAGACTTGGTGCGATTGTTGTCAAGGGTCTTTCTATTACCCCAAAGAAGGGTAATCCACCGCCAAGAATTATTGAAACACCTGCAGGGATGCTTAACGCTATCGGCTTGCAGAATATTGGAATAGCAGTTTTTATTAATGATAAGCTGCCTTTTTTAAGGCAATTTAAGACACCTGTTATAGCTAATTTCTTTGGCGACACGGTAGATGAATATATTAGGGCGGCAGAGGCTCTTAGCAATGCAAATGGTGTCCATGCACTCGAGATGAATGTTTCCTGCCCGAATAAGGAGGCAAGTTGGTGCGTTTTTGGGACAAATCCAGAAACACTGAGTCATGTTGTATCTATGGTTAGAAAGGTTACCCGCCTGCCTTTGATTGTAAAACTCTCTCCAAATGTTACTGATATAGGCTTAATGGCAAGGGTTGCCGAGGATTCGGGAGCTGATGCTATATCTCTTGTCAATACATTGACCGCAATGTGCGTAGATATCAACAGAAGGAAACCTATATTAGCAAATATTACCGGCGGACTTTCAGGTCCTGCTATTAGACCCGTAGCGGTCAGGATGGTATGGGAGGCTTGTAAGGCAGTCAAAATACCAGTTATAGGCATGGGCGGCATAATGAATTTTAAAGATGCGATTGAATTTCTAATTGTAGGGGCAAAAGCGATAGCAGTCGGTACGGCAAATTTTGTTAATCCGCTTGCAACCATAGATATTATTGAAGGGATAGAGAAATACATGATTGAAGAAGGTTTTACAGATATTAATCAGCTTATAGGAAGCCTTAAAATCTAAAAATCAGCCTGCTGGGGGTTACTGAAATAACCCAAAAATGAACATAAACAGAACTTAAAGAGTTCTCAAAGATTGTTGATTAAAAAACTTTATTTCCTATTACCAGATTAAAACCTTCGGGGACAAGTTTCACGAGACCCTAGGATTGTAGGGTCAAGCCAGGCAATGACATCTTCTGTGTGAAAAGTATTTTCTAATTTTGGGTTTAATACAATTGCTTATCGCTTTATGACAGGGGAATATCCGTTATAAGATATGGGGAAGGAGTGTACACTTTTTTATTGCAAAATCTTTTTCATGCTTTTGCGAGAGGCTCATTAGACAACATAGTCATGAATGAATCCTGAAAAGATGTCATTTTCTTGTCTTTTCTTATTGCTATACAGATATGCTCAGGCTTAAAATAATGGGTTAACGAGACATATTGAAGCTTTCTTTGCTTGAAAATAGGCAGCCCCTTTACAATAGATGCAAACGAAACGCCAAGCCCCATCTCCACATAGAGAGAACTAAGCTCGATGTTGGAAGATTCCATAATGACAGAGTAGTTCAGATTGTGTTTACGAAAAAGCTCCTCCAGTTTGTTGCGATGCTCAAATTCGCTGCTTTTAGGCGGTAAAATTAATGGATATTGAGCAATTCTTTCTAAAGAAACTTTTTTAATTCTCGACAAAGGATGTCCTACAGGTGTTAAAAGGACTGGCTCAACCTTTTCCCATCGATGTTTTATTAATTCATTAGGGATGATGTTCTCAAGAGCAATGCCAAAATCCACATCACCGCTTTTAACTAATTCGACCACTTTTTTTTGAGACCTGTCAAACAAAGATAACTCTACCCAAGGGAATTGTTTGTTATATTTTATTATGGCTGCAGGAAGAAGATGATAGAGAGTCGTGAAAGGAGCTGCAATTTTTAATCTTCCCTTTTTAAGTCCTTTGTATTCTTCTATATCCGCAACAAGTTGTTCGTGCTCCACCAACAGAGATTCTGCAAATTTGAAAAACCTTTCACCTAAAGCTGTCAGAATTACCTTGCGTTTTCCGATCCTTTCAAAAAGTTGGCAGTCAAACTCATCCTCAAGTGACTTAACCTGTTGTGTCAGTGCAGATTGAGTCCTATATGTTGCCTGAGCGGCACGGGTAAAGCTCTTGAGTTTTGCCACATGAAGGAAACCTATGATCTGCCGCCATTCCATACCTTTGACCCCAATTTTATTATTATATATTATTATAACTAATTATAATTAATAATATTATTAATTTGACTAATGTAATAATCATCAATAATAATTAAATCAACAAAATCATAAGGAGGATTTTATGAATATCAATTCATTACAGGCGGGGTTATCGTATGAATTTAGTTTTAAGATTACCGACAGTAAAACAGTTCCGCATCTTTATCCTGAGTCGCCTGAATTCAATATTATGCCTAATGTTTTCGCTACAGGATATATGGTTGGACTATTTGAATGGGCTTGTATTCAAGCTTTAACCCCTCATATAGATTGGCCACGCGAGCAAACAGTGGGGATTCATATCAATGTGAGCCACATTGCCGCCACCCCGCCGGGACTAACCGTTATCGTTAAAGTGAAATTGGAAAAGGTAGAAGGCAAAAAACTTACTTTTTCAATATTAGCTCATGACGGGATTGATAAGATCTCTGAAGGAACTCATGAAAGGTTTATTATAAACGCTTCAAAATTCAATGAGAAATTAAAGGCTAAAATTCCGCAATCTTCGCCCTAAGTTTTGTAAATGCCTAAAATTATCCCCCTTGTCAGCGTGCAAGGCACAGACAGGTATCAAGTAAGGGGCAATTAAAGTCCCCTCTCAAGAGGGGTTAGGGGCGTGTAATCCCTTCCCTTTTTGATGGGGGAGGGCAGGGGGTGGGTGATTTAGCCTTTAATCCATCATTCCCACAGTCTCTTGAGCTGGAATCCAGAATTGTTTAAAAAGACACTGGATGCCCGATTAAAAAAACTTCGGGCATGACGACATATGCAAAACATGAGGATAAAAAAACAAAGTAACCTTAGTTTATAAACAAACACTAAATTAGGTGCTGTATCCGAGATTATGATTCGGAAAGCTGGCTATGTGATATTATGTCTAAAAGAGATTCCAGTAGATATTCTTCTTTTACTCTCTTTATGACCTTGCCTTTTTTAAAGACAAGCCCCATTTTTTTGCCGCCTGCAATGCCGAAATCAGCCTCTCTTGCCTCACCAGGGCCGTTTACGACGCACCCCATCACAGCTACAGTTATGGGTTCTTTTATGTCTTTGAGGGATTGCTCGACCTTCTCAGCGAGACCCTGCAGATTAATCCTGCATCTCCCGCAAGTCGGACATGAGATTATTTCCGCTCCCCTTTTCCTTAATCCCAAGGACTTGAGTATTTCATAAGCAACCCTTATCTCTTCCTGCGGAGGGGCTGTAAGGGATATTCTGAGAGTATCTCCGATACCTTCTGAAAGCAAGATGCCGATGCCCACGGAGCTTTTGATAATTCCACTTAAAGGAGGTCCTGCCTCTGAAATGCCTATATGAAGAGGGTAATCATATAGGCTCGAGAAAAGCCTGTATGCCCCTACAGTAAGGATAACATTTGAAGCCTTTAAGGAGACCTCGATATCGTAGAAATTCATATCTTCAAGGATTTTCAAATGTTTTTCTGCACTCTCAACTATGGCTTCGGGGGTTGGATGCCCATACCTTTTGAGCAAATCTTTTTCAAGCGAGCCGGCGTTGACGCCTATTCTGATGGGAGCTTTCCGTTCCCTTGCCGACGTTACGACCTCCTTCACTTTCCATTTCGCTCCAATATTGCCCGGGTTAATTCTTACTTCGTCAACACCTTGCCTTAAGGCTTCAAGTGCTATTTGCCAATTAAAATGTATATCTGCTATGACCGGTATATTTACCGACTTCTTTATGATCCCAAGTCTCACTGCTGCATCCATATCTGGCACTGCTATCCTTATGGCTTCACAGCCAATGGCTTCAAGGGAAAGAATCTGAGTAACGGTAGCATCTGCATCCCTTGTATCTGTCTTTGTCATGGTCTGCACAGAAACGGGCATACTGCCGCCTATCGCCATATTTCCAATTTTGATTATTCTGGTTTTTCTTTTCTCAATCATTGATTCATTCAGCATTGAATATTATTCAGGGTTATTTTGAATATTCCTTACTTTATTGATTGCTGCATTATGCTCCTGATATGTCTTTGAGAATAAGTGTGTCCCATCATTTTTTGAGACAAAATACAGATATGGCACATCAGCGGGATAAAGAGCTGCAATTATTGATTTTATGCCCGGAGAGGCTATAGGACCAGGCGGCAGCCCACTTATAATATAAGTATTATAAACACTCTTTATCCTCAAATCTTCCCTTGTTATTTTATTATCGAATGATTTAACGCCATAAATGGCAGTCGGGTCTGCCTGTAGAGGCATTTTTATCTTTAGTCTATTATGATATACACCTGAGATAATCGCCCTTTCCTCATCAACTACGGCTTCTCTTTCTATTATTGATGCAAGCGTCAATACCTCGTTTTCAGTCCATCCTAACCCTCTTTCTCGCTCTTTGAGCCTACCGGCATATTCCTTTCTCAATTTATTCACCATTAGACTGATTACATACTCTGGTGAAGCCCCCTTGGGGAGCCTGTATGTTTCGGGGAAAAGGTAACCTTCCAAGCTCGGGGCTTTTATATCAAGTGATCTAAGAAATTCCTTGTCAATTGAAAGGGCAATAAATTCTTCATATCTGATTAATCCTATTGCTTCTAAATTTTCACCGATCTCAAAAATACTATCTCCCTCTTTGATTGTAAGCCAATATTCGATGACTTCTCCTGCAAGAAGTTTTTGAAAAACCTGCCATGGAGTTAGCTTTCCCTTAAATAAATAAAATCCAGCCCTAATTTTTTTGTCAAGTCCGTATATTTTGCCTATGACCAGAAAGATAAAACTGTCGCGTATAAGGGTTTTGTCAGCAAGTGCTGCAAGTGCCTGCCTATATGAAGCTCCTTTTGTTATTTCGATTTCTACCAAAGAGTCTTCAGAGGTAGTAAAGACCAATAACTGAAGGCTTAGGTAAAGGCTAATTGATAAAATCAATAAAGTGGCTGCTAATATTAACTTTATTTTCATAGAAGAGTCTTTATACAAAGGAATTAATTAATAATTATAACATGTAGCTAAAAATATAACGATTTTTGGTCGAGACTAGAAAACACTACAATTTTTCAATATTTAAAAAAATGAGTATTTTGTGATGCAGGTCACATTATTACTTTCATAAATGTTTTATTATTAAATCAAGAAATAATATAAATAAGTTTCCGAAAGGGTAAACCCCGGGTAACTGGGGGACACAAAGCCACGGGTCCTGAAAAACTATGGACAGCCGGGCTGCCGAAGAAACAGAAGACCACCTTCAGTGGCTGCTGTTTCAAGGCTTAAGAAACAGACACCTTGGAGGTGGGCAATGAAAGGTAGAGGAAACATAAGGCTTGCAATAAGCATTATCGCTATTGCAATAGTTTTAGGGGTATCGGTTATGGGTGCATCAGATGCTTATGCAAATGATATATGGGTTAGTGCTTATTATGGCGGCTGGGCGCAGGGAGACGTTAACTGGACTGGTCGTATGACTGCTGATAAGATAGATTATTCTGCGGTAACGCATATTATACATTTTGCTATTCAGCCTAAGAGTGACGGCACAATTGATTTCAACACTCTTTATATAACCCCTGCAAACTCAGCGTCTCTTATGACATACGCTAAACCAGCCGGCAAAAAAGTATTGATTTCATTAGGCGGTTCATATACTGAGAGTGCTTTCTTGGGGGCTACAAGTGATGCAAATCGTCAGAAATTTATTGATAATTTGATAAATTTTATAACCACACGCGGTTATGACGGCATAGATCTCAATTGGGAGCCTATTTCTCCATCATCTGTAGCTCAGGTTAAGAAGTTTGTGAATGAATTAAGAGCAGCATTGGATACAATAACACCTCGCCCGATGCTAATAGCATCAGTTGCTTGGGAGGCACCTCTGTTTGCTGAACTTCAGGACAAATTTGACCAAATAAATATTATGACTTATGACCTTAATGGAAGTTGGCTTAATGGTTCATGGTTCAATGCTCCTACTTATGACGGTGGTTATTGGTTCCCAGCAAGCGGAGCGGCACCATCTGCAAATAACATGGTTAATTGGTTTATTTCTGCTGGCGTAAAGCCTGCTAAATTGGGTATTGGGATAGGATTTTATGGATATGTTGCTAAAGGTGGAAGCGGCACTGCGACAGGCGGGGTAACTGCACCCGGGCAGAAGTGGACAACACCTCCTACATTTACATACACCGGTTATTATGAAATAATGGACAAATTCTATAAACCTGCCAATTACAGATATGACAGCGCCGCCGGTGCAGCTTATCTGAGTTATGATATGCCGAGTTCTTCGGAAGATATGTTCATCACATATGATGATGAGAATTCAATACTTGAGAAAATAAAATATGTAAGAACCAAGGCAATTGGAGGGACCATAATATTCCAGATTGGCGATGGCTGGAGGCCGAATTCGCCGGTTCCGGACAGTCTGCTTCAATCCGTAAAGACTGCGGTAGCACAAACAAAAACAGCGCCGCCGCCGCAAAATACGTTACCTTCGTCGCCTGCTCTCAATTCACCTTCTAATGGCGCAACTGGGGTTGCTGTTTCAACGTCTCTTAGCTGGAGGGCTTCTACAGGAGCCACTTCATATATCTTGCAGGTATCAAAAAATATAGCCTTTACAGAAATTGTAATACATACGGATTTAAATGCAACTACATATAGCATTAGTGGTTTGAATAGCAACACAGTATATCACTGGCGTGTGCAGGCAAAGAATGCTAACGGCAGCAGTGGGTGGTCAAATATATGGAACTTTACAACAGCGGCTGCAAGCAGCACAGTGATTGCTAATTTTACAGGCAGTTCAGTATCTACCGGCGTTTCACTTACATGGCAGACGACTTCGGAGAGTAATAACAAGGGATTTGATATTGAGCGTAAATTATCGACTTCAAACATATGGGTTAAGATGGGATATGTAGCTGGCGCAGGAACATCAACAGTAATCAAGAATTACAACTACACAGACTCAGCCGCGAGAAGAAAAAGGACGTATGATTATAGGTTAAAACAGATTAATGCGGATGGCTCATTTGCTTATAGTGCAGTAGTAACGGTGAGAAAATAATCAAAGAAGTTTCTTTGATAGATTTCAAAATAAAAAGCCCGAGGAAATTTCGGGCTTTTTATTTTAGCCCCCCCAACTATTAAAAGTATCATAGTTTAATTGCCATTGATTAGAAAATCTCACCTAATGAGCAAATCATGGTGAACTTATATTTCCTTAAGATTGCTTAGCTTTGCTCGCAATGAAAAATAAATCTTTCGCAAAGTGTCATTACGAAGATCTTTGGCTCTGAAGCTATCTCACTTTTTTGCCTTGAACTCGTAATTCCCTGTAGCAAGCTACAGGGTTTCCTTATACTTCCCTCCCCCTTGATGGGGGAGGGCGAGGGTGGGGGGTGACAAGAAATTATTTTCACCCTCCCCTTTGTCCCCTCCCATCAAGGGATGGGAGGTTCACTTGCGATTATAGTATGGTATTGTTTGAAAGCTCAGGAAACTCAAGAACAATAACCATCACCCGAAAGGATTAATCCTTTTTATGGTATTTACAATGTATTAAATAAACTGATACACTTAAATTAAATAAATTTAATGTTATTTTAATTTACATATCAAGTATAAGTGAGAGGGGGATTATATGAAAACTGCTGCAATTGGGACAATTTGTTTGTTTTTATTGGTCTTCAGTGCTGTTTCACATGCAGAGACACCGATAGGCTATCCATGGATCACATATGGGGCATTATCGTACGCGTTTGATGCAAGAGCAGAAAAGGGCTTAAAATTGGATACATATCTTGAGCAGGGCGTTGATTGGCTTAAGGTTGGCAATTCTGATTTTATACTTAATACGTATTTAGGTCTTAATATAACTGCATCTGAGCATTCCGAGGATTATTGGAACAATAAAATTGGGCCAAGGCTCGGTGTAAAATTGAAACACCCTATCTCTATAAAAGACGGCTGGGGTCAATTTGCCTTTGGTGTGCAGTGGGAATATAATTCATATTTTGGCGATTCAAAGCCGTTCAGCAATGACAGCCGTTTTGTTGCTTATTTCCAATGGGGCTTAGGCGGCGACTGGAAAAAGAAGTAGTCTGACGAAAGGAGGCATATAATGTATACTGTTCAGTCATGTTGTGCCATATTGATACATCTTCTATTGAAGCATCCAATTCTTGCTATAGCGATGGGTGTGGTTGGCGCATCAATATTCTTAAACCCGATTGTAAAGACGCCTGAAGGTTATAATACCGAGTGGGCCGTTGTATCGAGTCAGGAATTTGTTGAGAAGATTGAGAAAATCAATAATGATCCAGCTTATCCAAAAAAGATGGAAGAAGCAGAAAAGTGGTTTCAGGCAATATTAACAGTCGATAAAGGCAATCCAGGTATTACAAAGGCAGCATTGAAGGATCTTGAGCGTATGATGAATCAGGGTGAAATGGGCAAATACCCTGATTGTCCAATAGATGTCCCTGACCTATTAAAGGGCGATAATGCAACGAAGGCAACTTATGCGAGGATATATTTCTATGATCAGGTAAGGAGATTCCAGAATCCAGAGCTTGCAGTTCTCGCTTATAGGTATGGGCCTACTAATACAGCAAAGATTGCAAAGAATTATCAAGCTGGTAAATTGCCAAAAGAGCAAAAGGCGTATCTGAAGAATGTAAAGATGGCTCTAAAAGACTCTAAAACAACTTCTGTTCAATAAAATCGTGTTCCATGCTATCATTTTATAGCATGGAACACGCCTTATTCTACCCTACCAAGATATAACTTAACTTAGACTTAAACACACTAAGAACTCATTATATTTCTGTTTATATTGACAATTTGTATGGTAATTTGATATTTTACTGTTATGCTTATCCAACGCAACATGCAGCCCGAGCTTATTCGCCTTGCCGGTCAATATCCTGTTATAACTATTATAGGACCAAGGCAATCGGGCAAGACCACTCTTGCCAAAATGGCGTTTCCTGATAAACAATATGTTTCTCTCGAGCAACTTTCACAGAGAGAATTTGCCACAACAGACCCGGTTGGCTTCCTTAATTCTTATGCAAAAGAAGGTGCAATACTGGATGAGATACAGCGAGCTCCAGATTTACTTTCAGAACTACAGGTTCGAGTGGACAAAACGCCCGAAAGAAAGGGTTATTTTATCTTAACCGGAAGTCATAAATTCATGCTCATGGAGAAGATTACCCAGTCACTATCTGGTAGAACAGCAATCCTCAACCTCCTTCCCCTCTGCTTTACAGAGCGCATCGCCTTTGAAGGTGAGCCGCCTGATATTCCACAATTCCTTTTTAAGGGATTTTATCCCCGATTATTTGCTGATAACCTTGACCCTGTTGAGGCTCTTTCATTTTATATCACCACATATATCGAGCGAGATGTGAGAGAAATCATGGCTATTAAGGATTTAACCACTTTTTCCCGTTTTTTACGGCTTTGCGCTGGCCGCACAGGACAGATACTTAACGCAAGTTCTCTTGCCTCTGACACAGGCATAAATCACAATACGGCAAGGTCATGGCTTTCACTGCTGGAAGCAAGTTTTATAATAACCCTTCTTCAGCCTCATTATAAAAATTTTAATAAACGACTTATAAAGGCTCCAAAGCTATTTTTCTGCGATCCAGGACTTGCATGTCATCTATTGGGGATTGAGAAGGCCGAGCAGGTTGCTACTCATCCACTTCTGGGTGCTCTTTTTGAGACCTTTGCAGTTACAGAGTTACTGAAACAAAGACTTAATAATGTGCGCAAGCCTTGTCTTTATTACTGGCGCGACAACGCAGGTCATGAGGTCGATATTTTATTTGAAACACCTGCCGGCATTATCCCTATAGAAGTCAAGGTTGGCGCTACAATACAAAGGGAATTTTACAAAAATATCAACTATTACAGGTCCCTTAACAATCAGTCATTGCCAGGGATAGTGATTTATGGCGGGAATGAACAACAGATACGGAGCGATGGATTGAGCATTTTAGGTTTCTCGAAAATTGGTAATCTGCTGGATTCCTATAAGTGATAATTTAGATGCATCTAATTATTATATCTCAACAATAACGAAAAAATTAAAGGACTTATTAATGAAAATCAACTGGAGATGGTGGCTTGGATTAAAGCCAGAAATAGCTTGTTCGCCATTAAAATATGATTATACTATCAGTGTTATTATACCTGCCTATAACGAAGAAAAAAGCATAGCTGATACAATAAAAAGCATCAAAAACCAGACCGTAAAGATAGACGCTATCATTGTGGTTGATGATTTCTCTTCCGACAGGACAGGAGTTGTGGCATTGAGTGAAGGCGCTACTGTAATCAGAACTCCTCACAATATGGGTACAAAGGCAATGGCGCAGAATTATGTCCTTCCAATGATTACGACAGACCTTTTTGTTACGATTGATGCCGATACAATTCTGCACCCCCAAGCTATAGAAAAAACCCTACCTTATTTCAATGATCAAAAGACAGGCTCAGTATGTGGTTTTGTAGTCCCACAGAAGATTGAGACTATCTGGGAGAAGGGTAGATTTATAGAGTATCTTTTCGGTATCAGTATTATCAAAGCTGCTCAGAATAATGTCGGAGTAGTGCTTGTATCTTCAGGCTGTTTCAGCATTTTCAAAACAGATATAGTCAAGGAGTTTGGCGGGTTTAAACAAAGAACAATGGCAGAAGATATGGACATTACATGGGAAATGCATTTTAAGGGGTATAAAATTTTTTGTGTGCCCGATGCCTTATGCTATCCATTAGATCCTCCTACGGCAAAAATTTTCGTTAACCAGATATTAAGATGGTATTGCGCTTTCTTTCAAAATATATCTATACATAAAAGATCTCTTCTCAAAAATAAAATTGGATTAGTCGTGTATGGGTATTTACTTGATTCCTTATTGACTCCGATAATCTTTATATTTGGGTTAACGATATTTTTAAAGAACTTTTTTTATGGTTTTTTTGCGTATATATTTATTGATCTTATTATAATTTCTATACCATGCTTGATTAAAGCGGCAAGGATAGGAATGGTTAAGAAGACATTGGAATCGCTTTTTGCCTATCCGATAATTCGCTTTACTAATACATACGTATTTTGGAAGTCATTCTGGAACGAATGGATAATCAAAAAAAGACTTAAAACATGGGATAAGGGGCATTGATATGTTAAAAAAACTCCTATTTATTTTTATATTCTTGCTTTTTATATCGGGATGTGCGGCAAAGCAACCATATGTATCAATTACATTTGACGATGGGTGGGCTTCTATTTATGAAAATGGCTTTCCAATCTTGGAGAGATATAAATTCCCAGCTACATTGTTTGTATTAACAGGCTCTATAGGCACAAATGGCTATATGGATTGGGAACAGATAAACGTTCTATCAAAACTTGGCAAATGGGAGATAGCCTCCCACACTCATACTCATCCAGACCTGAGAACCATTAAACCTGATGAAGTTGAATATGAGTTAAAACACTCTAAAGAAATTTTAATGTCCAGAGGGTTTAAACCTGTTGGTTTTGCCGCTCCTCATGGCAGCTATAATGATGAAGTGTTAAGTCTTATTAAAAAACATTATAGTTATCACAGGAAGGCATGGGGAGGAGCAGAAGGGTTTAATGATATAGAAAATTTTGATTCTTATACAATCTCTTCCATAGAAATACATCATGATAAGTCGTTTGAAGAAAAAAAGTGGATTATTGACAAAGCTATCACAGAAAACAGATACCTTGTGATGCATATGCACAAAGTCGTAAAAGGACAGGCAAAAGACTATGAGATAGGCGCTGAAAACCTTGTAAAACTTCTTGACTACTTGAAAAGCAAGAATGTAAGGGTTGTAACAATTGCTGACTTTTTGAAAGAAAATAAATTATTGCGGTAAATAGTAAACCCTAAAAATGCTTTTACTTCGCAAAAGGCAGGCATGGATGACGGAAAACCCTTTGTCCTGAAACACCTTAACTTAGTGCGACAGTGCGACCGTTCGATAGTGCGATAGCAATTTTTGAATTTTGAATCGTGACTTGAAAAGTTACCCAGAGAACAAATAAAATAATTTATAAAATCACTTT
>JBBIKS010000015.1:0-43019 GCA_037445375.1 Nitrospirota bacterium | reverse complement strand
TCTCTATAGGACATTTCTATTTTGGCAGTATAGGACATTATCATTTTGGCGTTACCTTCCAAAAAATCCACTTGACATTTTAAATAGCTATAGTTATAATATTAATTCTAATTCTAATTAAGAATGATTCCTAATAGGTAGCATTTCATGGTGAAACTTTCGTGCCGAATTAACAGCATGAAGGGTAATGGAAATATTATCTCCTTAGAAGCAGGCATTCAGAAACAATAATACAGGATTTCCCATCAAATGCGGAATGAGAGAGTAGGTATTTTACAGTGAAAGATAATAAAGACTTCATAATCGAAAGGCTCAAAGAGAAGGGATATAAGCTCACCCGTCAAAGGCTTGATCTCATAGATATAATTTCAGGAAACAAAACACATCCCAGCGCGCGGGATTTGCTTATAGAAGCCCGTAAAAGAAACCCTTCTATCAGTTCATCTACGGTTTATTACACCTTGAGCTTGCTAAAACATGAAGAGTTGATAAAGGAGATCGAATTTTACGATAAGCCAAATCGATATGACTCTGTTACCGCCCAGCATGTTAATCTCATCTGCCGTAAGTGCGGCCGTATAGAGGATTTAGAAGATGCTCCTTTATTGTCTTTTAATGAGATATCAAAAAAGACTGGTTTTGAGGCAGATGATATTCGCTACGAGTATTATGGCTACTGCAAGGAGTGCAAGAAGGCAAAGAAGTAATTTTTTTGGCTTATAACTTAGAATGATTCCAAATTATAAGCCTGATAAGCTAATTTCTGTTTATAAAGTCAGTTTCGTAGTCATTCTCCCTGTTTGCATGCTAAGCACAGGCAGGCGCAAGGGGAGTGGATTTAAAGATGAGGAGAGAGAGGGAAAATAATTTTTGACAATAAGAGCTACTTAATTACTTAATAAGGAGGAATTACATGAAAAAGACACTCGAGAATCTTACAAAGGCATTCATTGGTGAAAGTCAGGCAAGAAACCGTTATTCTTTCTATGCAAAGATTGCCCAAAAAGAGGGTTTTGAACAGATATCGGAGATATTTCTTATTACCGCCGACAATGAAAGGGAACATGCAAAATGGCTGTTCAGACTTATTAATGAACTGAAGAAGAAAGAAGCTTCAGCGGCGGATGAAATAATTGTTGGGGCTTCAGCGCCTACTACCCTTGGAAATACAGCCGAAAACATCAAAGCGGCTATTGCAGGTGAGAATTATGAACACACCAGTATGTACCCTGAGTTTGCAGATATGGCTGAAAAAGAGGGTTTCCCCGAAATAGCCAAACGCCTCCGTGCAATCGCAAAAGCGGAAGAACATCATGAAGAAAGGTATAACAAACTTTTAAAGGAGGTTCTGTCAAATACCGTATTCAAAAAAGATAGAAAATCAGAATGGGTGTGCAGGAAATGCGGCTATATCCAGGAAGGTTCCGAACCTCCGGAAAAATGCCCTTCCTGTGATCATGAAGCAAATTATTTTCAGATTAAATGCGAAGAATATTAGAAAGGAAGTTGTTATTAATAAATTGCCGTCTAAAAGCAAAAAGATTATGGCATAACAAAATATTCTACCGGATGCGCAACCCGCACAGTGCTAAATTTTGCTTTAGATATACTAATCAAAATCTAAAATGAAAGGAGAACCAAGATGAACGATGAAAGCAAGTGCCCGGTAACGGGCAAATCTAACAAACCAACTGCCGGCAGAGGCATGACGATCCGGGATTGGTGGCCTAACCAGTTGAACCTTAAGATTCTGCATCAGCATTCCGCCAAGAGCAACCCGATGGGCGAAGCGTTCAGTTACGCCGAAGAGTTTAAAAAATTGGACTTAGATGCCGTAAAAAAAGATCTCTATGCGCTAATGACTGATTCACAGGACTGGTGGCCGGCCGATTACGGTCACTATGGGGGGCTTTTCATCCGGATGGCGTGGCACAGCGCAGGCACCTACCGCATAGGCGATGGACGTGGCGGCGGGGGCGCCGGCTCCCAACGCTTTGCGCCTATTAACAGCTGGCCTGACAATGCTAACCTCGACAAGGCGCGCCGTCTGCTCTGGCCAATCAAGCAGAAATATGGCAGGAAGATTTCGTGGGCGGATCTCATGATCCTCGCTGGCAATTGCGCCCTTGAGTCTATGGGATTCAAGACCTTTGGCTTCGGCGGCGGACGCGAGGACATTTGGGAGCCCGAAGAGTACATTTACTGGGGGAGCGAGAGTGAGTGGCTTGGCGACAAGCGATACTCAGGAGATAGGAAACTCGAGAATCCCCTTGCCGCCGTGCAGATGGGACTGATATATGTGAACCCGGAAGGGCCAAACGGCAATCCTGACCCTGTGGCGTCAGGACGCGATGTTCGAACAACCTTTGGACGCATGGGTATGAACGACGAAGAGACTGTTGCCTTAGTTGCCGGAGGTCACACCTTCGGCAAATGCCATGGTGCAGGTCCTGCGTCTCATGTAGGTCCCGAACCTGAAGCCGCCGGAATCGAAGAGCAAGGATTCGGCTGGAAAAGCAGATACAGAAGTGGGAAAGGCGGCGATACGATTACCAGCGGCATCGAAGGCGCATGGAAGCCTAACCCGACCAAATGGGACATGGGCTATCTAAAAGTATTGTTTAAATACGAGTGGGAACTCATCAAGAGCCCGGCTGGCGCGAATCAGTGGATGGCTAAGGATGTCGCCGAAGAAGACATGGTAGTTGACGCTCACGACCCGTCGAAGAAGCACCGGCCCATTATGACCACGGCGGACCTTTCTCTTCGCTTTGATCCAATCTACGAACCGATCTCTCGGCGCTACCTGCAAAACCCCGAGGAATTTGCTGATGCCTTTGCTCGGGCATGGTTCAAGCTGATCCACCGTGATATGGGGCCCCGCTCTCGTTATCTTGGCCCGGATGTTCCGGCGGAAGAGCTCATATGGCAAGATCCTATTCCTGCAGTCAATCACAAATTGATTGATGCTCAAGACATCGCCAAACTCAAAGGCAAGATATTGAACTCGGGCCTGTCGATCTCAGAACTGGTTTATACTGCATGGTCATCAGCGTTTACCTTCCGCGGCTCCGACAAACGCGGCGGCGCAAACGGCGCCCGTATTCGTCTGTCGCCGCAAAAGGATTGGGAAGTTAACCAGCCAGATCAACTACAGAAGGTGCTGCAGAGCCTTGAGGGAATTCAACAAGAATTTAACAAGGCGCAGTCAGATGGGAAGAAGGTGTCCCTTGCCGACCTGATTGTTCTGGGTGGATGCGCAGGTGTTGAACAGGCTGCTAAAAACGCCGGGTATAATATAACAGTTCCCTTCACGCCAGGACGAATGGACGCCTTGCAGGAGCAGACAGATGTCAAATCCTTCTCTGTCCTCGAACCAGTTGCAGACGGATTCCGCAACTACCAGAAGGCCAAATATGCCGTAACCTCAGAAGAATTACTCGTTGACAAGGCGCAATTGCTAACCCTGACCGCACCAGAGATGGCGGTTCTAGTTGGCGGGATGCGGGTTTTGAATGCCAACTATAAGCAGTCTCGGCACGGCGTCTTCACAAAGCAATTGGAGACTCTCACCAATGACTTCTTCGTGAATCTGTTGGACATGAGCACAACATGGAAGGCAACCTCTGAAGACGCTGACTTATTCGAGGGTCGTGATCGCAAAACGGGCGAACTCAAGTGGACAGCTACGCGCGTCGACTTAATCTTTGGCTCAAATTCCCAGCTCCGGGCAATCGCAGAGGTCTATGGTTGTCAGGACTCCAAGGAGAAATTCCTGAACGACTTTGTGGCTGCGTGGTGCAAGGTAATGAATCTTGACCGCTTCGACCTCGCCTGATCGTGAAATAAATATTTTTGCGGGTTTCTGAATTCAAATGCGGCTATGTGATGGTTCATTGAAGCTTTGTATTCAGCGCGAAGCTAAAAAAATGGTCAGCTATCAGCCGGTTACAGCGACGGCGATAAGCCGTCCGCTGCAGCCGGGAATATTAAGCAAACAAAAATATTTTATCCTAAAATTGTCGTTAGACCGAAGGTCAGACCAATCAAAGTATATAACCCATTGCTATTATTGACTATAGAGCAAATATTAAGTTTTCTCTACTGGCAACAACTTTAATAGCTTGAAGGCTTTCTTCTGCAATGGCGTTAGTTCAGTAATTTGATAAAATGCTTTACCCTCAGGGTGTAAGCCTGCCTATCTCCGGGGCTGTTTTTTTGCAGCCCTGAGCAGAAACGGATTAGGCTTAGTTCCCCCCTTTTTATAAACGTTTGAACGGTTCAAACTGTTTGAACTGTTTTTTTGCACCTTTTAAGCCAATATTTCCCCGACTCCATCAAGAATCTGGTAAAGGTCTTCGTCATACAGAGTCCTTAGTGTCTCCCCCGTGTGTTAATCAATATAGTTGACCTCCTTGAATTTCTCCGGTAGAGAGGGAAATAGAGGGTCACTTCCGAGATTTATGGGACAAACAAGGATGCCTCCATCATATAACTCATCGGGGGAATAACAAGGTGAAAACCTTTTCAGCGGTGAAGACTAGATGGACAAATCTGCTTTATACTCAATGCATAATAGTAAATATAACAGAAGTGGGCGGCTCTGGCAGAACCTATTTTTCTCCTCGGTAGTGCAAGAAAATCCACATTTATGGGCAGTAAAATGATACATAGAGTTAAACCCTGTAAGGGCAACCCTTGTCAAAAAAGCAGAGGACTATCAATGGTCAAGCGCCAGAGCGAATATACATGGTGCAAAAGATGATATACTTTCAAAGGAAAGCTGGCTTGATGATAAAGAAATAAAGGCATACAGGGAATTTTTAAGTAAGGACGGTAAAGAGATAAATGCATCAATACGGCGCACGACATCAACGGGCAGACCGCTTGGGAGCGAGAGCCTTATAAAGGAATTGGAGAAGGTTTTTGAAGCGAGACCTTTTCCCCCATAAAGGGGGTGTCCTAAGAAGAAAGACATATAATATGGGAAGTGTTCCAATATTTTTTTGACACTCGAATCTGAACTTATGGTAATAAGAGAGCAACTGACAGAGAGGCTTAATGATTTTAAAAGGCGGGAATTGCCGAATGATATTTTCGCTTTGTTTATAGATGGCTATCACACAGAGATAAAAGACAACCTTAAAGTCAGAAAGGCATGTGTTTATAATGTGTTAGGAGTAGATTTACAAGGGTAAAAGGATGTATATGGATTTTATACATTTTTTGGCAGCGAGAATAAGGCTGACTGGCTTAAAGTCTTTAACAACCTTATAGACAGAGGGTTAAAGAGGGTTGTGGTTATAGTGAGCGATGACTTCTCTGGTATGACAGACGCTGTAAAAGCACTTTATCCTTTGACTGAACATCAGCTCTGCTATATACACCTGCAGAGAAATGTCAGAAGGCATATGGGAAAACAAGACGGCTCTTTGTTTAATAAAGAGCTTGAAAACATAAAATTATCCAAAGATGCTGATGAAGGCAAATCTCGTTTTGAAAAACTATGCGGAGCATACCAAAAAAGCTATCCATCTTTAATAAAATCAGTTTCTGTTAAGATGGATAATTATATCAACTTTCTGCATTATCCTGAAGAAATCAGAAAACATATATATATAACCAATGCCGTTGAAAGCATAAACAGTAGAATTGAGCAGATTTGCAAGAGGCTCGGCGGGTATTTTCAGTCGGTTAGTATTCTTGAAACCAACCTGATGCTTCAGATTGATCGCCTAAAACAAGGAAAATGGAAAAAGCCTATCCCTATGCTTAAGGCTAAGGCTTATGAAATCTTACAAATCTTTAATGCTAAATTCTATGCCCAGACACAAGATTCTTGACAAGTCTCTATCGAGGAGGGCGCTGAATGGATATTTATAAACAGAATCTAAATAACATTATGCCTTTTTCAAAAAAGCAGTTAGTAGAATTGCAACACCCGCAAATGCAGCAGCCATATAAAAGCTGCTTGAGAAGCTCCCGGATAATTCAGCGAGGGTTCCAGCCACAGCAGGTCCAATAATCTGTCCTATCCCGAATATGAATGTTATAAGCCCAAATGCAGCAGCAGCCTTGTCGGATTTCACATAGTCATATACCGTAGCCGCCATAATAGAAGGGATACTCCACGCAACAACCCCAAAAAGTCCTATAGATAAATATAGGAATACATCAGGCAGGCTTGCGGCTATAAAAATATAAGCAAACATCTGCAGGGTGAAGACTGTGATAAGTCCAGTTTTTCTGCCATATTTATCCGACAAAAAACCGAAGACCGGTCCTGAAAAAATGCTCAAAAAACCGACCGTTGACCACAAATTACCCGCTATGCTTTCGCTAAAACCTCTTTCTGTAACGAGGACGGTTACAATGAAAGTTATATAGATGACATAAGTATAACCAAAGAAAAAATATATTATTCCCAGATAGTAAATAACCCATCTCTTATATATGCTTTGTTCTTCTTTTATATCTGAAGTGGAAGGATTTGAATCTCTTTCTTCACTGAATCCAGCCTGCTTCAGCCCCATCTCATCAGGTCTGTTTCTCAAAAGCAGAAGACATATAAAGGCTATAAATATAACTATTAAACCTAAAACAAGCCATGCAGTTCTCCAACCCTCGCTATATTCGCTAATATCATTTATAAACGGGACAAACTTTCCGGAGAATATTATTGCAAAACCGCTGCCACTAACAATGAAGCCTGCTGCTACTCCCCTCAGTTTTTTAGTAAACCATGAGGATACAAGCGCCATTATAGGCACATTAGATGCCCCGCTTCCTATTCCAGTCAATGTGTACATAACAAGCAGATAAATGAATCCATCTGCCATGCTCGACAATATCATTGTTAAGCCAACTAAGAGTAGGGCAATAAAGATAAGCCTTCTCGATCCTATTCGTATTGCCCACAAACCACTCACAAGCACCGCTGCAAGGTAACCGATGAAATTACCGGTGCTTATAAAGCCCATTTGTGAATAGGTTAGATTGAGTGATTCCCCCATTGACGGCAATAGCATTCCGAGAGCAAAACGACCTAATCCAAGACACGCCAGAACTCCTAATATCCCTGAAATAACGATTATCCAGCCGTAATGAAATGGAAGCATAGAGAAGATATTTTTAGAAAACATAAATTAAGATTTTAGTTTTAAAGTTTGCTTGATAAAACATTAAGAACATCTCCGCACAAAAATATTTTAGAGTTACAATACGTCACAGAGTTAACCCGAAAAATGCAATTAGATTTTTATATAGTAGGCATAAATTAGTGTCAGTCTCAGTGAAAAAAAGTCTCTGATACTCATCAATGACACTGACACTAATTTAGTGTTTCAGGACAAAGGTTTTTCTGATATCCATGCCCGCTATTTGCATCAAAGATTTCTCGCACCTCTCTGAAATGAGAAACAATAGGCAAAATCAAAGAAGATACAAGTCTATTTTTCGGGCTGTATAGAGCGAGAAGATAGTTTTAATTTCAATAGGGCAGATGAAATTATCCCGACTACCACACCCGCCAACGCGCAAAGAAAGATCAAAATGGCAACAGAAGCCTCAAACTTCCAGAACAGAAAGGATATAGCTACAGGGGATGCATTTTGAAAGGCGAATATCGCTATTAGGATGATAATAAATATTACAACACCAATAGTAAACATAAATTCTCCTCACAAAGCTATTTTATTTATTATTGAACACTTAAAACCTTTAAGTCTTATAAAACTCAGGCCTTCTGTCTTTAAATAGATCATTGTATGAATTGATAGATTTATTTTTTGATATCTCCGGGTCAATCTCGATTATCTGTAATTCTTCTTTATCTTCAGAAGCCCTTACCATGACATTGCCTTGAGGGGAAACTACCTGACTCATCCCGATAAATCTAAGTATTTGTCCCTCTTTTCTGTTTTCAGCCCCGACTCTATTGGCAGTAATAGCATATACTTTGTTTTCAAGGCTCCTAAACGGCATCGCATGAGGACAATAAGGCAAGACAAGGTTTGAAGGATGTGCGATTATATCTGCCCCCATAAGAGATAGGGTTCTCATTGATTCGGGGAAAAACCAGTCAAAACAAATCATTATTCCAATTGCGCCAATTTTTGTCTGCCATATCTTAAAGCCTGTATCTCCAAAAGAGAAAAAGAGCTTTTCTTCAAAAAAAAGATGGGTCTTTCGATAAAGCCCGATAAATCCATCTGGGCCCGTAAAAACAGCGGAATTGTAGAAATTATCACCTCTTTTTTCCGGAAGTCCTGCAATTATATATATACCCTTCTCCGCAGATAAATCCGAAAGCAATTTAGTGGTATCTCCTTGGGGGATAGGTTCTGATAATTCTGCTACCTCATCCTTTGAGACAAACTGATATCCGGAAGCAAAAAATTCAGGCAAAACAATTAAATCCGCATAAGAATTTTTAATAGCACTAATTGCTCTTTGTAAATTATCTTGTTTTTTACCAAAAACAGGGTTTGATTGATAGAAACCTGCACGTATCATGAAATTATTATTACATCTCCTTGATAAGAGATTAAGTGAAAGTCAGATCGTCCCACTTGCATAAATCAATGGTAGAAACTCTTTTGATATATAACTCTTTAATATTAACCTAAATTAATCGATTTTTTCAGACATATTGCACGGGCATCTTAATGGATCCCTGCTGGAGGTTACCATAGAAGGTATCAATCGGGCAGGAATGAGAGTCCATTATTTAGTGAAAGACAGAGAAAAATTATCAAACCAAATAAAATCGGCTCGCTTTGCTATAATTATATAATATTATATATTGAATATTTCAGATTATTAATTTAATTTCTATGCAATATAAAACTTTTATTTTTAAAAGCCCGATTGGTGATATCCATTGTGTTTTTGAAGATAACCTTTTGATACGGGTGGGTTTGGGGGATAACAGCAAAAATATAAAAGCCGTGATGCACAATTATTACCTTAAATCTGAACTGGATTCAATCAATCCAGACAAAGGTTTTTTATCTCTTAGCAATGAACTTCAACTATATTTTAGCGGGCTGCTTAAGCAATTCAGCCAGCCTATAAAATTCATAAATGGCACACCATTTCAAGAGGATGTCTGGCTCGCACTCAGAGAAATCCCCTATGGCGAAACAAAAACATATAAATGGCTTGCTCAAAAAGTCGGTCATAGCGAGGCTTTTAGGGCAGTCGGCAATGCCCTAAAAAAGAATCCCATGCCCATAATCCTACCTTGCCACAGGGTTATCGCATCAGACCGCTCTCTTTGCGGCTTTTCAGCAGGAATAAAATTAAAGAGATGGCTTTTAAAACATGAATCAGTCCATTTATAATAAACCCATGCAAGCGGGATTGGATATGCTCCAAAAAAAGCTATATCAATTAATCATTTCGAGGCTTGATGGCGATAAGATAAGCCTTCAAGAGTATAGAGACAATATAATCTCACTTGTTCATAAAGGCATTGGCGGCTTTATACTCTTTGGCGGCATAAGGCATGAGATTAAAAAATTCATTGAAGAATTGCAGTCAATTGCCGAAATTCCTCTTTTTATAGCTGCTGATATCGAAAGAGGTGTTGGACAGCAAATAAAGGGGTCAACAAATTTCCCATCCCAAATGGCTGTAGCTGCTGCTATTGATAAGCATAAAGATAGCGGCACTTCTATCCTCGAAAGCATGATAAGAGCAATTGCTGATGAATCTATTGACATTGGAATAAACATGCCCTTAATTCCAGTGATGGATGTAAATAAAAACCCTGACAATCCAATAATATGCACAAGGGCATTCTCCGACAGACCTGAAATGGTTGCATGGTTTGGCTCTTGCTTCATAAAAACGTTGCAAAAGAGCGGTCTTATAAGTTGTGCTAAACACTTTCCCGGACATGGTGATACCTCAATTGATTCCCACATCTCGCTTCCGATAATTAATAAAAAAAAAGCTGATTTAATGAGAGACGACATAATGCCTTTTATTGAAGCCATTAAAGCAAACGTAGCCAGCATTATGATAGGACACTTAACGGTTCCTGAATTAGATTCAAAATCTGCAAGCCTCTCAAAAAAAATTATCACCTATTTATTGAGAAAAGAACTCGGATTTAAAGGAATAGTAATCACAGACGCCCTAAATATGGATGCCTTGAAAGACTTCGGGAATGTTTCGGTTAATTGCATAAGTGCCGGTGCTGACATATTGCTTCATCCTGTAGATGCAGACTCAACGGTTAAAGAACTCTTATCGGCAGTCAAAGCTGAAGAGATAGAAAAAAGACAAATTGATAATGCCTTGAGCAATATATTTGAAGTTAAGAGAAGACTCCGAAATATCAAAAAGACTGAAGTTAATTATTCATTTCACAAGACAATCTCAAAACAAATAACCGAAATGTCCATAACCCTGATAAAAAATAAGCAGGGGATCCTCCCAATAAAGGATTTAGACAAAGTGCAAATAGTATTTGTAGGGGAAGAAGATATATATAAGTCTTCCCTGCTAAAAAACTATTTCGATTCAGAGATTCCAAACACTAATCCTGATCACTCGATTTTTGCAATATTCAGTAGTGTCTCCGCATGGAAAGGCAGTTCAGGCATAAGCTATAAAGAAATAAAGAGAATCAATGAGCTGATAAAAAAAGCCGAAAATTCTATTCTTATTTCCCTTGGAAGCCCTTATGTCTTAAGGCATTTTAAAGATGCTGATCTACTTATTGCTGCCTATGAGCCGACAGAACAGGCACAAATGGCGGTAATCAAATGCTTAAAAGGAGAGATGTCTTTCAATGGACATCTTCCAGTAAGTTTGTAATGACTATTTTTCTGCATTTCATCCTGTATGTTATCATGAGAAAAGATAGCAGAGTGTCCATAAAAAAGAGGAAAAAAACGATACAATGAAACTTCTCGAGTTGCCTATTAAAGGTAATGTCACAATTCCTGAACGTCTTGCAGAGATGAACGTTGCTCGACGTTCGGCTGTGCTTGCAACCAGTAGTAATGATCATCCTTATACTTCGCTTGTAGCCTTTGCTCTAACGCCTGACTTTAAGGGGGCTTTATTTGCCACTCCAAGAAATACCCTGAAATATCGTAACCTTGTTAAATCTCCCAATGTGGCGTTACTTATCGATAATAGAACAAATACGACTCAGGATCTCATAGATGCTGAAGCAGTTACCATCATTGGCAGGGCAAAAAAATTGCGTAGAGGGAAGCGGCAGGATGAGCTTATGAAGATTTTTCTTGAAAAGCATCCAATACTTGATGCTTTTGTTAAAGCTAAAAACACAACTCTTATATACATAGAAGTAAAACGGTATATACATGTCAGCAGTTTTCAGTCTGTAACGGTTTGGGAATTAGAATAATTTTAGAAGTAGCTGCTTTTTATCTATAAGCAATTTTAAGAAAAACAAAAAATTTTTATACCTTGCAGGACAAAGACGGAATTTGAATAATCCATTCTCTCTCAGCCCATATCTTGAGGTATTCCGCAGCAGGCGCATAGTGGCTGTCACCCTTCTTGGCTTTTCATCAGGACTGCCATTGGCTTTGACCAGCGGCACGCTTCAGGCATGGATGACCATTGAGGGTGTTGACCTCAAAACGATAGGTATTTTCGCACTCGTAAGTCTTCCATATACGCTTAAATTCGTCTGGTCGCCAATGATGGACAGATTCGTACCGCCTTGGCTTGGGAGGCGCAGGGGTTGGATTATCATTACCCAGATATGTCTTATATTTGCAATAGCGGCAATGTCTTTTTGCTCTCCAAGTCATGTTCCTCTGCTTCTGGCAATGATTGCTTTGTTCGTTGCCTTTGCCTCTGCCTCTCAGGATATCGTCGTAGATGCCTATAGGACGGATGTTCTGCGCACAAAGGAAAGAGGATCTGGGGCGGCGGTATCTGTGTTTGGTTACCGCCTTGCTTTACTTATATCTGGCGCCTTTGCCCTGATACTTTCTGAATACATCAACTGGAATAATACTTATCTCCTGATGTCAGCCGTTATGTTTATAGGTGTAATTACAACCCTTGTAGCTCCTGAGCCCGAAAGGATTGCATCGCCTCCAAAAAGTATGGCAGAGGCGGTTACTGGTCCGATGAGGGACTATTTTCAGCGTAAAGGGGCGCTCCTGATATTGCTCTTGATAATCTTCTACAAGCTTGGAGATGCCTATGCCGGCTCACTTACGACTGCATTTTTGATAAGAGGAGTTGGCTTTTCTGCTGGGGATGTCGGGACTATCAATAAAGCATTTGGACTTGTGTGTGTGATTGGCGGCGCGTTCATCGGCGGCGCTCTTATGGTTAAGTTAGGTCTTTTTAAGTCTCTTCTTTTTTTTGGTATTCTTCAGGCTGTATCGAATCTCTCATTCATGCTTCTTGCCTACACAGGCAAGAACTACGAATTGTTTGTATTTGCCATAGCCTTTGAAAACCTGGCAGGCGGAATGGGCACATCTGCTTTTGTTGCCCTTTTAATGTCGCTTTGCAACAGCCGTTTCAGCGCAACACAATATGCCCTGCTCTCATCCCTTGCAGCAATAGGACGGATATTTATAGCCCCCACCTCTGGATTTCTTGTTGAATCTATCGGGTGGGCGCACTTTTTTCTCATCACAACCCTCGTAGCGCTTCCGGGACTCTGGTTGCTATGGCTATTAAGAGATAAAATTATAAATTTAGGCAGCAAGGGCGAATGATTTCAAATAATGAATCGAGCAGGAGATTTCAAAAGTCTTGTAATCAGGCATTTTATAAGGCATATATTGCCCTTGTTTTTTTGGTAAAATAACATATCATTTTTTTCATAAGGAGGACAATAATGAAGGTGATAGGATTCAACGGAAGTGCACGCAAAGAGGGTAATACTAACTATCTTTTAAGAACTGTTTTAGATGAAATTGAAAAGGAAGGCATTGAGACAGAGATTTACCATTTAGCTGGCAAGCCTATTCAAGGATGCATTGCCTGCTACAAATGTTTTACCAACAAAAATCAAAGATGTGCAGTGGATAATGATATCATCAATGAATGTATAGCCAAGATGATAGAATCGAATGGTATCTTGCTTGGCTCACCAACTTATTTCTCAAATGTATCAGCGAGCATGAAGGCATTAATCGAAAGAACTGGGATGGTCGCACGAGCAAACGGGGACATGTTTCAAAGAAAGATCGGAGCTGGGGTTGTTGCCGTTCGACGCGCAGGGGCAGCTCATGTCTTTAGCTCCCTTAATTACTTTTTTCTGATAGGACAGATGATTATACCTGGCTCCAGTTATTGGAATATAGCTATAGGAAGAGAGCCCAATGAAGTGCAGAATGATAATGAGGGAATACAAACTATGAAAACGCTTGGTCAAAATATAGCGTGGCTTCTTGACAAAATTCACAAGTAAAAAATATATGATTCAAAAACCCGCACCCCACTTTTCGGTGTTCTTTTTTAATGCCCATTTGAGTATGCCGAGAAATTCGCTGCGGGGTATTGTCTTAGCTCCCATGCTTATCAAGTGCCTCGTAACAACCTGACAATCAATAATAATAAACCCCCACCTCTTTAAATTTTCAACAATTTCAACAAATGCCGCCTTAGATGCATTGCTCATTTTTGTAAACATTGACTCCCCAAAAAAAACTCCACCGATTGCAATACCATAAAGCCCGCCGACTAATTCATTATCATGCCAGCTTTCCACAGAATGAGCATAGCCCAAATCATGGAGAATTATATAAGCCCTTATCATTTCATCCGTCAGCCATGTTCCCTGAATGCCATTTTTTCTAATTCTCGCACAATTATTTATGACTTCTTCAAACGCTGTATCTGTAGTGATCTTAAAAATCCCCTTTTTAATTACCTGCTTCAGGCTTCTGGAGGTTTTTAATTCTTCGGGAAATATGACAAGGCGGGGGTCTGGAGACCACCATAAAATAGGGGAAGATTTAATATACCATGGGAAAATACCATTTGAATAAGCTTCCAGAAGCCGCTCACTGCTTAAATCTCCTCCTACTGCAAGGAGTCCGTCATCGTCTGCAATCTGCGGCGGCGGGAAAACTAACCTATCTGATAATTGAAAGATAGTCATAATATAAAATGGTGACAGCGGCAATACTGCTCGGTATGATAATTGCTACTTACTTAACGGATGTTCCCCCATAATTAGCTCAAAAACATAACAAAATAAGTTAAGTTGAGTATGATTTGTCCTAATTGTAGCCATAAACTAATAAAAAGTAATGATAAATAACACTTTATAACAATATTATAAATATGTTACTATGTTGTCACAATGTTTCTCGATAAATCTACAAAAAACCACACTCAACGGCAAAACTTATACTTGATGCCTCCTTCGTGAATCATATCATGAAGGCAAGAAAGTAAAGCACCGCACTATTGCTAATTTATCTAAATGCACACCTGAAGAGATAAGAACAATTGTAAGAGATAAGCATGATATATCTAAATTAACTGATACTTGCGAATCTGTCAAGCGGCAACAGGGACTATCCATATGGCCGGTATGGACAGTCTATGATATAGCTCGTCAATTGGGGATAGATAAGGCATTAGGTTTGACAGAGGAAGGTAAGTTAGGATTATGGCGATTAATCGCAAGGGTAATAGATCAGGGCTCGAGGTTATCTGTATGATGTGGCGAGTTCATATTTAGAGGGGAAGGATAATGAGTTATCAGCCTTTGGATACAACAGGGATGGCAAAAAAGGCAAAAGACAAATAGTAATTGGGCTATTATGCAATTAAGAAGGGATACCGCTTAGTATATTCAGTATAGAAGTATTCATGGGAAGCACACAAGACCCCAAGATCTTTGCGTCACAACACAAGTTAAGAAAGTTGCTTAAGAGATTTGGGGCTGAGAGAGCAGCCTTTGTGGGGGATGAATAGATAGTTTATAAACAGACCTATTTAGTGTCTTGAAATTTTGATGTTTAATCTTTTTTTGTCTGATAACAGCGTTGCAAAGCAAAATATACAAAGCCCGAAAATTGCACACCATGAGAGTAACATAAATAAAAGAGCGCTGCTTTCCATTTCAAGCCTCCTTTTGAGACTTCTTAGACGCTATATAAACTAAGTAAAGCTGAAGCAGGAAGATTATTAATAAAATCACCCTTGTAATCCACACCTTTGGATCGGTTGCTTGCAGGTGTTGTGGCAGTTCTTGAAATATCCACCAAAGTGTGAGCAAACCTAAGAAAGCAGGTGTAATATATCTTAATAATATAAAAGAAAAAACGGGGCAGTTTAATCAAACCACCGCGATTAATTTCAGCCCAAGCGATGGAAGGGCTTAAAGCCCAAAGGAAGATTAGAATCTCTATTAAGCCAAAAACTACTAATAAAAATGTGCCTGCCCAGAAATCCATTTCATCAAGAGCGGTTGGCAAGAAGATGGGCAGATGAGCAGTTAGGATAAGGACTAAAAAAGTAGCTGAAACCGCTTTCTTTCTTGAAAGCCCTAATTCATCTTCTAAAAAAGCAATAACGGGTTGCGTAATAGCAATGGAAGATGTAATGCCAGCAAAAAAAGTAGCAGAAACCATATGAAGGCTAATATTGCGCCCAATGGAAGCGATGAAAATATCGCCGGCAAGCTTATAAAAGCTAATGCAAAAGAACCTGACTTGGCAATTTCCTGAGCTAATGGGAGTCCAAAAAAAGCTACCGCTGCGGGTATAGCAATTGAAGCTCCTAATATTACTTCTGCAAACTCATTTAATGATGCAGATGTGAGGGCTGATGCAGTGATATCCTGATCTTTTTTAAGATATGAGGCATAAGTAACAATGGCTCCAAAACCTAAGCTTAAAGTAAAGAAAACCTGACCAGCCGCTGCTAACCATACCTTCGGATCTGATAGTTTCTCCCACTTTGGATCCCACAAGAAATTGAATCCTTCAACTGCTGAGCCATGAGCAGTGTGTAATGTAAAAACCCATAAGGCTAAAAAAATACCCATTATAAAAAGTATAGGCATGGCGAATTTGCAAAACTTCTCAATCCCCATAGAAATGCCCATTACAAGTATCAGATAGTTTAGCCCACAGGTAATAAAAATATTAAATATGCCCAGATAGTCGGTTGGTTTAAAAAGCTGTTTGCTCCAAATCCAGTGTAACCCAAGAAAAAAGCCTTAAAAGGTTTTTGGATTTCATCGGCAGAGACGGCGTTTGGCGATATTTTAGGAAGCTCCCCTGCAAGTGCATAAATGGCATATCCGAGAGTCCAGCTTTCAATATAAATATAATAAGCACAAACCACAAAAGGCACAAATCTAGTTCCCTAATGTTCTCTTGCCTTCAAGATGCCCCTGCTTTTTGTTGCATCGAATAGTTCAATTAGATTTTATGCAGCAGGCATGGATACCATCAAATCCTTTGTATTTAACAGGATTATCTTTATGCAATGCTGCAATTTACGTAATTTGGGTAGTATAAAATAGCTAAAGAAAGAGAATTCAAAATTCAAGATTCAAGATTCAAGATTCAAGATTCAAAAAAACCGTCTCACTGATTTATTTTTTCAGATTAAAGGGTTTTAAGCAATCCATACCTGCCCTTTTAGATTTAAATGTATTTTTTGGATTAATCATTACTAAGGCTTCGGCTAAAACTGAGAATTATACCAATTTTTGAATTTTCAAATATACACTTGCTGAAAAGATAAAAGGGATACTCTACCGCCCTACTTTTTGCGTTTGGAAAACTTCTATCTTCCGAATTCTCAACTTATTATTGCAATAAACCTCTTATGTCTTCAGGGAATGTATCAGCCTTCTTTTTTAAAGCATGCAAAGTCTCTCTTGCAAAACTATGGAAAGATTTTTTAATATTTAATGCTTTTAAATATTCATTCATAAATGGGGCTCTTATCTCGCTCTCTTTTTTCTTTTGAAGTAAGTCTTGTATAAGACGGGCAAGATAGAGAGCAGAAACAAAATCTCTACATTCCAATGGTATTTCTTCAGGTGAAGCAAATTCTGGCAGATGATAATATTCGATGCTGAGGTGCACTTTATCAGGGATATTCCACTCCTTTAAGAGGAGTGAAGCTAATTTTGCATCATCAAGCATCTCGAAAAGAATTGAAAGATATGGCTGTTCTTTATCTAGAAGTAGCACAACATTTTTGCCGATATTATGCAGCATCCCGATTGTATTCATAATTAGAGGCTTTTGTATCGAGCATTGTGTTGCTATCTCAACGCCGAGAGCGGCTACAATTAGGGAATGAGATCTAAGTGTCTGAATTTCTTGTGTTTTAGGCATTAGATTACTGATTGAGCTGTCCATTGCTATCTGATAAATTTTGTTGAACCCCAGAAGCATAACCGCGTGTTGGAAGTCAGGGACCTTATAAGCCAGATTATAATAGGCTGAATTTATGGCCTTGAGGGTATCGGCTACTAATGATGGCTCTGTTTTGGCAAGATCGACAATCTCCTTGGTTGAGGCATTTTCAGTCAAAAGAAGCTCGGTAAGTCTTGTTGCATAAATAGGGAGACGGGGGAATTTTTTCAAAGTGTTATGAATAATCTCTGACTTTTCGCACAAATCGCTTCTTTTATTGTATATTTGCTTGATATAAGAAGACAGGTATGAGACCATCTCATTTGATTCAGCTATCTGGTATCTTAGAGATTGAGAATTAAACGCGGTAACATTAGTTAAGTTTTTAAGCAAATTTAATTTTGTGTGCTGGGGGAGAAGTTCGAAGCTTTTTTCGTTAATTGCCATAACAGTTGACGGTTCTAACGCAACAGATGAAAACAATCTTCTCTTATTCTTGATGAATGCTGTCTCATCAATAAAAGAGTTTTTATGAGATAATGTTATTTCTATTTGATGATTTTTGGTTGAGTTGTATAACTTTACTGAACCGGAAATGAGAATATAAAGTGTTTCATCTACGGTGTCTTCCTTGAAAATAACCTCAAAGGGTTTTAACTTCAGTATTTTTGCAATATTATGTAAATGAAACATGTCTTTTTCACTGAATCCGTTGAATGCTGAGATATTGGCTTCATCTGCATCAATTATAAAATTTGTCATGTTCTATCCCCCCATAATATTTTTAATTACTAATTCATATAACATAAATTATAAAGCATTTCTTCCAAATACTACTCATGATATTTATTAATTTTTTTACTTTGTTGAGTCAAAATATTATGTGATAGTGCAAGGTATTTTATATAAATTCGGATTAGTATAATATCTTCAATGCTTTAAATCTAAAAATTAAGATAGCTATAATTATACGATACTGAAAAGAAGTTTATCAAAAAAAACATTAAATAACGCTTGGTAGAGTAGGTTGCATCATTCTGGAATATGAAGATCTGCGAGGATAAAGCTTTATGGTTCTGGAAAAGGTTTCATAATGATCTGGAAGGGGCTAATAAAGGCATCAAGCGTGCTAAAACAACTCGAAATGGCTCCTGGGGAGGGATTCGAACCCCCGACCAAGTGGTTAACAGCCACCCGCTCTGCCGGCTGAGCTACCCAGGAACCCTTTTTTTATATCAGAAATTCTCACTGATTGTCAAATCTTCCAACCATATAAGGCGGGTAATAGCGAATAACGGCAGTTTTGAGAATTTATAATTTAATTATGAATTTTGCAGCTTTAAGATATTTACAGAATGGTCTCATGTGAAGTATCATTAAGCAATAAATTAATTTTTGAATTTATTACCTGAAAGGAGGTGAAAGTTATGAAGATGCCTTTTATGAAACCTTTAACATGGTATCTTGTATTTGCGATGTTATTGATCTCTATTGTTCCAAAAGCTGATGCTGGTTTTGCCCCCTCAGATATAACTGGGCTGTCTGGAATTGACAGAACAAAAGATCTCGAGACTATTCAGACGTTTTTAGAGATGAAAGCAATCAAGCAAAGATTAGAAAATCTCGGGTTTACACAAAATGAAATTAATAGTCGTCTTTCGCAGCTTGATGACCAGCAGATACATCAGCTCGCTCTCCAGCTTGATGAACTTAGAGTTGGCGGAGATGGCCTTGGGGTTGTTATTGCTTTGCTTGTTATAGTGATATTGGTGGTTATTTTGTTGCAACTTACAGGACGCAGGGTAATTGTTACTAAATAGAGTCTGTTTATTAACTATAAAATCCCTCTCACCATTGCCCTCTCCCGCAAGGGGAGATGGTTGTTAAATAAGCCCCTCCCTTGAGGGGAGGGGTTGGGGGAGGGTGAATAGTCGTAATTTATAAACAGATTCTAAATAGTGTCTGTTTAGTGGTCATCCAGATATTTTTTTGAGATTTTTGGATTGTTTACTAAAGCTTGATAGTGATAACCCCTGCTGTTTGCCGCAAGGGTTCAAATAATTACAGCAATTTTGTAAATTTATAGTCAGGGCTTTAAATAGATAATGGTAAGTTACAATATAACCTAAATTAAGCGATTCTTTCTTGTCATCCCGAGCAAAGCGAGGAATCTTGTTGTTTTGCAGAAAAGAGCTCTCACGCCCTTTGGGTGTTCGAAATGACGGGCAGAATGAGTGTTTAGGCGTAAAATCGCCCAAATTGGGTACAAGTTAAATATATGAAACCAGCTTCAATACAATATTTAAAATCTTCCGGCGGTGTAATCTTCAGGAAGACGAATAATGAAATAGAAGTTGCGCTAATCGCAATTAAGAATAGAAAGATATGGACACTGCCAAAAGGGTTAATAGACAGGGGTGAGAGTGATGAGGAAGCTGCTATCAGAGAGATTGTTGAGGAAACAGGTCTTTACGGCAAGATAATCGATCTTATTGGCGAAAAATCATACTGGTTTTATATAAAAGGTGAAAATATAAAGTGTAAAAAGACGGTTGTATATTATTTATTAAAATATCTCAACGGTGATTTAGAGAAACACAGTTGGGAAGTAGATGAGGCAAAATGGTTTCTTATTGACGACGCAATAGTAAGGGTAAATTATAAGAGTGACAGGGAGGTTATCCAGAAGGCAAAGGACTACTTGTTAAATGTAAAGGATGTTTAGCAATTTGGCAGATTTTATGTTTTGTTTTAATAAGCCTTCAAATTCTAATTATATTAATTATATATAGTTATGGGACTGGTTATATCATTACAAGAACTTGAAAAAAAGATCATCAATCTTAGAGCTGAGGGTAAAAAGCTTGTTTTTACTAATGGGTGTTTTGACCTCATACATATAGGGCATATAAGGTGCCTGAGAGAAGCCAAGAAGCTTGGGAATGTTTTAATAATAGGTCTGAATTCCGATCTATCTGTAATGGGTCTTAAGCCTCTGAGACCGATTATCCCGGAAAATCAAAGGGCTGAAGTTTTATCATCACTTGAGATGGTTGATTATGTGGTTATTTTTAACGAAGACACTCCATATGAACTGATTAAGGCAATTAAGCCCGATGTGCTGGTAAAAGGAGGCGACTGGAAGAAGCAGGATATTGTCGGGTCTGATCTGGCTGCCGAAGTATATAGCCTGCCCTTTATTGAGGGAGTTTCAACTACGAGCTTAGTCGAAAAAATAATTGATATCTTTACTAATAGTAAAAGATAGAGATAATAAAACTTTTAATTCAATATATACTTAAGCTTGGCGCAGAATTTCCTCTTTCCCATTATTTCACGACCATCTGAATAATATTGCTGTCCATTTGCCTTCTTTATTGTTTTTCTTAAACATTCAACACTATCATAATTGTCAGACAGTATGGGATTCATTTGTTGTTATTACTAAGGCATGCATAAATAAAGCCCCTCACCCTTGTCCTCTCCCGCAAGGGAGAGAGTTATATTATGTTCCCCTATCTTGACGGGAGGGGATGAAGGGGAGGGCGTTTTATGAGGCTTTGTTAAGCTAGGTCTTAGTAAGATATTCATTGTATGCCTTTGCGAACTCATTAAGCTCAAAGAGCCAATCTTCAATAACAGTGTTTTCAGCGGCTTCATTGGCAAGCTCTCTATGACATATTTTAGCCTGAGAGATAATAAAGCCGAGTGATTCTTCATCTGAAAAACCTGCGTCTTCCAACAAATTGAATAGAAAAGGAATAGGAATAGGCATTTCTAAAACACCATCTCCTTCAAGGAAATCCTTGAAAAAATCTTCTTTGTAAATCGCTAATAAAATCTCTTTCATGAATGCAGATTGTTTGCTTAAGCCCCTCTGAAAGTCTGAAAACGCATCCCTAATTGAATGATCAGTAAATAATCCATCTTCCCATACAATCGCATCCGTCTCTGTAGCTTCTTTATATCCTTCGCATTTAGCAAATTTAGTTTTCTTTTGCTGCTCAAAAATAATATCTTGCATATTCTCAGGATATATTGCGCAAAATGGCACTATACGGCACTGCAATGGCTTTCTTCCTTCTTTGTGCAGCCTGCACAGTTTGTCTTCGTCAAGAGCCATGCAAGATTTTCTGAACCTGTTTCCAGCTATGAAATCTCCGACAATATAATAATCATCAATCTCACCGCCTATATTTTTTAAAAATATTTTATGCTCCTTATTCAAATGGGAATATTTTCTAAAGCCAATATAGATAGGGAAGATATCATAAAACTTTTTTATCTCATCTATTGTTATGAGCGTTGCTCCATTGCAGCAAACATCGGAACAATCCTTTTTGCACAGGAAGCTGCAAGCCCCTGCCCCTTGATCATCTGACACAATTAAATCTGACACTATTTTCCTCCTTAATTTTTACGATCCCTGCATTCATTAAGAATGACAAAAATGTTTGTTTTCATACTCTCGAAAGAAGCTCTATATTAGAACAGCCTTTGGTATAGAGAAGCCATTAAACTCAGAGGCATAAGAAATAGTATAGGCTCCTGCTGAGAGTATTAAAATTATATTGCCTATTTCAGGCTCTGGAAGTTCAACCCCACGGTCTATGACATCGAAGCTGTCGCAGCTTGGTCCTGCAATAGTCCATTTCTTTGGTTCATTCCTGCTGCCAACGAGATATTTATACTTAATGCCCCCAACGCTTTCCATAAGACCATTGAAGACCCCTACATCTATGTAAAGCCAGTTTTCTTCACCTCTTTTTGCCTTTCCAACTACCGTTGAGACAAATACACCTGCATCTCCTATCACTGCCCTGCCAGGCTCAATAAATATCTCGATATTATCAGAAAATTTCTGCCTTAGGACATTATTAACTTTTTTTTCGATTGCATCTATCTCAACTACTTGTTTTGTATAACGAATCGGGTATCCGCCGCCGATATTCAGAACAGAAAGCGCAATATCCCTACCTTTAGCCATCTCAAATAATTCTTTTGCCTTATCCAAGGCGGCATGCCAATTGTATATATTGTTGCATTGAGAACCGACATGAAAGGTTATTCCAATAGGATTAAGACATTTTTCTTTGGCATAAATAAGGAGTTCCAATGCATCCTCAATCTCCACTCCGAACTTTTTACTAAGCGGCCACTCACTGCCTTCATTTGAGACTGACAATCTTATATATAAATTACTGTTGGGAGCATACCTCGCAATCTTATCTACCTCTGGCTTTGAATCAAAGGCATAATATTTTATGCCGTATGCTGCAGCCTCCTGAAGAAACTTGAGGGTTTTGACAGGGTTGCTCGTTATAATCCTTGAGGCATCAATCCCTAAGGATGAGAGTATTCTTAATTCGCCCTCAGAGGCAATCTCAAATCCAATTCCGAGTTCATTTAAGAATCTCAGCACCTCGATATCTGGATTCGCCTTCACAGCATAAAAAACCCTCGAGTTTGCAATATTTTTACCAATTATAGCGACCTTTTCCCTGATAACATCTTTATCAAGAAAAAGATAAGGCGGTTCATCATCGGTTATTGCAATATGATTCAGGAGTTTAGTCCATGCTGTCTTGGATATGTATTGATTTGCTATTTCCATTATTTCACCTGTAATAATTAAGCTAAAAAATTATACAATATGCATCATATTAAATAATAGGATATTTCTTTAAGGAGATAGATAATGGAAGAATTTACTTATAAAAAATCGGGGGTAGATATAGATGAAGGGGAGAGATTTGTAAGTCTCATCGCTCCGCTTGCAAAAAGCACTTTCAGGCAGGAGGTTATGACTGATATTGGATTATTCGGTGCTCTTTTTAAATTAGATATCACTAAATACAAAGAACCCGTTCTCGTGAGCGGAACAGACGGGGTTGGGACTAAATTAAAAATAGCTTTTATGGCAGATAAACATGAGACGGTTGGTATTGATCTTGTAGCGATGTGTGTTAATGATATTTTGACATCAGGAGCTGAACCGTTGTTTTTCCTCGATTATCTCGCCACAGGTAAATTAATTGCTGAAAAGGCTAAAGAAGTCGTAAAAGGTATAGCAGATGGCTGCAAAGAAGCTGGATGCGCCCTTATCGGTGGTGAAACCGCTGAGATGCCAGGCTTTTATAAGCGGGATGAATACGATTTAGCAGGGTTTGCTGTCGGTGTGGTCAATAGAGGTGAGATAATAGATGGTTCAAAGGTTTCAGAAGGGGATGTAATAATAGGACTGTCTTCAAATGGCTTGCATAGCAATGGCTATTCCCTTGTAAGAAAGATTTTTTTCGATGTTCACAATTTCAGCCTCGATTCCTTTTTTCTAGAATTGAATTCAACGCTTGCAGCAGAGCTCTTAAAGCCGACAAGGATTTATGTAAGGGCATTTAATTCGCTGAAGGGTAGGGTGGATATCAGGGCAATGGCTCATATAACAGGCGGCGGAATAGTCGGCAATATACCTCGCATCTTAAAAGATGGACTTATGGCTGTAATATATCAAGACTCATGGGAAAGACCGCCTATTTTCAGTCTGATAAAAAATCTTGGAAATGTGCCGGAGGATGATATGAGAAAGACATTTAATCTTGGAATAGGTTATGTCTTTGTAATAGATGAAAAGGATTCCTTAAGGGCAATTCAAATACTGAAGGAAAATAAATTTGAGGCTTATAAGATTGGGAGGATAGGCAAGGCAAGGAATACTCATGCTTCTATAATAATCGAGTAAATTATTCCCAAAAATGTGTTTAATTCTAAAAGAGAGGGCATGAATCCTAAAAAAATCTTTGCCGCAAAATATTAAATCAGTGCAACAAGGCGATAGTTTGAAAGCAATTTGTGAATCTTGAACTTCCTGCAACCTATTTCTTAAGGTAGTCTCCGAGAAGCCCCCTGCTGTGCTCGTCCTCATGACAATATGCACAAAGGTTTTCCCAGTTGGAGCCGTCAATGGGATTATTCCTGTGGTTGCCATCCCTATGATGAACGGTCAGAAGATGACGGTCCTTATAATCAAACTCTCTTCCGCATTTGCCACAAATGAGCCCGTGTATTTTTAAAGATTGTTCTCTGTAATTTCCTGAAGGACTGCTCGTCTGTTTCAATTCCTTCACAATCTCGGCTGCGGACTTGGTGGTGTTTCTCGGTTGCTGCGTTTTTTTAATAATGAAGTTTTTATTTCTCATTATAATCTCCTTACTGGTTTGCCGATAATTTTCTCCACTTCTTCTGCGAAATTCTTAGTCGGCTGAAGATGAGATGTTATGGTTACGCAATAGTCCTCAAAGTACAGTTTAAAATAAAGGCATGTGCCGTTTTGTCCATTTGAGCGAGAGTTAGTGTATTGAGTGATAAGCTTTAGTTTCTCGAGAGCATTTTCTATATTATTGCAATCAAGGCTTATCTCATATTTTTCATTAGTTGCTGATTCCATTGCTTCATCTATTGCCTTTATTTCCCTTGCCAAAATCTTTGTGGACTTTTCGCCTTTGGATAATTGACCGTTTATTAATATTAAGTTCTCTGACTTTAGTAACTCAGAAGCCTTTTTATATAAATCCGAGAATATGAGAATCTCGGATATGCCGGTCTCGTCTTCTATCGTAGCATAAGCCGTAATGCTTTTTTCCTTAGCCTTGCTCTTAATGTTCCTTATGACGCCTGAAATGATTATGTCGCTCCTATCCTCGTATTCCTCTATATCTGCAATTTTTATAACCTTCATCTTAGATAATTTTGCCCTATGTTTAAGAATCGGATGCCCGGAAATATAGAAGCCGAGTGCTTCCTTTTCATTGCTTAGCGCAACTTGTTCGCTCCATGGTTCAATTGTATTTGCACTGCCCATATTATCGGCAAAAAGCATTAGAGACAAAGTATCCTTAATTGGCGATTCAAATTCACTCATAGCCTTTGCTCTGGCAGCACATGCTGGTTCTGAATAGAGCGAGTCAAAGGCTCCTGATTTAATAAGGCTGTCAATCACCTTTTTATTGACCTTTTTCCCATCCATCCTTGAAAGAAAATCTCTAAAGGAAGAAAATAGTCTCTCGCCTCTGCTCGAGATGATGCCTTCAATAGCAGCAGCCCCTACGCCTTTGACCGCTTCAAGTCCAAACCTTATAGAATTATCAGTAATAGTGAATTCCCTCTCACTTTTGTTAATATCGGGTGGAAGGATAGGAATGGACATATTTCTACATTCATTTATAAGTTTGACAATACGGTCTGAATCGCCCATATCCAGACTAAGGTTGGCGGTCATAAACTCTATCGGAAAATGAGTCTTAAGATAAGCGGTTCTATACGCCAGATATGCATAGGCGGCTGAGTGGGATTTATTAAATCCATATCTTGCAAAAGGCGCCATCTTTTCGAACAACTCAGATGCCTTTTTCCTTGATATCTTATTGCCAACTGCTCCCTCTATGAATATCTCCTTTTGCTTTTCCATCTCTTCGGATTTCTTCTTGCCCATTGCCCTTCGGAGGATATCTGCTTGTCCCATAGAAAAATTAGCTATTTCATTGGCGATCATCATGACCTGCTCCTGATAAAGTATTATTCCATATGTCTCTTGAAGGATTTTTTTCAACTGAGGCAGTTCATAAATTATCTCTTTCTCGCCTTTTTTTCCCTTGATAAAGTCGTCAATCCATGCCATTGGACCCGGACGGTAAAGGGCAACCAGCGCCATTAACTCTTCAAAGCGGTTAGGCTGCATCCTTACCAATATATCTTTCATTCCCGGACTCTCAAGCTGGAATATGCCAGTTGTATTGCCGGAAATAAGGAGATTATATGACTTGGGGTCATCGAGAGGAATTTCTGATAGCTCGATTGATTTGCCTTGCTGCCTGATATATTCTACTGTCTTTTCGATAACGGTAAGGGTTTTTAAGCCGAGAAAGTCGAACTTTAAGAGTCCTATCTTTTCTATTGAATTCATGTCAAAATGGGTTGTGATGACATCTTCCGAAGGATTTTTGTAAAAAGCTGTATATTCGGTCAGGGGTGAAGGAGCTATAACTACCCCGGCTGCATGTGTTGAGGCATGACGGGATAATCCCTCAAGCCTTTTTGCAATATCGAGCAATTCCCTTATGGTTTCATTATTCTCGTATAGATCTTTCAATTGCGGCTCGGTTTTGATAGCTTCATCGATGTTGGGTGTATTTGCAGGAACGAGCTTTGCTATTTTATCAACCTCAGCATAAGGGACATTCAAAGCCCTCCCCACATCTCTAATAGCGGCCTTTGCTGCCATTGTCCCGAATGTTATAATCTGAGCAACATGCTCTGAACCATATTTGTGTGAGACATAATTTATTACTTCCTGCCGCCTGTCCCTGCAAAAATCAACATCTATATCGGGCATGCTTATCCTTTCAGGATTAAGAAATCTCTCAAACAAAAGCTTGTATTTAATGGGGTCTATTTCAGTTATGCCCAAGGCAAACGCAACGAGGCTCCCTGCAGCAGAGCCTCTCCCAGGACCAACGGATATCTTTGCTCTTTTGGCGTAACTGATGAAATCCCATACAATGAGGAAGTAAGATGAATATTCCATTTCTTTTATTACACGGAGTTCTGCATTAAGACGTTCTAAATAAGAAACGGGCGGGGAAGCTTTAAATCTATTTTTTAAGCCTTCAATGGCGATTTTTCCCAAAAACATATCTGCATCCATTCCGTCAGGAGGCGCAAACTGCGGGAGAAGCAGCTTATCAAGATCAAATTTTAGATTGCATTTTTCTGCAATCAAAAGGGTATTGCCTATAGAGTCTGGAACTTCCCGAAAGGCATGCTTCATTTCTTCCGGTGATTTGAAATAACAATCCTCTGTCTCAAAACGCATCCTCTTAGCATCGTTGACAGTTTTGCCTGTCTGTATGCAGAGGAGTATGTCGTGAGCCTTTGCATCATCTTTCCTTAAATAGTGGCAGTCACTTGTTGCAACAAGAGGGATGTCTAAATCCCTTGCAAGCTCTATCAGTTTTTTGTTTACTTCCTCTTGTTCTAATATGCCGTTATTCTGTATCTCAATGTAAAGATTGCCTTCTCCGAGTATGTCTTTATACTGGGAGGCTACATCTATCGCCATTGCCATGTTACCGTGCTGGATGTAATAAGGTATCTCACCCTTTAGACATGCACTAAGCCCTATCAAACCTGAACTATGCTCCTGCAATATCTCTTTATCTATTCTGGGCTTATAATAAAAACCCTCGATATAAGCTTTGGATAGAAGGTTTGTCAGGTTTTTATAGCCAGTGTAGTCTTTAGCCAAAAGGACAAGGTGAAAAGCAGCTTCTTCAGGCAGGTTTCTGTCTATATTCATCTTTGCCTTATCGAGGCGGCTGCCGGGAGCAACATAGACCTCACAACCAATAATAGGTTTGATGCCAGCTTTTTTAGCCTTTCTATAAAATTCTATAGCCCCGAAGATGTTTCCGTGATCCGTGATTGCTAAAGCAGGCATTTTATATAGAGATGCCTGTTCTAAAAGTTCATCAATTTTTATTGCACCGTCAAGGAGGCTGTATTCAGTGTGCAGATGGAGGTGTACAAAATCCGAATATTGCATAGGAAATATTAACTTTAGGTGCTTTTTTTAGTCAAATAGTTATTGAGGGGTATAAAACGCATTTTTTTCTTAAATTTTTCATAATACTATGTCAGAAATCATGAAAGGTTTTAGAATATTTTGGGGCTGCCTGCAGAAAGTTCTATTTTTAATGCTGCATTCGTAGAATATTGGTAACATTAGTTTTATATCAGCAATAAAAACCTATAAGAGCTTTTATAGATTTATTAAATAATATAATAAAATATTTTCTTTACTTGATTTTCAATTTGTGTTACTTTTAAAGGATTTAAAATTCGCTAAGTGTATTATGAAAATACATTAATTCCAGGAAAGGAGGAGGAAATGCTAATAATAGGTGAGAAGCTGAGTATCATAGCTAAGAGGGTTAGGGAGGCTATGATGAAGAGGGACAAGGGACCGATTCAAGAGATTGCTCTTAGGCAGATGAAAGAAGGTTCAACCATGATTGATGCCAATATTGGCCCAGCAGAAGATCATGGAGAAGATTTGATGCAGTGGATGGTTACCACCATCCAGGAAGTAGTGCCGTTACCAATATGCCTTGATACTACAAATGCAAGCGCAATTGAGGCGGGCTTAAAGGTTCATAATAATCAGTGGGGGAGACCTTTAATCAATTCGACCTCAAATGATCCTGAAAGGTTTCCGATTATGGAGATCGCAGTAAAATATAATGCCCAATTAATAGGGCTTACGGTCGGCAGAGGAGGATTGCCGGCGGATGCAGAGGAAAGGTCGGCTATAGCTGTCGAGATTATGGGACGGGCAATGGAATATGGCTTGCCGCTTGAGGATCTGTATCTTGACCCGCTTGTTCTACAAATAGCAACCTCTCAAGATCATGCCTTGAAGGTTATCAAGACAATAAAAATGTTTCAGGAATTGAACGATCCCCCTATGAAGACCGTTGTTGGGTTGAGCAATATATCAAACGGCTGCCCGAAACATTTAAGACCAATATTAAACTGTTACTACTTTACGCTTTTAGCATACGAGGGGCTTACAGCAGCCATTGTTGATTCTCACGAAATAGCACCAGTAGCAAAGACGATTGATGTAATAATGGGCAAAACCCTTTATGCGCACTCATACTTAGAAATGTAAAATAAAGTTGACAGTTGCGGCCCCTATATACTATAGAGTATGGCTGGGAACTGTTGATATCAAATAGGAGGAAGAAAATGTCTTTCGTTGTTCCAAAAGAAACTTATTCCGGTAAGGTATATGAAGTCAGTATAGGGACCGAAAAGGTTGTAAATTTTGGGGGAGAAGGTATGCTCCCGTTTCTTGCTGTTGATGGAGCTGTAAAGAACAGACCATTAATTGCATATGAAGTGCAGGATATCCCACCAGATGATTGGCCAGAAACGGTCAAGAAGGCTTATGAAGGTGTTTCAGGCAACCCAGTGGATTGGGCAAAATATTGTCAGGATAAGCTTGGAGCTAAGGCAATTGCGCTAAGGCTTATCGGAACTCATCCAGACCGTTTAAATAGCACCCCTGATGAAGCCGCCAAAACAGTGAAAGATGTATTGGCAGCGATTTCTGTTCCGCTTATAATTCTTGGAAGCAATAATGCCGACAAAGATGCTTTAGTTTTAGCTGCAGTTGCCCAAGCGGCAAGCGGCAGGAATTGCATAATCGGAAAGGCTCAGGAAGCAAACTATAAGACTATTGTTGCTGCTGCGATGGCAAATAATCACAAGCTTGTAGCAATGTCCGACCTTGACATAAATCTTTCAAAACAGCTCAATATTCTGATTACCCAGATGGGGTTTGATAAAGAGATGCTGATAACAGACCCAATGTGCTCAGCGCTCGGATATGGCCTTGACTATACATATTCTGTTATGGAGAGGATCAGACTGGCTGCCCTTACTCAGAATGACACAACAATGCAGCAGCCTTTGCTTGGAGATGTTGGGATGTATGTATGGAAAGTAAAGGAAACGCAGGCTCTCGAAGCTGATCTCCCTCTGTGGGGTTCTCTTGAGGATAGGGCAGTAGCATGGGAAGCCGTTACAGCAAGCGCCTTTATGATTGCTGGTGCAGAGCTTCTAATAATGAGACATCCTAAAGCAGTTGAGGCTTTAGAAAAACTTATAGATGAGTTAATGTAAGGGAGGTAGAGATGGCTTTATCAGGTGTAGAAATATTTAAAATGCTTCCAAAAACTAACTGCAAGAAGTGCGGGCATCCCACCTGTCTTGCATTTGCTATGAAGCTTGCCCAGAGGCAGATATCCATTGATGCCTGTCCTGATGTGTCAGAAGATGCTAAAAAAATATTGGGTGAAGCAGCCGCTCCGCCAATCAGGCCTGTGACCTTTGGCGCTGGAGATAAGGCAGTAAAAATGGGAGAAGAGACGGTTCTATTCAGGCATGACAAAAAGTTCCTGAACCCTACCGTTTTTGCTTTGGAAATCAAAGATACAGCATCAGAAGATGAAATAAATAAGAAGGTTGAAGCAGTTGCCACTTCAGAAATTGATAGAGTGGGGCAGAAATTAAGAATTGATGCAATTCTTGTGGAAAATGCTTCTAATGATTCAGGAAAATTTGAGAGTGCAGTCAAATCCATAGCTGCCAAAGCACCAGAAGTTCCTCTTATTCTTTCCACTCCTGACCCTGCTGCTGCTGAAGCTGCTGTGAAGGCTGTTGCAGATAAGAAACCACTTCTTTACGGAGCGAATGAATCAAATGCTGAGGCAATGGCAAACATAGCTAAAACATACAAAGTTCCGCTCGGAGTATATGCAAAAGGTCTCGAAGCGATCTCCGCTTTCACCGCAAAAATAAAGGGACTTGGCGTTGAGGATATGGTGATAGATTCCGGCGCCAGGAAAGCCAAAGAAATATTAGAGGACAATACCTTAATCAGACGTGCTGCAACCAAGAAGACATTCAAGCCCCTTGGCTACCCTGTGATAAACTTTATACAGCGTGATGACAGCATGGTTGAAGCTCTTATGACCGTACTGGGTGTTGCAAAGTACGCCTCGATTATTGTTATCAGTAATGCCGATAGGTGGAAAAATCTTGCAACATTTGCTTTAAGGCAGAACATCTATACCGATCCTCAGGTTCCAATGCAGGTTGAGCAGAAGATTTACAAACTTGGAGAGCCTACCCCAGAGTCGCCACTTCTTATTACAACGAATTTCTCGCTCACATACTTTATTGTTTTAGGCGAAGCTGAAAACAGCAAGGTTCCATGCAGACTCGCAGTTATGGATACAGAAGGATTATCAGTGCTTACATCTTGGGCTGCAGGGAAATTTACTGCATCAAAGATAGCTCAGTTTATTAAAGACAGCGGGATAGAAAATGAGATTAGCCACAGAGAGTTAATTATTCCGGGTTATGTGGCCCTGTTAAGCGGTTCGATTGAGGAGAAACTTCCGGGCTGGAAGGTTACTGTTGGTCCAAGAGAAGCGAATGCGCTCCCTGTCTTTTTAAAGTCGAGAGCATAATAATTAATCGATCAATCAATCAATTTAATCCCTTTATGAAGTAAGGGGATTAAATTGATTTTTACAATAAAAATTGTCTAAAATACTTTAAACACGATATAATCAGGAGGTAATAATGTCAAAAATAATAGCAACTGCCGTTATAAGAGGCGCGAAGGATGTTTATTCGCGGGCAGAACAACTGCTCAATAAAACCTTGGCAGAAAAGGGCGAGGATTATAAGTTTGAGTTTCCTGATACAGCTTTTTATCTTCCGATGATCTATGCCATGACCGGTTTTAAGGTCCAGACAGTCGGGGATATGAAGACTGCTTTGGGTTTTGCAAAAGAGCTTTTGCATGATGAACCAGACAATAAATTATGGCTGCCTTATTTGGGCGAGGCTCTTGACTCTGGAATGGGCACCTTATTTTCGGAAGAAATTCTTTTGGCGCTCAGATATATTAATGGGCTTGAACCGTGTGTAGATGCTGAGACAGGGTATGTTTACAATGGTTTTATTACAGATACTATTCAGAGAAATCTCGGCGTTGAACTCGTTGACGGCAGAATGCCGGGATTCGCGTGCATACTAGGTGCAGCGCCAAATGATGAAATAGCAGTTAAGATTGTCAGGGAGCTTCAGGAAAAGAATATATTGACATTCCTTTCTGCGCAAAGCAATGGCGACTCTATGACCAAACAGCTTTTAAGAAAGGGGATAGAGCTTGGATGGGACGCAAGAATCGTTCCATTGGGACCAGATGCAGAGCATACGCTTTATGCCGCTGACTGGGCAATAAGGGCATCACTTATATTTGGTGGTAAAAAGCCGGCTGACTTTAAAGGTCATCTCTTATATCAGAAAGACAGGGTTTTTGCCTTTGCCATAGCTCTTGGTCCAATGGACGATATTAAATGGGCAACAGGCGCAGGTGCCATCAATATGGGCTTCCCTGCTCTTTGCGATACCGATGTCCCTGTTATCCATCCGACGGGCGTATGTACTTATGAAGAAGTTGATAAAGAATTTGATCACGACAAGATAGTCCAAAAGGCAATAGAACTCAGAGGACTGAAAATAATTGTTGAGAAGCCGCCTATACCTGTTCCCTTCGGTCCTGCGTTTGAAGGTGAAAGAATCAGAAAGGAAGACACATTCCTTGAGTGTGGCGGAGGGAAAACGCCTGCCTTTGAATGGGTAAGAATGAGGGAAATGGATGAGATTGAAGATAATAAAGTAATTATAGTCCCCGAAAACTGGCGGGAAAAATATGAAAAAGGTGGCAGGCTCCCGCTCGGAATTCTTATTGAGGTTGCTGGACGGAAAATGCAGAAGGACTTTGAATCCGTCATGGAGAGGAAAATTCACTCTGACCTTAATGAGGCGCAGGGCATATTCCATATGGGTCAGCGCGAAGTTAACTGGCTGAGAATAAGCACTCAGGCTAAGGCAGCCGGGTTTACCCTTGAGCATCTTGGAATAATTCATGCAACTATGGTTCATAACAGGTTTAAAGCCATTGCAGATAAGGTTCAGGTAACCCTTTATATTGACGAACCTGATGTAAAAAGAGTACTTGGGGATGCAATGAAGGCATATGCAGAACGCGATGCAAGGTTGGCAGGTTTAACCGATGAAGCAGTCGAGGATTTCTATTCATGTCTTCTTTGTCAATCTTTTGCACCAAGCCATCTTTGCGTGGTTTCTCCTGAAAGACTTGGTTTGTGCGGCGCATTTAACTGGCTTGACTGTAAGGCAGCCTTTGAGATCAATCCTACCGGCGGCAACCAGCCTATTAAAAAAGGCGAAGTTGTTGATCCAAAATTAGGTATATTTAAAGGTATTGATGAGTATATAAGCAAAGGCTCCGCCGGTGCAATTGAGTCTGTTTGCATGTATTCAATCATGCAAAATCCTATGACTTCATGCGGATGCTTTGAATGTATAGCTGGGCTTATACCAGAAGCCAATGGAGTTATGCTTGTCCACAGAGGTTATACTGGTATGACTCCAGTAGGAATGAAATTTTCGACATTTGCCGGCTCCGTAGGCGGCGGTGCTCAGACACCCGGCTTTATGGGAATCGGAGTAAACTTTGTTGGCAGCAAGAAGTTTTTGTATGGCGATGGAGGGATAAAGAGGATTGTCTGGATGCCGAAATCTCTAAAGGAAAGGATTCAGGATGTGTTCAATCAGAGGGCTGCGGAAGAGGGAGTTCCTGATTTGCTCAGCAAGATTGGGGATGAGACTATCTGCGAGGACTCTGAAAAACTGATGGAGCATCTTACAGCGGTCGGGCATCCGGCATTGGAAATGGAGTCCATTATATAGGACATTTTTAAAAAATTAAAAATAATCAGGAGGTAAAATGGATAAGAAGTTAATGAAAAGCGCCGATGAGGCTGCTGAAAGAATAATAGAGTGGGGAGAATCCCAAAAGTTAGAGACTTGTTTTGACAGGGCAACGAACTTGAAACCATGCCCTATCGGTTCCACAGGCGCATGCTGCCAGGTATGTCATATAGGACCGTGCAGGCTAGTTGGGAAGAATGCTGAAGAAGAAGCCGTTGGCGTATGCGGAGCGCCATTGGCTACAGTTGCAGCACGGCATTGGCTTAGAATGGCGGCGGCAGGAACTGCGGCGCATTCAGACCACGCAAGGGATATGGCGTTGACCCTTTATGCAGTTGGCTGCGGCGAGGCTAAAGACTTTGAGGTAACTGATGTAAGAAAATTATACAGGGTGGCTGAAATACTTGGGGTTCCATTCGGGGACGGTAGGTCTGTTAATGATGTTACAAAGGATGTTGCCCTTAAGTTTATCGAGGACTTTGGAAGGCAAACTGGCGAGCTTAATTATATCAGGAGAGCTCCAAAAAAGACCCAGGAAAGATGGAGAAAGTGGAACGTCGTCCCAAGAGGAATTGACAGGGAAATTGCGGAAACGATGCACAGGACCTCGGTCGGTGTTGACCATGACCCTGACAACCTTATGTTGCATGCAATAAGGGTATCGCTTGCAGATGGCTGGGGTGGATGCATGATTTCAACAGATATTACAGACATCCTCTTTGGCACCCCTAAACCGATTAAGGCAGAGGCAAGTTTCGGCATTTTTAAAAGTGACGAGGTCAATTTAGTGGTTCATGGGCATGAACCGACACTTGCTGAAAAGATCGTCGAGGTATCCACTGAGCCGGAGCTCCTTGAATATGCCAAGTCAAAAGGAGCTAAAGGGATAAACCTTATCGGTATGTGCTGCACTGCAAACGAAATACTCATGAGGCACGGCGTCTCGACTGCCGGCGGTTATACCAATCAAGAATTGGGCATTATGACAGGGCTTGTTGAGGCTATGATGACAGATGTTCAGTGCATTATGCCGGCTATCGTTGAGATTTCAAAGAATTTCCATACAAAAATTATTACCACTTCTTATAAAGCCAAGATGAAGGGAGCAATTCACATAGAATATGATGAGCACCACGCAAGAGAAGTTGCAAGAAAGATTATCAAAACTGCTATTGATAATTTCCAGAACAGAACGACAAAGGGCAGCCGTGACAGCGAAAAATTCCCCGCAGTAGTTGGCTTCTCTCACGAGTATATCGAGTATATGCAGGGTGGAAGATGGAGAGGCTCTTTCAGACCATTGAATGACTCAATTATAGCCGGCAGGATTCGAGGAGTCGTAGGTATTGCTGGCTGCGATAATCCAAGAGTTCCAGCTCAGGGCGCGCACAGATACCTCGTTAATGAGTTAATCAGAAACGATATATTGGTTGTCTCGACTGGCTGCGGCGCTGCCGCTTGTGCAACAGCAGGATGGTTGACGCCCGAGATGGCATTGGAAAATGCCGGCGAGGGACTTAGGCAAGTATGTGAAGCGATAGGAATACCTCCTATACTTCACCTTGGTTCTTGTGTTGACAATTCAAGAATTCTTACCATCTTGAGTGCAATGGCGGCAGAGGGCGGGCTCTCAGACGAGATCGGCGGGATGCCGGGTGTCGGTATAGCCCCCGAGTGGATGTCTGAGAAGGCTATCGCAATCGGGACTTACTTTGTTGGTTCTGGCGTGCCGGTTATCTTTGGCGGTCACTCACCGGCAGGTGCAAGTGAGGAGGTCTCTCAAAAGATATTGATAGATGCATGTTTGGAAAGGTTTAGAGGGGCATTCCATTTTGAACATGACCCTGAGAAGATGTTCGATATAGCAGTTAATTATATAGATAATGCGAGAGCTGGATTGAAGCTGAAAAAATATGAACCCGGCAGATTTGGCACTGAACGTGTACTATTGGATATGGCTGCAAGGCGTGAACTTGACAAGGGCGCTAAGCCTCACGCAGGTTTATAAATCACAACATATTGCAGTCAGCTCTTTTAGAGCTGACTGCTTCGCCAAGCAGTTCAAAATAATGCGGAGGTCGAATTATGATAGATATCAAAGAAAGAATGGCTATGCTGGGAGATATAGTATCAGATGCAAAAAAGAGGAGATCCATACTTATTCACTCGTTTCATAAGATTCAGAAGGAGAATAATTATCTCCCAGAGGAAGAATTAAAGGCTCTCTCTAAAAAACTGAGAATCCCTCTTTCAGCGGTTTATAGTACAGCATCATTTTATAAACAGTTTTATTTTACACCTCGCGGAAAAAATATTGTATGCATATGCGTTGGGACTGCATGCCATGTCAGGGGTGCAAGCGAGGTTGTTAAAAAAATCTCAGAAGCCTTTGATGTAAAGGCAGGAGAGACTACAGCTGATTTGTATTTGACTTTAGAGACGGTGGGATGTATTGGCTGCTGTGGATTAGCCCCTGTCCTTGTCGTCAATGATGTTTATAAAGGGGATCTTAATATGAAGAAAGTAGCCAAGTTAATAAGCGAATTAGAAGCAGCTAAACCTGTAGCAGCAGAAGTAGAGACAACAAAGGAGTGAGCGGGGATAAACTATGGAAAAACTAAAAAGTGTTGAAGAATTATTAAAGCTTAGAGAGAAAACCAAATCTGAAGTATTGGTCCCTGGTAAGCAAAGAATACGCGCCTGCTGCGGCACAGGTTGTATGGCAACCGGTGCATATCAGGTGCTTGACGCATTAGATGAAGAAATTAAGAAAAAAGGCATTGATGTAGAGATTGTAAAGACTGGCTGTCAGGGGATGTGCCAAAAAGGACCAATAATGAATGTTGATCCTAATAATATCTTCTATCAAAAGGTGCAGCCATCGCAGGCGTCAAATCTTTTAGGTTTCACATTCGGAGGTGGCATTCCTTTCAGAAGGGGTCTTTACAGAGAAGATATTATGACTGAGCCTGTGCTTGAAATGGTTGATGTTCCTTTTTATACAAAACAGGAAAGGTATGTTTTGCTTAACAACTGCATGATTGACCCTAAAAATATTTACCATTATATCTCAGTTGGGGGATACAGCGGTTTGCAAAAGGCTATTCAGTCCATGTCTCCTGATCAAGTTATAAACGAGATTGACAAGGCAAATTTGAGGGGTAGGGGAGGTGCTGGATTCCCCGCGGGCAGGAAGTGGAAACACTCAAAAAGCGCAAAAAGCGAAGTAAAGTTCGTAGTGGCAAACGGGGATGAAGGCGACCCTGGTGCATTTATGGACAGGTCAATTATGGAAGGCGACCCCCATGCGTTATTAGAGGGAATGTTGCTTTGTGCTTATGCCATTGAAAATGTAAAATTCGGATTTATATATGTCAGACATGAATATCCTCTTGCTGTTAAAAACCTGACAGTGGCTATTGAACAGGCTGAGGAATTGGGTCTATTGGGTGACAATATTCTTGGCACTGACTTTAGCTTCCATGTGAGCATCAGGGAAGGTGCAGGAGCTTTTGTCTGCGGTGAAGCAACAGCTCTTGTTGCCTCAATAGAAGGCGAAAGAGGCTATCCAAGATCTCGTCCTCCCAGACTCTCAGAAATAGAAGGTGGTTTATGGGGGTATCCAACAAATCTTAACAATATTGAGACTTATGCTTGGGTTCCGAGGATAATCGATCAGGGAGCGGACTGGTTCCTCAATATTGGCTCTAAGAATTCGCCCGGAACAAAGGTCTTTGCACTCACAGGCAAGGTTGTCAATACAGGACTTGTTGAAGTCCCGACTGGTATCACTTTAAGGGAAGTAGTTTTTGATATCGGCGGTGGCATTATGGGCGGCAAGAAATTCAAAGCAATACAGACAGGCGGACCTTCAGGCGGCTGTATCCCTGAGGAACATCTTGATCTTACTGTTGACTTTGATTCTCTTAAGAAAGTCGGCTCGATGATGGGTTCAGGTGGTATGGTTGTTTTGGATGAGGACAACTGCATGGTTGATGTCGCAAAATTCTTCCTCGCTTTCACTCAGTCAGAATCATGCGGCAAATGCCCACCATGCAGAATCGGCACATATCACATGCTGAAATTGATGGAAAAGATTACAAGCGGCGGCGGCGAACCCGGAGATATTGAAAAGCTCGAGCAACTTGGGATGAAGATCATTGACAGCGCCCTTTGCGGACTGGGAATGACGGCGCCGAATCCGATTCTTACAACCATAAAATATTTCAAGGAAGAATACGAAGAGCATGTTAACGATAAATTCTGCCGTGCAAATGTATGTGCTGGCCTTGGGAAATATGTAATCGATAATGAGCAGTGTTTTCTGTGCGGTCTTTGCAGGGATGCTTGCGCTTTTGATGCAGTGAAGGAAACAAGGGATAAATTCTTTATCGATCAGGATTATTGTACAAAATGCAAGGCATGTATAACTGCCTGCCCCATTGGTGCTGTGCATGTTCTCAAGCAAACAGCCACTATGGAGAGTCAGACCACAGAGGTTAAGGAGGCTAAATGAGCGACGAAAAGAAAGAAAAAGAGATAAAAGTAGAGGACATCAGAAAAGAGGCTGATCAAAAGAAATGTCCTGTAGAAAAGGCTCTTTTCTATACAACCGAATTTCTCAAAGGACCTATGTGTGGGAGATGTTTCCCCTGTTCCTTTGGCTCCTATGAGACCCAAGTCAGGTTAAAAAATATTGTTGAGGGAAAAGCCTCTGAGGCTGATTTAGTGGCAATTAAAAATATTGCCTCACAAATGGCGTTAGCCTCTCTTTGCAAGAAGGGTAAGGATACTGCTAAGTTTATTCTTGAGTGGATGGATTCAGGTGTGTATGCTGAACATATTGCCGGAATATGCCCTGATAAACAGTGCCCAGCATATTGTGAATACAGAATCATCCCTGAGAAGTGCATAATGTGTGGTGATTGTCTTAATGTATGCAGGTTCAATGCAATTATTGGCGAAAAAAAGAAGCCATATCTTAGCGGTTATCTGCCATTTGAGATAAGACAGAAGAGATGCACTAAATGCGGAGAGTGTGTTCCGAATATATGCCCAACAGGCGCTATTGTGGTTGTAGAGGTCAAGCCTAAAGAACTCGAACCTGTTGCGGCGGCGGTATAACTGCTAAAGCCTGTGATTAAGGCAAGCATCTTGATTGAAAATAAAGGAAATTAATTTTATCAAATATATTAAGTATATTTAAGGAGGATGATTAAATGGCAAATATGGTAAATCTCACAATAGACGGCATAAAGGTTCAAGCTCCTGAAGGCATGAATCTTGTTGATGCTGCCGCTCTAAATGGTATTCATATCCCGAATCTTTGCTATCTTAAGGGAATCAAGGCAGTGGGCGCTTGCAGACTTTGTCTTGTTGAAATTTCTGGCCAAAAAGCCCCTGTGATTGCCTGCATTACAAAGGTTAAGGAAGACATGGTAGTGGATACCAAGACAGAAAGGGTGCTGGATTTAAGGAAGTTTGTTATTGATTTGATCGTATCAATGCATCCGCTTGATTGCATGACTTGCACCAAAGCAGGAGTATGCAATCTGCAGGAGTATGCATATGATTTTGATATTAAGGAATCATCTTTTACGAGAAAGAGCTTTGATTATGCCCCTGATACCTCGAATCCACTTCTAAAGAGAGACCCTGAATACTGCATACTTTGCGGTCGCTGCGTAAGGATTTGCAAACAACAGGACACAAATGTATTAGACTTTATGGGAAGAGGCGTGGGCGCAAAAGTTGTAACAGCGATGGACAAACCCCTTCAAGAAAGCGGCTGCACGTTCTGTGGAAGCTGCCTCGATGTATGTCCTGTCAACGCCCTTGTTGAGACTGATAGAGGACGTAAAGGCAGGGAATGGGAATACGATAAGGTTCCCTCAGTCTGCTTATTATGCGGCAATAGCTGTGATATAGTTGTCAGCACAAAGGACGGCATGGTAGTTAAGGTCAATTCAGACGGCGAAGAAGGCTCATCAGAAAGATACATCTGTGCTTATGGTCGCTTTGGTTTTGACTGCCTTATAGCAGATACCAGAATCACATCACCCATGAAAAAAGACAAGGGTAAGCTTGTAGAAATTACATGGAAAGAAGCTATTGAGATTGCAGCAAAAGAGCTCAAAAAGGCAGGTAGCAAAGCTGGCTTTATCTCTACAACAGGGATAACAAATGAAGACGCATATGCAATAAAGAAATTTGCTTCTGACATAGTAAAAACTAAAAATATAGATACCACAGCAAGCCTGTATGGTGATAAAGAGACCCTGCTTTCAGGTGGTGCAGACATTGATACAGCAGATATGTTTGTAGTAGTGGATCTTAATCCAGACCAGCGGAAACGGGTATTACCGGCACTTGACGCTATAATCAGAAAGAAAGTTAATGGTGGAGCCAAATTAGTCACAATTAATGCTGCTGAAACAGGTCTTGGCTCAGCTGCTACTGTTGAATTTATCGGCAACGAAGCTGATACATTGAAATCATTTGTAAAAGGACTTATTGATAAGGGACTTGTCGGAAATGCGGATTTAACATCTGCCGTTGCTGGCGCTGCTGTTTCTGAAGACATGGAAAAGGCAGCAGGTTTATATGCTGCAGCAAAAAATCCTGTAGTTTTCACATCACCTGCAATGTATCCAGCCGCTGCTAATATAGGGCTTATAAAGGGACGTGTTGTATCAGTGCCAGTCGAAAGCAATGCTAAGGGTGTTGCTATAATGGGACTTACATCAGAAGGCAAGACATATAAGGAGATGGCAGCTGGCGCTACCAGCCTTCTTTATGCAATCGGCGAGGTTCCTATAACTAAAGCTCCGAAGGTCGACTTCTTAATAGTGCAAACCACTCATCTTACCGAACTTGCCAAACAGGCTGATCTTGTTCTTCCATCAGCTGCATTCTTAGAGGATGATGGTTCTATTGTAGATTTTCTTGGCAATCTGAAGTTTATCTGTCAGGCAGTTGAGCCTCCTGGTGAAGCCATGGCTAATACTGATATACTTGCTGAGATTGCGACTGCAATGGGAGCTGAAATAGCAGAAGTCAGCGATGAAGAACTCGACAACCTTACTAAATATGAGTGCAGATTAAAATTTAGTCCTTTTGCTCGCAAAGAAGGCTTTGATGTCAAGGTTGATGAGATGATAGAGATGGTGAATTCTTCAGTTCTCAATGGCACAAGGCTTTTCTGGCTCAAAGGGGTCGAAAAAGCAGCTGTCTGATTTTCAAAATAAATTTATTTATTTTATAATTAATACCCCGCCATATGGCGGGGTATTTTTATCGAATATCAAGGATGACAACAAAATGAACACATCAAATATGCTTAAACTTGGTCTTCCAAAAGGGAGCCTACAGGAATCTACATTAAGACTTTTCAGGAAGGCAGGCTACCATATAACTGTATCACCACGCTCATATTATCCTGTTTTTGATGACACGGAAATTCATTCAATGCTAATAAGGGCTCAGGAAATGCCGAGATATGTCGAAAATGGTCATCTTGACTGTGGACTTACAGGGCATGACTGGATTTTGGAACAGAGCGCAGACATAGTCGAGATCGCTGACTTGCGATATGCTAAGGAGGGATTCAGGACTGTTAAATGGGTTATTGCTGTCCCGACTGACTCTAAGATTAAAAGCATAAAGGATTTGGAGGGCAAAAGGATTGCTACGGAGCTCGTTGGATATACTGAAAAATATCTTGAATCAAACGGTATTAAAGCTAAGGTAGATTTTTCTTGGGGAGCTACTGAGGTAAAGCCTCCATATCTGGCTGATGCAATCGTTGAGTTAACCGAGACAGGAACTTCATTGAGGGCAAATAATTTAAGAATTATAGAGACTATAATTGAATCTACCACTCGTTTTATTGCAAACAAGAAGGCATGGCAGAACAAATGGAAAAGAAAAAAAATGGAAAATATCGCTCTGCTCCTTAATGGCGCGCTTGCTGCTGAAGAGAAGGTTGGACTTAAGATGAATGTCCATGAAGAATCATTCAGCAAGGTTTTGGGTATTCTTACAGCTATGCATTCTCCAACAATCTCCGAACTATCAGACCCGGGCTGGTTTGCAATTGAAGTCATCATTGATGAAAAAAAGGTAAGGGATATTATTCCCAAATTAAAGAGCGTTGGAGCAACAGGTATCGTAGAGTATCAATTAAACAAGGTTATTCCATAACCTCAAAAATGCTATGAAATTGTTGTATAGATGGTATGATTTAGTATCATCGGTGCCAGTGTTAGTGTTTGAAAAGACGACAGACGAGGGACGAAAAATCGTCCTTCGTCTTAGCGAATCGCTCATACGCCGCTCCTCGGAGTTCTGACACCGACACTGATACTAAGTTTGTGTTTCAGGACAAATGCCTTTCGGGTTAAATGGTTTTGATTTTAAAATAAATGTATGACCCTCATTATAATGTAAATCTCCCTCAATTCGAGGGTTCCCTTGATTTGCTGCTACATTTAATAAACAGCAATAAAATAGACATTTACGATATCCCTATTGCGTTTATAACAAAACAGTATCTTCAGTATATGGACATTATGAAGGAACTCGATCTTAATATAGCTTCGGATTTTATAGTTATGGCTTCGAGGCTGATTTATATAAAATCATGTCTGCTTCTGCCTCCTGATGAAGACGAAGAAAGTAATCAGAAACAGGATAATGATCCAAGGATGCCTCTTGTGGAGCAGCTCTTGGCATATCAGGCTTATAAAGAGGTTTCAGGAAGGTTAAAAGAAATGGAAGAAATGAGACAGAGGGTTTTCTCAAGACATGTTATGGATGATAATAATGATTTATCTGATGGGGGTTTAACATTGTCTGAAGTCAGCATATTTGACCTGATGGATGCAGTCAAAAATATACTTAAAAATCTGACCCCCGAACCACTTGAAATAGCAAGAGAGTCGTTCACTGTGAAAGATAGAATTGAATCAATAGTGGAGAAAATCAAGGGGGAATCCGCAATTCATTTCGAAGACTTTTTTAGTGGGCAAGATACCAAAATAAAGATAATAGTAACTTTTCTTGCACTTCTTGAAACTCTAAAAATGGGAATTGCAAAGGCTTTTCAGGACAATGAATTCGGTAATATATGGATAATTGGAAAATGCAATGCCGGAGGCGAGATGAGCGATCCCCGAGGAATTCTTTAAGTGTACTTGTCAAGACTTGATCTGACAAATCCCTTTGTCATTACTCTACTACCTGCAA
>JBBIKS010000014.1:0-44830 GCA_037445375.1 Nitrospirota bacterium | reverse complement strand
ATTATTTGCCCATAGGGATTCTTTGCTGGGTATTCCATGTCTTTGTTAAAGGATTTCTCAACATACTTACGATATTTCCTCCTCGTAGTCTTCCCATCTTTCCCAAAGTTTGATAGTATCCATGAATATTCAACCCATTTGCGTTCTTTCTCCTTGCCGATGTATCCCGGATAGCTACTCCATCTATATTGTTCAGGTTTTTTAACAATCTTGGCCATCACAGGATTCATATGCACATATCTGCTTAATGGGAGTAAATATGCGTCTTTTTCAACAAGGATACCTTTATATCTACCCTGAAAAAGATGTCCTGAACGTTCATATCTCCTGTTGAAGTAGCCTGTATATCCTCCGTTTATCCCATGCATTACTTTCAAGAGATTGCCTTTTGGAGTTTCGAGGATAAGGTGATAATGATTATCCATAAGGACAAAGCTGTGAAGCAATATGTCGTAACGATCATGGTAATCTTTCAGGATTTCGAGGAATCTAAATCTATCCGCATCGTCAAGAAAGATACTCTTTCTCTCATTACCTCTGCTTGTTATATGATATAAAGCTCCAAGAAACTCTATTCTCAGTGGGCGACCCATGAGCTAAGGATAGCAAAAGGGCTGACCTTATGTCAATTGTCAAGACCTGACACCATTACTACTAAAGTTGTTTTCGATTTATTTTTAAATGATGTATAATTAGAAACAATTTGTTTTGTAGGAAAAACCCTGCAAGAGCAGTTCTTGGGGAAACTAAGAAATATAGAAAATTATGCAGCAATTATTGTTAATCCTTGTGCATTATGAAAAATGTATTTTTTGATTTTACAAATAACCGCCTGCTGACAGCAGCCACTGTATTCATCTGCCTTATACTGCTTATATCTTCGCTTTTCTTTTTTAGAGAGCTTTTATTGTATTTTTATAAAAGCAGTAAACAGGTAAGCACTCCGGCTCCGCCTTTGCAGCAAGAGGCATTGAAGAATTTCAACGACTATGAAATAATCATAAAAAATAACCCCTTTGGCGTACAAGAGCCGGGGCTGAAGCTCCTTTCTTCTTCTGAAAATAGGCAGGCTTCCATCAGCGATATTAAACTTGTAGGCACATTTTCTGGTCATCGTAAATATGCCTTTGCAATTTTTCAGGACAAAAACAATAGGCAGGAAACGATACGGGTTGGGGAGAAGGTTTTTGATTATGGTATCCTCAAAAGGGTCGAAAAAGATAAGGCCATCATTCAGAATGATGCACAAGTATTGGAGATACCCCTGCAGGATATATTAAAAATTCAAGAAATTTCTAATACTCGTGATGATATTCAAACTGCCAGTCTTGCCAAAAGCCTCTCGAGCGGCACTTATATGGTTGACAAAAAAAGGATGCTCCACGCTATTGATAACCCAAATGAATTAATGACAGATGCGCGTTTTCAGCCAAACTTCATAAATGGCAAGCAGGAAGGATTTATACTGCACGAGGTTAAGAACAATGGGATTTACCATAAACTTGGGCTGCAGAATGGCGACGTGCTGCTTAGAATTAATGAATACAGCATAGCAAATCCTGAGACTGCTTTGCAGGCATTCAATGCAATGAAAGGGCTCGAGACAATTCAGCTTGACATTGTCAGAAACGGCAATAGAACGACAATGACATATTTTATAAAGTGAGGATGAGTTTTATGAATAAAAAAGTTATTTTAAATTGCCTGATTATTTTATTTTTAGTCTTAAATCTTTTAATTATAAATCTTGATTTAGGATATTCATCGGGGAAGGGGGAACTATCCTCGGACCAAAAAGTGACTTTTAATTTTGTTGATGTAGAGCTGCCTGCAATTACTAAGTTTATCAGCGAGATTACGAAAAAGAATTTTATATATGATGAAAGAGTAAAGGGCAAGGTTACAATAATAACGCCTTCCAAGCTGAGTATTGAGGATGCCTTTAGCCTGTTTACTTCTGTTCTGGAACTCAAGGGCTTTACCCTTATCCCTTCGGGCGTGGATGCATATAAGATAGTTCTCTCATCCGATGTAAAACAACGAGGTGTCGGATTTGCAAAGGATAAACAGCCGGTTAATGAGAGTTTCATAGCTCGCCTTATCTCGCTCTCTAATATCTCATCTGATGATGCCCTGAAGTTTATCCAGCCGCTCATATCTAAAGATGGTCATGCTTCTTCTTTTGGACCAGGCAATCTCATTTTGGTGATTGATTCGGGACTCAATATCGAAAAGATTCTCTCAATTTTAAATAATATTGACCAGCCAATGGTCAAAGAAGGACCCGAAATAATATTTCTCAAATATTCTTCAGCAGACACCGTTGCAAAAATACTTAATGAAGGGATGCGCAAAAGCCGCCCTGCAGTCCAGCCCTTAAGCATAGATGAACCGAGGGCTGTAGCTGACCAGAGATTGAATGCTGTTGTTCTTTTTGGGGACAGGGGGATAAGGCAGTCTATGAAATCCTTAATCAATTTGCTTGATATAAAAGCCCCTGATGCGTTGGGCAGAATAAATATATATTTTTTGGAGAACGCTGACGCCTCCGAACTTGAAAAGGTGCTTGATAATATATTAAAAGGGTCTCAGCCGCAGAAGCAGCAGGCTGTGGGCGGAGCGCCTGCTGTAATACCCTTTGAAGCTGTAGGGGGTATTACTATAACTGCTGATAAGGCTTCAAACTCTCTTATAATTGTTGCATCTCCAGCCGATTACCACAATCTATCGCAGATTATTAAGCAATTAGACAGGAAACGTCGTCAGGTCTACGTTGAGGCAATGATCATTGAGGCCTCAATTGATAATCTGAGGGAGTTGGGGGCGAAGTGGAGGATAACAGCAAAACATAAAGGGGAGCCTGTATTGATAGGAGGTTTTGGTTCGATTAATTCAGGGTCAGTCCAGAATATTATTCAAGGTCTTGAGGGGGTGACGCTTGGCGGGCTTGGAAATTTCATTCGTGATATACCCATGACAATAATAGATGCTCAAGGCCACATTACATCTTCTACTATCACAATTCCAGGATTTGCAGCCCTTTTCAGCCTTAATGAATTCAAAGATGCTATTAATATCCTCTCAACCCCACAAATCCTGACTTCAGACAATAAGGAAGCAGAGATAGTGGTCGGTGAAAATGTCCCCTTTGTCTCAAAAAGAGAAAGGGACGTAACAACTACTAACACTGTTTTAAGTTCAATCGAAAGAAAGGATGTCGGCATAACCCTCAAGCTTACTCCACAGATTACTGAAGGTGATTATGTAAAACTCGATATATATCAGGAGATTTCTTCATTAAAGCAGGCATCAGAAAATATTCTGATTAATGTCGGCCCAACAACAACGAAGCGTTCAACCAAGACATCGGTAGTCGTTAAGGACGGGCAGACGGTTGTTATAGGTGGACTAATGCAGGAAAAAGACGAAATAAATATTAATAAGATGCCTTTGCTCGGGGATATCCCACTACTGGGCTTTATTTTTAAGAATGAGCAGATATCAAAAAAGAAGACCAATCTTCTTGTATTCCTGACTCCGAATATTGTAAAAGAACCTGAAAGAATTGCCCAAATAACCTCAGAAAAACAAAAGGAGTTTGCAGTGGCTGAGAACAGATTTTCAGAAGAAGAGATGCTTGTTAAATTTAAGGAAAACATAAACGATGAAACTGCGCGAAAAATCATATCAGCGCATGGAGCATCGGTTATTAAATTCATAGAAGGCGTTAGAATATATCACATAAAACTCAAGGCTAATCATAAAGTAAAGGACGCTGTAAAGGAATTCAGCGGGATGCAAGAAGTGCAATATGCAGAGCCGAATTATACCATTAAGTTAAGATGAATAACTTGATTAATTTCAAGATTACAGGAATAAATTCCGGTTTTTTGACTATCGAAAAACCTTCGGGAAAGGTTATCTCACTTATTCTCGGTGATATTGTTAGGGCAAAGATAATGGATATTTTGCCTTCCGGCGGGGCAACCCTTAAGATCAAGGGCGACTTAATAACAGCAAGGACTGAGATACCTCTTGAAAAGGGGGTTTACGCATTTTTTAAGGTTACAGACCTGCCTTCTGAGAACAAGGATTTAAAGCTCCAGTTTATGGGATATGACGATAAAGCGTCTAAAAAACCCGAAATCACAGCATTTATCCTTAAAGACAGCGCTATACCAAAACTTATTCTGGAACTCATAAATTTAATCCCATCCGGTCAGCAGCTTAAAAACCCTAATGATATAAATCTTATCAAGCTGCAAGCCCTAAATTTAGAAATATTGAAGGCGCTACCGCCCGATATAAATTCACTGCCTAATGATGTGCGAGTAAAGCTTCAGGAACTTTTGCAGGCAAGCCTGAAATTGAGCGGTCAGGGCATTCATACGAGGCTTGGAGAATTTATAAACCAACTCCCAGAAGGACTAAAAAGCCATCCAGTTGTAGAGGGCATAAAAAAGGATTTAATGGTAAGTATAGAAAAAATGCTCCAAACATCAATGAAAAATATTTTGCAAGATACAGGCATCGTGCTTGAGCCGAAATTAAAGGTGATTGCGAGGCTTTTTCTTCAAATGGAGCAGTTTGATAATCTCAAATCTTTGGCAGAAAAACAGAAGCCTGCGGCAGCTTCACTGAATAAGGATGATGCTCAGGCTCATCAAACTCTATTGCAGCATAATATATCGTCATTAAAAAGGGATCTAAAAGCTGGATTATTACAGTTAAAGCAGATACTGATTGAGGGCGCTCAGATTGAAAAGCCCGAGATAACCGGACAGAAGGGTCTTGCCGCAGAACTCGTAAAACCAAACTCGGAGCTTTTAAATAAGATAGGGGTTCTTATTAAAGATATTGAAACATTCCAGCTTCTCTCAAAGACAACTGATTCCTTTTATACATTTCTGCCTTTAATCTGGAAGGATTTGAGGGATGGCGAGGTCTCCTTCAGGCGCGGGAAAAGAGATACAAAAGACGTTTCTTATTCCTGCAGGATTAACCTTGATCTCGAAAGACTGGGCAATCTTTCAGCATTGGTAACAATGCATAACAGGGAATTTATGATTTTTTTTAAAACCAACAACCCGGAATTTCAGGCAATTTTGGATAGCAATACTGAGGAACTTTATAAATCCTTCAGCGCAAGCGGGTTGAGGCTCAAGGCTGTGAATTTCCTTAATATTAATGAGCCTCTTGAGCAGATCGAAGAACTTAAAACTGATGGAAGCATAAGCATTAGAGCATAAGTTAAGAAAGCAATTATACCTAAATTGAGTGATTTTATTCGCGAACATAGGACAGCAGAGACGGCTGTCCCACCCAATGGGTGATTAATGATGGTCAGTAGGACAGCGTCCAGCCTGTCATTAGAGAAATCTACCTATAAGAATCGCTCAATTTAGATTAAAGAATAATAAATTTTAATTAAAAAATTCTTGACAAGAATAAACAAGACATAGTCCTGCAAACCCCTTGACTATCCTGTCATTTTGAACACCCGAAGGGCGTGAGGAATCTTTCTCGGTAAGCAGCAAGATTCCTATCTCTGCTCGGAACGACAGTTTTCTATCTCCATTTTTTCGTATAAGTTACAAGTCTTTGTTTATCCTTTGAAATCAGCTTTAGATTTGACTTTTCAGGAAATAATCTTATAAAGTGTCTTATTATTAGACAATTATGGAACATTCAATCATTCAATTAATCCTGCAGGCTGGCTATGTCGTAAAAGCTGTTTTTTTAGTGCTTTTGGTATTCTCTATTGTCTCATGGACTATTATTTTTTACAAATGGCGGCTTTTCTCTGCAGCAGATAAAGAGTCAAGTAATTTTATCAGGATTTACAGTTCTACTCTTGACCCAAAAGACTTATACATATCTACCAAACGCTTTGCCATAAGTCCGCTGGCTAATCTATTCAGGTCTGTTTATTCAGAAAAGACGTACTCAGACAAAGATGAACTCAAAAGAATGTTGAAGAGATATTCGGCATTAGAGGCTTCAAAACTTGAAAGATACTTGAATTTCCTTGCAACTACCGGCTCGACAACGCCTTTTATCGGTCTTTTTGGGACTGTCTGGGGAATAATGAACACCTTCAGGGGCATAGGGGGGGCAGGTTCTGCCTCATTGGCTATCGTTGCCCCCGGAATTGCAGAAGCTCTAATCGCAACCGCATTAGGACTTGTAGCGGCTATCCCGGCAGTTGTTGCATATAATTACTATCTGAGCAGGGCAAACAGAATGATAGTTGAACTTGAAGATTTTTCAGAAGAATTGGTTGATTATATACTTAGACAATGAAAACACAAAGACATAGACAAGCAATGTCTGAAATAAATGTAACGCCTCTGGTTGATGTAATGCTGGTGTTATTGATTATTTTCATGATTACAGCGCCTCTTCTTCAGCAGGGGATTGATGTCAATCTGCCAAAGGCAAAAGGCAAGGAACTTAGCGAAGAAGAGAGGATCACCCTTGTTATAAAAAAAGGGGGGTTGATTTATATGAATGATGCCCCAGTTTCAAAGGACGAACTCATCAAGAAGCTGAGTGCGATAAGCAGACTCAACCCGAATGTTTTTCTTAAGGCTGACAAAGATGTATCCTATGGTTTTGTAGTAGAAATAATGGGTGAGATAAAGGAGGCTGGAATAGAAAAGCTCGGGATGATTACAGAACCAAAAATATCTTTAAGATGAATAACCCGTCTCTAATATACCGCTCTTTTGCTTTTTCTGCATTTATCCATATTTTGCTGTTTGCGATTGCTGTAGTTGTAATTAAACAGTCTGATATTCACAAAAAAACCGAGCCATATATTGTATCTCTTGTGGAGGATTTTAAAGTTTCAGGTTCAGCTCCTGCTCAGGGCAATGAGGTTCAGGATAAAACACCAAAGACTTCAGATCCAGTTAAGAAGGAGCCCAGCGTGCCTTCAAAGACAAGCAGAGATGAAAAAATAAAGCAGGAAAGCATCGTCAAAGAGAGAATCGAGGCATTACAGGCAAAGAAGAAGCTTGAAAAAATCGTTGCCTTAAGAAAGGTCTTGGATATTGGCAGTCAAAACGTTGCTAAAGGCAGCGGAACTCAAAAATCACAAAACAAGTCTACATCTTCTGGTACTGCAAATCCCCCCGCTGTCGGGAGTGACTATTATTCAATGGTGGTAAAAAAAATCAGGCAGGAATGGGTTTTCCCAGAAAGCCTTGATCGTAATTTAGAGGCAATAGTATCTATATGGATTGCAAAAGACGGCAGCGTCAGGATTGACAGGATAGAGAAAAGCTCAGGCAATCAATTGTTTGACCGCTATGCCTTGAGGGCTATAAACAAGGCAAGCCCACTGCCACCGCCTCCTCAAGAGATGGAGGTAGGAGTGAGGTTTTATCCATGAAGAAAAATAAGTATCACAATAAATTATATTCAGGCAGAAATCTCATAATTGCCCTGCTCTTGGCAGTGTTTATGAGTCTTCCAGCCTCAGCTCAAAAGGTTTATCTTGACATCACATCTGCGGGCATCAGGAAACTCCCTGTCGCAATCCAGACATTCTCAGGCGGCAGTGAGATATCCGATATCGTCAGAGAAGACCTTGATTTTACAGGACTTTTTCAGATAATAGATGAAAAAGCACATATTGAGCGGCATGACCAGCCTTTTAATCAGGCAAACTGGCGGGGACTTCAGGCTGAGGTCGTTGTCAAAGGGACGGTAATCAAAGATAAACAGATAAAGGCAGTCATCTCAGTCTATGATGTATCAGACGGACGGGAGGTCTTGAAGAAGGAATATTCTGGATCAAAGGAGTTTTACCGTCAGCTTGCTCACTCTATTGCCAATGATATTTATAAAATCCTCACTGGACAGCAGGGCATTTTTAGAACAAAGATAGTTTATATAGGCGAAAAATCTAAGGGGAAAGATCTGTTTCAGATGGATTGGGATGGTTACAGGAATTATGAAATGGGTATAAGCGGGGAGATTTTATTGGCACCAAAGTGGGCATCAGACGGCTCAAAATTGATTTATTCGAAGCTAAAGAACCGGCAGTGGGGTATTTTTTTACTCGATATTAAGGCGATGAAAGAGAGAAGTGTTCTTATGCAGAAAGGTTTAAACATGACAGGTAATTTTCTCTCAAATAATAGGGAATTTGTATTTGTTTCTTCAAAGGATGGAAATTCTGATATTCATATAGGCGATATCATAAGTATGAACAGCAGAAAGCTCATATCTTCACCATGGATTGATGTATCTCCTTCGGTCTCACCTGACGGAAGAAAACTACTTTTTGTCTCAAACAGGGCAGGCAGTCCGCAGATTTATATCTCTGATATAAACGGCACTGACCTTAGAAAAATTACATATGAAGGCTCATATAATACATCTCCGGTATGGTCGCCAAAGGGAGATAAAATAGCATTTGCGGGCATGAACGGCGGCAGGCATCAGATATTTCTTATTAATTTGGACGGATCAGGATTAACCCAGCTTACTAATTCAGGTAATAATGAGGAGCCTTCCTTTTCTCCTGACGGAAGATATATTGCCTATACATCAGACCGAGACGGGATAAAAGGAATTTATATAATGAGAACCGATGGAGGAGGGCAAAAGCGCATTACAAATAAAGGATTTAAGGCTGCAAGCCCGGCATGGTCGCCTTTTTAAATTTTTTTATCTTTCAATTTAACACTCATCCAATTGCTTATTAATGTCTAAACAATGGCATTAAGTTGTAAATTCCACCCAAGCCCTTTTATAATTCTAATATGAAACGTTTGCTGATTCTAATAATTTTAATTCTAATCTTAGGCTCGATTGTGGGTGCATACTTTGCACTTGCTGAGGGAGTCCCGGCTATCTCTGAACTTAAAAAATATCGCAGTATTGAAGGAACAAAGGTTTATGCAGATGACAACACCCTCATAGGTGAGTTTAAGATAGACAAAGGGATTTATGTTGCGTATAATAAATTTCCTGCCCATTTGGTCAATGCAGTAATAGCAGTGGAGGATTCAAGATTCTGGAGCCATAAAGGCTTGGATTATATAGGCATTGCAAGGGCACTGATAACTGATATTATGCACGCAAGCGCTAAACAAGGGGGCAGCACCATAACTCAGCAGCTTGCAAAGATAATGTTTCTCTCACCTGAGAAGACTATTGCAAGGAAAGTTAAAGAGGCTCATCTCGCAATAAAACTCGAAAAGGAATTAACTAAAAAGGAGATACTTGAATTATATCTAAACAAGATATATTTCGGACATGGAGCTTATGGCATAGAGATGGCTTCAAAGTTATATTTTGGGAAATCTGTAACACAAATTAATCTTCCTGAAGCTGCCCTTTTGGTTGGATTGGTGAAAGCCCCTAATGCCTTCTCGCCATATAACAATCTCGTCAAGGCAAGAGAAAGGCAAGAGGTTGTATTATTGAGGATGGAAGAAGAAGGTTATATAACGGCATCTCAGAGGACTGAGTATAAAAAACATCCTATTATTTTGTCGTCCTTGAGATTAGAGAAAGAGGCAAATAATTATTTTCTTGAGCATATAAGGCACCAGATAGAGCAGAAGTATGGCGAGGATATGGTCTATAAAAAGGGACTTAAGGTTTATACAACATTGGACAGGAAAGCCCAGATAGCTGCTCAGAGATCTCTTCAGGAAGGACTCAGAGATGTTGATAAAAGAAAAGGCTGGAGAGGTCCTATTGGGCATAAAGAGATTAAATCAGAAGAGCAGAAAAGCGAAAAAAAGCCATCATTTTCTGCATCTATTGGGGATATATCTTCAGGAACAGTCATATCTGTTACTGCTAATGAGGCAACTATAAAGACGAGGGGTATTATCGGGCATTTGATGCTTCGAGACGCTCTATGGGCAAGCAATACTTTAGATGTAAAAAGCGGAAGGGTTAAAACCATTAAGAATTTCAAACTTACCGATATACTGAAAAAAGGGGATGTGGTTCATGTAAGGGTTAAAACATCAGATAAAAATAATATCACATTTAGTCTAGATCAAGACCCTGAGGTTGAAGGTGCAGTGGTGGCAATAGAGCCGGAAACAGGATATATCCGTGCCTTGATTGGCGGTTTCAGCTATTCCAAGAGTGATTATAATCGTGCTCTATCGGCAAAAAGACAGCCCGGATCTGCATTCAAGCCTATTGTTTATGCTGCTGCACTCCAAAATGGATTTACTTCTGAAAGCATAATTATCGATGAACCTGTAACATACCGCTGGGCAGGCCAAGAGTGGAGCCCCGAAAACTATGACCGCAAATATAGTGGGTTAACAACCTTAAGAGAAGCGCTTGCTTACTCAAGAAATATTGTTACAGTTAAGCTCGTTGATGCTATTGGTATAGATACTGTCAAATCTTTTGCCCAAAAAGCTGGAATAGAATCCAATATGCCAAGAGAACTTTCAATAGCGCTTGGTTCTATGAGCGTTTCACCGATCGAGCTTACAGCAGCTTATTCTGCTTTTGCAAACAGCGGAATGAAATATAAGCCTATCGCAATTAAATATATTACCGATTCAAAAGGTACGGTCTTAGAGGAAAATATGCCTAAGGGTGATGAAGTAGTAAGTCCTGAGATAGCATCTCAAATAACCTCAATGCTTAAGGATGTGATAACTTATGGGACAGGCATGAGGGCTAATATAGGCAGATCTGCAGCAGGAAAAACAGGCACAACTAATGATTACAAAGACGCATGGTTCATTGGCTACACGCCTAATCTTATTGCAGGCGTATGGGTCGGCTATGATGATATGAGGAGGTCTTTAGGTCAGGCAGAGGTTGGTGGACGAGCCGCTGCTCCTATCTGGGCAAACTTTATGAAGAATGCCCTGTCTGATATGCCTATAAGTGACTTTGAATAATAGGAAACTGGTTCAATATTTTCTGCCAGTTAATATCAGTCCTGATTTGTCTCGAATATATTATTAAAGACATCAGTTATCTTTAGAAAAGCATTTAAAACATCTGGGTCAAAATGGCTTGGGTCAGTTCTGCCATCGCCTTCAGTCAGAATTTTTAAGGTTTCTCCATGGGTGAAGGTTTTTTTGTAACGACGTGTGCTCCTTATGGCATCATACTGATCGCAAACTATTATTATCCTGCCTTCAATCGGGATATCATTTTCTTTCAGACCATGTGGATAACCTGAGCCGTCCCATTTTTCATGGTGATTCAGGGCTATTGATGCTGCCAACTGTAATGTCTTATGGGGGGAACCAGCAAGTATTCTTTCTCCTATTGTGGTATGATTCTTCATGATTTCCCACTCGCTTGCTGTCAGAGAATCTGGCTTGAGGAGTATGTTATCCGGTATTGCTATTTTTCCTATATCATGAAGTTTGCTCGCAAGTGTTAAACTTTCTACATAATCTGCTTCAAAGCCCATTGTCTCAGTAATCTTATTTACATAAAGGCTTATTCTCGAAAAATGGGTTGCAGAGTCAGTGTCTCTGAATTCAGCTACAGTCGCAAGACGTTGGATGATTTCTTTGTTTAACCCTATCAGTTCGGCAAGAGCCTTACTTAATTCATCCGTCCTGCTTTTGACAGCACTCTCAAGCATATTTTTATAATGCTTTTCAGCATCTAATGCTTCTCTGTGTCTTAAAGCCTTGTTGATAGAATTTATGAGATATTCAGATCTGAATGGTTTGCAGACAAAATCAAAAGCCCCTTTTTGGATCGCTTCAATAGCAATATCAACCTCAGCATGAGCAGTCATCAATATTACCGGCATATCTGGGTGTATATTGTGAATTTTTTGCAGGAGGTTAATCCCTGTCATGCCCGGCATTTTTATATCTGTAAGCACACAAGTAACTCGTTCATTCCAGAGTATTTTTAATGCCTCAGCAGGATTATCCGATGCAATAGTTTTATACCCGAATTCCTCTAAAAGATCAGACAGGTAATTAAGCACAAATCTGTCATCATCAACAATAAGAATTGGTACATCATTTTCTTTTTTTATCTTGTTATTCATAAAAAACTGGGTGGCTCATAACCTCTTATAATAGTAATGAAAAAAGCACATCAATGCTCTTACAGAGTATCTTGGGCAGATATGATATCAATTATAATGAAGTTTTTTTAAAAAAAGAAAGTTTTTTTGGTTGTTTCTCATTTCAAGCGGATAAAATTACTCCTTGATACGGAGGGATAAGGGAGGATTTTAAATATTTTACCCGCTCAGTTTGAGCAAGAAATTGTATCATGCGCCTGCTGGCTTCTTATGTTAGAGTTAAATGCCTGAACCCTAAATTGAGCCACTATGTTAGCAAACCATCTACAAACTGATTACACTGCCACACACCTCTCAAGAGAGAAAAAAAGGCTGTCATACCCAATGGCTTATTAATGATAATCCGCAAGAGAGGCATCCAGCCTGTTATTAGGAACATTATCTAAAAGAATTGTTCAATTTAGGTGAAAATAAGTTTGGAAAGTTATTCCGATTAAATGGTATTTTACATTTAGCAAATTTTCATGCTGATATATTGATATGAAAAGAACGCAAATTTATGCTCAGGTTATCTTGCGCAGGCTGCCTGAAAAATGGCAAAGCAACCTATTTCCTCTATAGAAACGGCATGAACCCATAATTATTAAGGAATACATAAATAAAGCCTCCTCACCCTCTAACGCAAGTTGAAAGGGTTATATTATTGACGGGAGGGGATGATGGGCAGGGTGTTTTTTGAGGCTTTGTTAAGTTAGGTCTTAGTAATTGGTAAACAGGCAGTTGTAATTTTGCTGTAAGACTGCCTGCCCATGTGAAAGGTGGTTTTTAGGATTAAAATGAATAACTTAGATATGCTTACAAATCGTCCATTGGAACAAGAAGATATCATTTTTAAAGTAGCCGGGCTCACGAAGATTTACAGGATGGGAGAGGTGAGGGTGCAGGCTCTCAGGGGTGTAACCCTTGAAATTTACCCGAGAGAGCTTATCGTATTGCTGGGTCCTTCCGGCAGCGGGAAATCTACGCTCTTAAATATTCTTGGCGGTCTCGATACGCCTACCGACGGGCAGGTGATTTACCGTGGCAAAGATATTACTAAGGCTACAGAACAGGAACTCACTGAATTCAGACGCTTTCATATTGGATTTGTATTTCAGTTTTATAACCTTATCCCAAGCCTCACCGCTATTGAGAATGTCGCAGTTGTCACCGATATAGCAAAAAGACCTATGAAGCCCGAGGACGCCCTTGCATTAGTCGGGCTTGGAGAAAGGCTCGACCATTTTCCTTCCCAGTTGTCAGGCGGCGAACAGCAGCGGGTTGCTATAGCACGCGCTATATCGAAAAGCCCCGAGGTGCTTCTTTGCGATGAACCCACAGGCGCACTTGATTCCGCAACTGGAATAGTTGTGCTTGAGGCTCTTGACAAGGTCAACCGGGAACTCGGCACTGCTACTCTTATCATTACGCACAATGCCGATATTGCTGGCATAGCAGACCGTGTGATACGCATGAAAAACGGCGCTATCTCAGATATAGTTACAAACACCGAAAAAATGCCGATAAATAAATTGCGATGGTAGTCCTATGACATCTTTGGATAAAAAGCTTTGGCGTGATTTATGGAAGATGAAGGGGCAGGCATTTGCGATTGTGCTGGTCATTATCAGCGGCGTTGCCACTTATGTAATGCTGATAAGCGTATTGGACTCTCTGCATGTAACGAGGGAGAAATTCTATCGTGAGTATGGTTTTGCAGATGTCTTTGCATCCTTAAAACGTTCCTCTGAAACCCTGAAACCCCGCATAGCCGAAATACCGGGAGTCAATCTGGCAGAGACCCGTGTTGTGGCTAATGTAAAGCTTGACATAAAGGGATTTGATGAGCCTGTAACAGCCAAACTGGTTTCTGTGCCCGATACCGGCACATCTTATCTGAACAGGCTGTACTTAAGAAAGGGAAGAATGGTTGATCCATGGAAGGATAATGAGGTGATTGTCAGCGAGGCGTTTGCCGAGGCGCATAGGTTTAAGCCCGGCGACAACTTTGCAGCCGTTATAAACGGAAAGTGGAAGAGACTTGTAATTGTCGGCATAGCCTTATCTCCAGAGTTTATCCTTCAGTCAAGGCCGGGGGCTATAAGCCCAGATTATAAACGTTATGCCATACTCTGGATGGGAAGAAATGCCCTTGGGACAGCCTATAACATGAAAGGTGCGTTCAATGATGTATCCCTGTCCCTTAATGAAAATGCAAAAGCGGATGATGTCCTCATTCATCTCGATAACCTTATAGACAATTATGGCGGTTTTGGCTCATACGCAAGAAAGGATCAGATGTCCCACCGCTTCCTGAGTGAGGAGTTTAAGCAATTACAAAGCAGCGCTCAAATATTCCCTCCCATCTTTATCGCAGTTGCCGCCTTTTTGCTGAATGTGGTTGTAAGCAGGACAGTGAATTTACAACGTGAACAGATCGCAATTCTCAAGGCATTCGGTTACAGCAACAGCGATATTGCCATACACTATGTGAAAATGGTTCTCGTTATAGTGATTATCGGGATTGCAGGGGGTCTTGCCGTAGGGGCATGGCTCGGAAACGGGCTCGGCAAAATATATATGGATTTTTACCGCTTTCCGTATCTTATTTATGAAATTAAACCTTCTGTTGCCTTGACTTCGGCTTTAATCACCATTTCTGCCGCCCTTGCAGGTACTATTTATTCCGTATGGAAGGCGGCGGCAATTCCACCGGCAGAGGCTATGCGTCCTGAGCCGCCTGCATTTTATAAAAAGTCAATTATTGAGCGGCTCAGACTGTGGCGTCTGATCTCGCAGCCGACACGGATGATCATCCGCAATATACGCAGGAGACCTGTGAAATCACTTCTTACAATCACTGGAATATCACTTTCCTGTGCTATAATGATTGCCGGTACCTTTTCCAAGGACGCAGTTGATTTCATGATAGATGTTCAGTTCAGGTTGTCGCAGAAGGAAGATATGACTGTCACCTTTGTAGAGCCTACATCAAAGAAATCGCTTTACGAGCTCAAAAGCCTCACCGGAATTGAACATGCAGAGGTCTTCAGGTCGGTTCCTGTTAAGCTCAGGTTTGGTCACCGCAACTATCGGACTTCTATTTACGGGATAGAGTCTGCAAATCAACTTAATTTTCTCTTAGATGTCAATCTCAGTCCCGTCAGTCTCCCCCCTGACGGCGTTATACTCACGGATTATCTTGGAGATATTCTCGGCGTCAGGCACGGGGATATGCTTACAGTGGAGGTGATGGAGGGAAACAGGGCAATCAGGCAGGTGCCGGTGGTTGGGTTTATCAAGCAATACATCGGGCTGCAAGCTTACATGGATTTGAATGCTTTAAACAGGCTTATGAGGGAAGGCAATGCCGTATCCGGCGCCTATATCGCGGTTGACTCCATGTATCAGAACGAGATATACAGAAAGCTTGTGGATATGCCGCGTGTGGCCGGCGTTGTCATGAGAAAGAACGAGATAAGAAATTTTTATGAAACACAGGCAGAGGCATTCCTTTTTTTCACCTTTGTAGCTACAATATTGGCAGGAACTATCGCGTTTGGGGTTATATACAACAGCGCTAGGATAGCTCTGGCAGAAAGAAGCCGTGAGCTTTCCAGCCTGCGGGTGCTCGGATATACCCGCGCAGAGATTTCCTATATATTTTTGGGAGAGCTTGGACTGCTTGCACTTACATCTATTCCACTCGGATTCATTCTTGGAACCGCTCTCTGTGCATATGTTGCAAACTCGGTCAGTTCAGATCTTTTCAGGATACCTGTGGTAGTTGAGTCTGCCACCTATTCACTCGCTGCCACAGTTATAATCGCATCAGCCTGTTTATCGGGACTGATTGTGCGCAGAAAACTTGACCGCCTTGATCTGGTGGCTGTTTTAAAGGCAAGGGAATGAAATGCAAAAAAACAGATGGGTAATCATTATAATCATTTCAGCGGCTGTTATAGCTGCAGTTGTTTACGGTTTTATGCCGAAACCGGTCTCTGTGGAGATAGTGAAGGTCACCCGCGGGACCATGACGGTCGCAGTAGAAGAGGAAGGAAAGACAAGGGTCAAAGACAGATATGTCATATCATCTCCTGTTTCTGCATTTATGCGCCGTATTAATCTGAATGTCGGAGACTTAGTGAAAAAAGGGCAAGTCATTGCCGAACTTGAACCTGTAAGATCCGCCGCCTTAGACCCAAGAAGCCGTGCAGAGGCTGAGGCATCGGTCTTGGCAAGAGAGGCATCCCTTAGAGCAGCCGAAGAAAATGCAAGAGCCAGAGCGGCAGAGGCGGAATATGCAAAGTCCAATCTTCAAAGGATGATCAAACTTTATAATGCTGGTTATACATCAAAAGATACCCTTGAGCAGGCTGAATCAGAGGCAAACCGTGCCGATGCAAATCTTCTCGCCGCCAAAGCCGCTGTAAAAGTAGCCCTTTTTGAGCTTGAGAGGTACCGTGCCGCTCTTGGACATACGCCTGCCGAAGGGGCAAAGAACTACGGTAAACCCGTTTCCGTTCGATCACCTGTTGAGGGAAGGGTGCTTAAGAAATACCGTGAGAGCGAAGCTGCGGTCAGCCCGGGAGAGCCTTTGGTTGATATAGGCGATACCAATAGGCTGGAAATAAGGGTCGAGGTTCTCTCATCTGATGCGGTGAAGATAAAGAATGGCACCCCAGTGCTCTTTGAACGTTGGGGGGATGAAACCGCCCTTACAGGAAATGTCAAGGTTGTGGAGCCTACAGGTTTCACAAAGATATCGAGTCTTGGAGTCGAAGAACAAAGGGTTCTAGTAATAACGGATATCACTTCACCACCTGAAAGCTGGCAAAGGCTGGGTGACGGATACAGGGTGGATGCAAGATTTATAATCTGGGAAGGCAAAGATATCCTTCAAGTGCCAGCCAGCGCCCTATTTCGCAAAGGAGACGGCTGGGCGGTATTTATTACGAGGGATAAAAAGGCATATTTAAAAGAGGTAAAGATAGGCCGTCATAACGGTCTTGCGGCAGAGGTCATCTCAGGGCTGAAAGAAGGCGATATGGTTATCGCACATCCTGATGAGACCGTCAAAGACGGGGTGCGCATAAAGCAACGATGAAGAATCTCATCTAAGTTGACTTAGTACCCCTATATGTTGGCTTTATAAAATTTGAAAATGCATTAAAGTGAGAGTGACAGATTGTTATTTTTTGCGGGTTTAATTTTATAAATTTAAACCCATATTTTGTAATATAAAAAACGTTGTTATTAAGAATTATGTTTGTTAAGTAAAAATTATAGAACAGGTTGCAAACTGGCTTCTGCTATAAATTATGAATTCAGGCAAAAATAATATTTTTACAACTTTTGGTGTAATATAAAAACATGAAATTCAAACGCCCCGGCTGGGATGAGTATTTTATAGAGATAGCAAAGATTGTATCTTCACGTTCCACCTGCATTAGACGCAGATATGGAGCTGTTATCGTTAAGGATAGCGTTATAGTCAGCACAGGCTATAACGGTGCTCCACGAGGTTCAATAAACTGTGTGGATATACAGAAGTGCAAAAGAAAAGAACTTAATATCCCGGCAGGAGAACGTTATGAGCTTTGCGAGGCTGTTCATGCCGAACAGAACGCAATCATTAACGGTTCGCCTGAGAGGATGAAAGACGCAACCATATATATCGCAGGGTTTGAGGAAGACAATCTTTACGCAGACGGCAGACCATGCCTTCTATGCAGAAGAATGATACGGAATGCACAGATTAAAGAGATTGTTTATCTTTTAAGAGACGGCAGCATAGTAAAGGATAATGATTTTTAGTATCATTTCTTTTGTAAATATAAATATCTTTAGCTAATTTAAGTCTGTTTATAAACTCTAAAATAACCCCCACTCTTGCCCTCCCCCCTCAATGGGGAGGGTTGGTAAATAAGCCTCTCCCTTGAGGGGGGAAGATTTTAGGATACCCCGCAGCTTGCTGCGGGGAGGTTCACTGGAAAAATAATTTTTTATATGATGTAAAGGACCAAAAATGAACAATGCTTTAAGGCTTCTTCAAATAATATCACTCCTAAAGAATGAATACCCTGAGCCAAAAACAGCTCTCAATTATAGAAATCCATTTGAACTTCTTGTGGCAACCGTCCTGTCGGCTCAGACGACTGATGTGCTTGTAAACAAGGTTACTGAAAAACTTTTTAAAGAGTATCGCACATTGAAAGATTATGCAGAAACGTCTATTGATGACCTTCAGAATGATATAAGTTCAATTAATTTCTATAAGACGAAGGCTAATAATATAAAGCAGTGCGCAATGATTATCATTGAAAAACACAATTCTCTCGTTCCAAATACAATGGAAGAACTGACAAAACTTCCGGGAGTAGCCAGAAAAACAGCTAATATAATACTATATAATGCATTTGGGATAAATGAGGGGATAGCTGTTGATACCCATGTAAAAAGGCTCTCTAATAGACTCGGGCTGACAAAAAATGATGACCCTAAGAAGATAGAATTAGATCTGATGGCTATTACTCCAAAGGAGGAATGGGGCGTAATTTCTCATTTGCTGATATTGCATGGCAGAAAGGTTTGTCAGGCAAAAAAACCGAGACATGAGCAATGCATTATAAGTGATATTTGTCCTTCTAAAGAGATATAGGTTATCTTAGAAAATGAAATTAGATTTTTATATATTGTTTTTGCGGATTCAAGTTTGCAACTTGAACCCTTATTTCGTAATATCAAAAAGGTGCTATTATTTAGAATCATGCTCATTCAGCAAAAATTATGGAGCAGGTTACAAACCTGCTCCCACAAGATTTGGCATTTATAAACAGACACTAAATAGTGTCTTTTTTATAAACTACGGTTTTTTGTCATTCCGCACTTGATGCGGAATCCAGAACCTATTGAAAACACTGGATTCCTGCCTTCGCAGGAATGTCGGCTTTTTATGAAAATGATAGTTTATAAAAAGACTTTAATTGTAGGTCGGCTCTTAACAATCAGCCGCAGAATAGACGAATAATTAGCTTTTTGAGGATAAAAAATGCAATCCAATGGATTTAGCGACCTTATCTTGAAGTTTATGAGATATCTTGAGGTAGAAAGGGGTTTTTCGGTTCATACTCTCAGGGCTTATAGAAAAGATTTAGATGAATTTTCATCACACTGCAAGCCTCACCCAGAGGCTATTGAGGTCATAGATATACGGGGGTTTATTTCAGATCTCATGCTTAAGGGCAAGGCAAAATCAACAGTTTCAAGAAAATTAGCAGCTATCAGGTCTTTTTTAGCTTACTTATATCAAGAAGGTTATATTAAGCTAAATGCGGCTAAGTTTGTTCCCATGCCAAAGGCGGCTAAACCCCTGCCAAATTTTTTATCTGTGGATGAAGCATTCGACCTTGTTCAGTCTCCTGAAGGCATAGAATTTATTAAAATCAGGGACAAAGCAATTTTAGAATTATTATATTGCAGCGGCGTGAGGGTAAGTGAGTTAGCAGGCATTAATATGGATGATGTGAATTTAAAGGAAGGACTTCTTAAAATTAAAGGCAAAGGTAAAAAAGAGAGAATAGTTCCTTTTGGGGACAAAGCAGCAGCGGCATTAAAATCATATATTGTCGACAGAGTGTTTTTCAAAAAGAAAAAGCGCTTTACCGATACTCAATCTGCACTTTTTCTTAATATTAGAGGCAGCAGGCTGACGGACAGACAGATAAGACGGGTTGTTGTCAAATATGCAAGGAATATAGGTATTGAGGGGCAGATAGGACCTCATACCCTTCGACATTCCTTTGCTACCCATCTGCTGATTGGTGGTGCTGATTTGAGGATCATTCAAGAGCTTCTGGGACATTCATCGTTATCAACAACGCAAAAATATACCCATTTGGATATAGGACATTTGATTGATATATATGATAAAACACACCCTTTTGGAAATAAAGAGGAGTAAATCTCTGCTATTGCAAAAGCCTTGAATCGAGAGAATTTTAAATAATCATTGAAATTGTTTTATTATAGATGATTTTGAGGAGGATAGATGATTCACAGCACAACTGTTTTATGTATAAGAAAAGACGGCAAAGTTGCCATAGCCTGTGACGGTCAGGTGACAATGGGCAATACAGTATTGAAACACAACGCAAGGAAGATTAGAAAGATGTATAATGAGAAAATACTTGCTGGCTTTGCAGGCGCTACAGCAGATGCTTTCACTCTATTTGAGAGATTTGAGTCCAAATTAGAGGCTTATAAGGGCAATATAAAAAGGGCTGCTGTTGAGCTTGCTAAAGATTGGCGGACAGATAAAATCCTGAGAAGGCTTGAGGCTTTGCTGATAGTAGCTGATAATGACAATATATTTATCCTCTCAGGGACTGGTGATATCATTGAGCCTGAAGGGGGCATTGCTGCGATAGGTTCTGGCGGTCCTTATGCTCACGCTGCAGCAAGGGCTTTATATGAAAATACTAATTTTAATGCTATTGAGATAGTATCAAAGGCGATGGAAATAGCCGCGGATATTTGTGTTTATACAAATAAAAACATAATTATAGAGGAGCTAAATGGATAATCTTACACCAAAGAAAATCGTAGAAGAACTTGATAAATATATAATAGGGCAGGACAAGGCAAAGAAGGCAGTAGCTATCGCATTAAGAAACAGATGGAGGCGTCAAAGGATCACATCTGACCTGAAGGATGAGGTTCTGCCTAAAAACATAATAATGATTGGACCTACAGGTGTAGGCAAAACAGAGATCGCAAGAAGGCTTGCAAGGCTCGCAAATGCGCCTTTTATGAAGGTTGAGGCATCAAAATATACCGAGGTTGGTTATGTCGGCAGGGATGTTGAATCAATGATAAGAGATCTTACAGAGATTTCTATGAATATGGTAAGAACCGAACATATGGAGAAGGTCTATGAAAAGGCAAAAAGTCATGCGGAAGACAGAATCCTTGATCTTCTCCTGCCGCCGCTAAGAAATGCAAGAGGAACAGTCATTGATGAAAATGAGAAGGAGCACTATAAAACCACTCGGGAAAAACTCAAGCTCCAGCTTAGGGAAGGGAAACTAAATTCAAGGTATGTAGAGATAGAAATTAAGGAAAAAGTTATGCCTTTTGGTGTTGTCTCTAATATAGGACTTGATGAAATGGAGATGAACCTTAAAGAGATGCTCGGTAGCTTTTTGCCTGAAAAGTCAAAAAGAAAAAAGGTTAAGGTTCCAGAGGCATTGGTGTTGGTGACGCAGGAAGAGGCTAATAAGCTGATAGATATGGAGCTGGTAAAAAAAGAGGCTATCGAGAGAACAGAACAGACTGGGATTGTATTCATTGATGAGATAGACAAGGTTGCCAGCAGAGGACACAGCTACGGTCCTGATGTCTCAAGGGAAGGCGTGCAAAGAGATCTTTTACCAATAGTAGAAGGCTCTACGGTTGCAACAAAACATGGAACCGTAAGGACAGACCATATACTTTTCATAGCAGCAGGGGCGTTTCATACTGCAAAACCATCTGATCTCATCCCAGAGCTTCAGGGAAGGTTTCCAATAAGGGTGGAGCTTGAGTCGCTCGGCAAGAATGAGTTTATAAGAATCCTGACAGAACCTTATAATGCATTAATAAAACAATATATCGCACTGCTTGAGACCGAGGGCATTGAGATAGAGTTTACCGAAGAATCCATCCACGACCTTGCTGAAATAGCCGCAGAGGTCAACGATAAGACAGAAAACATAGGCGCAAGAAGGCTGCATACAATATTAGAAAAACTTCTGGAAGATCTCTCATTCGAAGCACCTGAAATTAAGGATAGGAAAATTGTCATAGGCAGCCAATATGTATCAGAAAAGCTTAATGATATAGTCAAAGATCAAGACCTTAGCAGATATATTTTATGAGAATGAAAGGAGTTTATTATGAAACCCTCATGCCGATAAGTCGGCACAAAGGGAAATGAAGATTGGTTGGGAAAGTATGTCCTGCACATCGATAGGCGGGGTTTGCTAACCCGCTAAATGTATTTTCAGATGAAGCAATTTGATGATGTCGTAAAATTCCATGGTCATGCCTGTCCCGGACTCACTTTAGGCTATAGGGTTGCTTTACAGGAAATGAATCAGGTTTTGAAAGACCTTGCCCGAAGGGTCTCTAAGAACAATTTATATGCTGACGGAAGCGTCCTTACACCGTGAACTACTATATGAAACTGACGATTCATCTGTATATCCTTGAGCCTGATTTCCTTCAACATATTGTGTCGTAGTTCGTCAATCACGGCTAAACGGGAGAGCACAGAGATGCCCAGCCCTGTTTTCACGGCTTGTTTGACTGAATCAGTTGAACCAAAAACCCCGATTATATTTAAATCATTAAGACCAAATCCGCTTTCTTGAAGTATTTTAAGAAACGCAATTCTTGTGCCAGAGCCATCTTCTCGTAATATCATAGGGTGCGCCAATAGTTCCTGAATGGTTATTACATCCTTCTTAATCAAAGAAGGCGAAGATACAATAATGAGATTATCTTCCATAAAGGATTGATAATGAAGTCTTGCATTATTAATATTAGCCCCTACAAAGCCAAGCAGAAGTTCATGATTTAATATCTTTTCCGTTATTTCTTTGGAATCAGATATAATCACCTGATATTTTATAGCAGGATAATTGTTCTTAAATTCAGCCATCAATCTGGGAAGCACATATGTTCCTGGAATTGTGCTCGCTCCAATTATGAGTTCGCCTGATATATTTCCTTTAAATTGATTCATCAAATCCTTGAGGCTGTCTGCCTTTTCGATAATCTCTGCAGCATAAAGATACAGCAATTCCGCCTCTTTTGTAGGAATAATAGTTCTGCCAAGCCTGTCAAAAAGTTTACAATTTAACTCTTCTTCAAGTGACCTTATATGTTCGCTGACGGTGGGTTGCGTAAGATAGAGATCCTCAGACGCCCTCGAAAAGCTCTTTTTATTAAAGACAGCCATAAATACCTTGAGGCGGTGAATATCCATTAATCTATTCTAACATATAAGGATAATAGTTATTTGTAATTTTAGATAAAATTGTCTTTGCCTGAATGTAGATCGCGGGTAGCTAATTCACTCCAAAATCAAACGACCTAAGGGTTGTTGTTATACTTTTGGTTAATTAGTGTTAAAGTCCTGTGATGTTAAATCATATTTTTGAGATATAATTAATCTATAGGGGATTGCAGCGAAATGGTTGAAGCAGGCAAAGCGCTGAATAACGCATAAACTCTGCCAAATGATATTGATCACAGTAAAGAACTTATTGATAAAGTGAGGGATTTTGCGAAGGAACATAAAGGGCTTTTACCTGTAAATGAGGTTTATCTATACGGCACATTTGCTAAAGATGAGATACACGAGGGCAGCGATATTGATTCGCTCAGTATTGGTGATTTTAAAGAAAGGTTTTTTGAACTAATAGGTAAAATACTCGACCTTACAGGCTTGCCTATTGAACCAATTGTTTACACAAATGAAGAGTTTGATGAGCTAAAGAATTCTCAAAACCATTTATTGCAGAAATACTTAAAACTGCCAAGAGGCTCTATCCATAACATGGAATTCAGAGATTTATTTATGGTTTTACCTTGAAGGATTAATCATAAAAATAATTAATAATGAGGTCACAATTATGTAGCTACATTTAAATTTAAGACTTTTGCAAGAGGCTTAAAGTAGATTATTTATTTCAAATATCAATTTCCAAGCAAGTCTAAGGAGGTTAGACTATGGAGCCTGATACAAAGGGGGAAACAGTTGTTTCGGTAAGGAAAGCCATTCTTGGTATTAATGGTCTTGGGAGGATAGGGAAACTTACCCTATGGAATCAAATCGGGAGAAAATTTTTCTCTGAGATTGTTGTCAACATAGGCAGAAATGCAGGGACAAAACTTGAAGATATTGCTTATTACATCGAAAAAGATACAACATACGGCTCATTACATCGTTATTTATATGGCAGCAAAGCAAGGAGAATTATAGATGAGATTGATGACAAAAAGAGCACCTTGAAGATAGACGGCATTCCTGTAACTATTCTTAAAGAGTCCCGCAATCCTGCGGGCATCCGCTGGGATAATTATGGAGTTGAGTATGTGATTGATGCTACCGGTAAATTTCTTGATCCCGGCTCCCCTCAAGACGCAAAAAATGGTTCTTTAAGGGGGCATTTGAGGGGAAGTGTAAAAAAGGTTATATTATCAGCCCCATTTAAGATGAAAGATAAAACGGCACCATCGCCAGAAGACTCCATTACGATGATAATGGGAATAAACGATACAGAATATGACCCTGATAGACATAAAATTATTTCAGCGGCATCCTGCACTACTACATGCCTTTCACACGTGATCAAGCCTCTATTAAAACATTTTGGCGCTGAAAAAATATTAGCCGTTACAATGTGCACAATCCATGCCATGACCAGTTCCCAGCAGATTTTAGACAAACTGCCAAAAGAGGATGCTGCTGATTTGCGGAAACACAGGAGCGTGATGAATAACATTATTCTGACTACAACTGGCGTATCTAAGACTCTCTTTTTGGTTATGCCCGAGATGAAAAGCATTAAATTTATTGCGGAATCTATTCGAGTTCCTGTCACAACTGGTTCGCTTATTGTGCTCGTTGTAACTATTAACAATGAAAAGGAGTTTCTAAGCAAGGAAATGATAAATAATATTTACCGCACGGTGGCAGCAAAGGATAAAAGGGGTTATATTTGTTATACTGAAGAACAAAATGTCTCATCTGATATTGTTGGCATGATAGGTCCTGCCGCTATTATAGAGGGACATGACACTTATACCTTAAATTTTAATGCTAATATTAGTCAGGCTGTAATACATGGCTGGTATGACAATGAGCTTGGGAGTTTTACCAATATGCTGGGCAATTTGACTGTTAAGGTGGCTTCTTCTTAAAAATATTGTCGCTCAAATTGAGCGATTCTTCAAAGATGTAATTTGAACAAGAATCTAAATCACAAGGAGTTTTTATGAAGGCAGATTTTATTCAAAATGATGATGTTAAGGATGCTGCCGCCGTATTATTAGAGAAATTTGATTTTATTGAATTTGCTATACTCTTTGGCTCCTTTTCGCATGGCAAAACAAGTAAATTAAGTGATTTAGATATAGGTATTTATACCAATAGAGAAATATCTCTTTTGGAAACAGGAGGGTTAGTAGCAAAACTCGAATTAGCACTCAGACTGAATGTGGATATTATAATTCTTAATAATCTATACAGAAAAAAACCCGCTCTGGCTTATGAGATAATTTCAAAAGGCAAGCCATTATTTTGCAAAAATAAAGCGAGCTTGATAGATTTTAAGAAAAATGTCCTGATTTATTTTATGGACAATAAAGTATTATTAGATGAGGTCAACAAAACTTTTATTAATCGCTTGAATAAGAATGGATTTGCAGAGCATAAATATGATTGAAAGGTTAAAAATTCTTGAAAATAATGTAAAAGAGCTCCATGTTTTTAAAAACAGATTTAGGATAGTGGATATTCTTTCTGATAAGTCAAAAGAATGGGCTTTAAGATATGGTTTTCTTGAAACTATTCAGATAGTCATCGATATTTCATGTCATCTGGTTGCTAAATACAATCTTGGCAATCCAGCATCTTATTCGGAATGCATAGACCTTTTAAAAAAGTATGAATATATAGATGAGCATTTAGCAGATAAACTTTTTGGGATGATAGGCTTAAGAAATATCCTCGTTCATGAATATATATTTGTTGAGGCAGAGAAACTTTACAATCTACTTGATAATGTTCAGGATTTCAAAGAATTTGTTGACAAAATAAGAGATTTTATTTAGAGACCTAAGAGTATTGGCATACAATGAAAACAATAAATCGTAAGTGTGAAAGAGAGGGACGTGCATGAGCACAGAAAAAAGAAAAATTATGCTTTTTTTAACAAGCCCAGATGATCAAGAACTCATCGCTGAATATCTTGCCTCCCTCGGCTATGAAATCCTTACTTATCAAGAAGAAGGCTGGGCTCAGGCGGATCTGTTCATTTTGGATACCAAATCCGCCGCTCAAATTGGACAGCAGGTCTTGGACTTAAAACAAACCGTTGATACCTTTTTGCCCGTGATAGTCGTGTTGGGCAAGGATGACGACATAGATTTTTGGCTGTCTGCGGGATTTGATGACTGCCTGCGGAAGCCCTTTACAAATGCTGAACTCAAGGCTAATGTGGAAATCCTGCTCCATCTGCGGCAGCAGTCTGAGGAACTTATTCGAGAAGGCGAAGCCAAATATCGGGCAATATTTGAAGCTACAGGCACTGCAACCTTGATTGTTGAAGAAGACGCCACAATCATTATGGCAAATAAAATATGCTTGCCAGTTACAGGATATAGCCCCCAAGAGCTTATCGGCACAAAGTGGACTAAGTATGTTGCGCCAGAGAGTTTAGAGATGATGCTCAGATATCATAAACTAAGGCGTGAGTATCCAGAAAGAGCGCCGTCTCAATACGAAGTGAAGTTGGTCAACAAAGCAGGGGAGGTGCGTAGAGCTATACTGCAAGTAAGTATGGTGGCTGGAACTAAACAAAGCGTTGTTTCCATGCTCGACATCACCGAACGCAAGATGGCTGAAATAGAGCTAAATCGGCAAAGAGAAATACTTCAAAAAATATTCGACCATATTCCAGTTATGATTACCTACTTCGATGAAAGAGGCAACATGAAAACAGTCAATCACGAGCTTGTTAAAAAATTGGGATGGTCATTAGAGGAATGGAAAACCGAAAATATCTTAGCGAAATGTTACCCCGAACCAGAAGTTCTTAAAGAAGCGATTGATTTTATGATAAACAAGCCAATTGGTTGGAAAGATTTCAAGACCTCAACAAAATACGGCACTGTTATAGATACAACATGGACGAATATCTTACTTTCCGATGGTGTTTCAATGGGAATTGGGCTGGACATCACCGAACGCAAACAGGCTGAAGATGCGATTAAGGAGAGGGAAAATCAGCTTCAAGGCATATTTCGTGCAGCGCCAATTGGTATAGGTGTTGTGCGGGATAGGATACTGTTGGAAGTCAATGCACGAATTTGTGAAATGACCGGCTTCACACCAGAAGAACTAATTGGAAAAAACACTCGTATCTTTTATCCCACCCAGAAGGAATTTGAATACGTTGGGGAAGTGAAATACAGGCAAATAGCTGAAAAAGGGACTGGTGTTGTTGAAACAAAATGGATGAAAAAGGATGGTTCAATAATAGATGTTTTACTTTCTTCAACTCTGATAGATGTAAAAGATAATTCCAAAGGTGTTATTTTTACTGTGCTTGATATCACCGAACGCAAACAGGCAGAGGAAAAAGAGGCGCAAGAGCAACAATTACTCAAAACAATAAACCACTGCCAACAAAGCTTTATTCTTAATAATGACCCACGCTTGATTTTTGACAATCTGCTTGCCTATATGCTCGAAGTTACAGATAGTGAATACGGGTTTATTGGCGAGGTGCTATTCACGACTGAAGGACAGCCCTATATCAAAGCTCATGCCATCACTAACATCGCATGGAGCGGTGAGACACGGAAATTCTATGATGAGAATTTTAAAAAAGGGCTGGAATTCTATAACCTCAAGACCTTATTTGGCTACACTCTCTTAACAGGGGAGACGGTAATTTCTAACGATCCGCTCCGTGATTCACGCAGAGGGGGGCTCCCGAAAGGACACCCGCCTCTGAAGGCTTACCTCGGGCTTCCTATCAAATTTTTGGATAAAATGGTCGCTATGGTTGGAGTAGCTAATAGGTCTGGGGGTTATGACAATGAATTGATCAATTTTCTGCAGCCGTTGCTAAACACTATCGGTTATCTTATAGAAGCGATGCGATTTAAAAGAGATAGCAGCCAAGCAGAGGAGAAATTTATAAAGATTCAAAAACTTCTCAATGAAACTGAGAGAATGAGCAAAGTGGGCGGATGGGAATATGATTTGGCAACGCAGAAGGTTACATGGACAGATGAAGTCTATCGCATTCACGGCGTAACCAAAGACTACGATCCAAGCGACCCCAAGCAGGACATTGAATTCTATGTTCCTGAGGATCAGAAATTAATCGCTGATGCTTTTTGGAGAGCTATTGATAAAGGTGAAGACTACGATCTTGAATTGAGATTGATCAACGCTCAGGGGAAACAACTCTGGGTCAGGACAATAGGACATGTCGAACGAAGAGGAGAAGAAATTATCCGCATTTTAGGCAACATAGCCGACATCACCGCACGCAAACAAGCGGAGGAACAACTTAGGCAGGCATCAATAAACTGGAACAAAACCTTTGATGCCATACAGGATGGAATCGCTCTGCTCGATGCAAACCAGAATATCATTAAAAGCAATCAGGTTTTTCTTGATTTTATTGATAAAACCAAAGAGGAAGTTATCGGCAGCCATTGTTTTCGTTACATTCATGGCACTGATTGCCCAATCGAAGGATGTCCATTTGTTAGAATGAAGCAGAGCAAACAGAGAGAAACAATGGAAATGCTAATAAATGGTTCGGTATGCGAAATAATGGTTGACCCAATACTTGATGAGAACAGAAACATAATCGGCGCTGTGCATATTATAGCCGATATCACCGAACGCAAGAAAATGGAGGAGGCGCTAAAAGAGAGTGAGGAGAGCTATCGTAGATTATTTGAAGACCATTCCGCCGTAAAACTTGTACTTGACCCTGATTCAGGCGATATCATAGATGCCAATAAGGCGGCAGCGGATTTCTATGGCTGGAGCCGTAAAGAGCTTAAGCGGATGAAAATCCAGCAGATAAATATCCTGCCGCCAGAAGAAATTAAAAAAGAGATTGAAAAAGCAAGGACACTGAAAAAGACCTATTTTGAGTTTCGCCATCGTCTTGCAGATGGTTCAATCAGAGATGTGAAGGTTTTCAGCAGTAAAGTGGATATTAAAGGCAAAGACTATCTTCATTCCATCATTCATGATGTTACAAAAGAAAAAGAGTTGGAAGCTCAGCTCCATCAATCCCAGAAGCTGGAGTCCATCGGTCAGCTTGCCGGCGGTGTGGCTCATGACTTCAACAACATACTGAATGTCATTTTAGGTTATGGTGAGCTTGTACTTAACAAACTTCATCATGGAGACCCAATGCGGGAAGAAGTGCTTCAAATCGTTGAAGCAGGAAGACGCTCTATGTCGCTGACCCAGCAGCTATTAGCTTTCAGCAGAAAGCAGATACTGCAGCCGAAGATTTTAAATATCAATGAATCACTCAAGGCAATCGAGGGAATGCTGCGTCGGTTGATAGGCGAAGACATTGAGCTAACTTTGGCATTAGCAGAAGATTTATCCTATGTGAAAGCCGATCAGGGACAGATTGAGCAGATCATCATGAATTTGGCGGTGAATGCCCGCGATGCTATGCCATATGGCGGGAAGCTAATCATCGAAACCACCAATGTCGTTTTAGATGAGTCTTATGCCCAAAATCATGCGGGTGCAGAGCCCGGAGATTATGTGATGATTGCAGTTACGGACACAGGCAGAGGTATGGACAGGGAGACCTTGTCCAGGATCTTCGAACCGTTTTTTACAACAAAGGAAAAAGAAAAAGGCACTGGGCTTGGACTTGCCACTGTTTACGGGATCGTTAAACAATCAGGTGGAAATATCTGGGTTTATTCCGAGCCAGAAAAAGGAACAACCTTCAAGATATATCTTCCGGCAGCCCTTTACGAGCCACAATTAGAGGAAAAACAAACAGACAAAGTTGCAGGACACAAAGGCGGCGGGGAACATATTATGATTGTAGAAGATGAGCCGGCATTACGGGGTCTATTTGAGATAATGCTCACGGAATTGGGCTATCGAGTGACCGTTGCAGCAAACGGCGGAGAGGCTTTGTTGTTGGTGGAAGAAAAGGGGTTAAAACTTGACCTCGTTATTACGGATGTGATCATGCCCATTATGAGCGGCGCTGTGCTAATTGAGCGCCTCCGAAGAAATCAGCCTGATATCAAGGCGCTTTATATGTCTGGTTATACGGATAACGCCATCGTCCATCATGGAGTGCTTGACACAGGCACACCATTTATTCAAAAGCCTTTTAATCTAAAAGATCTTGCCGTAAAAATCGAGCGGTTATTAAGAGCCTAAGTTGTGTGATTCTTTGCGGGTTTAAGTTTGCAACTTGAACCCTTAATTTTGGTTGAAGCTTAAGTAGACATTTTTTTAAATCATGGTTTGTAAACTAGTGAACAGGAATTTAGCTTTGTTTGGTTGTTGAAAATATGGGGTTCAGGTTACAAACCTGAACCTGCAGAACAATTTAAGGTTTAAGATAACCCCTTGGGCAGATTGTGAAATTTGCCCGAACACCCCCGCCCGGAAGGTTCATGACTTTCCACGTTTTTTGCCATAGGGGGATAGTTCCCTTAAATCCTTTACTATCTTAGGCATCACTTCTATAACCTTGTCAATTTCCTCTTCAGTGTTATAACGGCTAAGAGAAAATCTTATTGAGCCATGTATTGCAGTAAAAGGGACGCCCATCGCCCTTAATACATGGCTCGGCTCTAATGAACCAGATGTGCAGGCGGAACCTGATGATGCGCAGATGCCATATTCATCAAGCCTAAGAAGTATTGCCTCTCCTTCTACATACTCAAAACTAATATTGGTAGTGTTTGGAAGACGACTTGAGGTATCACCATTAATCCTTGAGTCTGGACATTTTGCGAGAAGATTCTTTTCGAGTTTATCCCTTAAATAACCAAGGCTTTTACATTCTTTTGCTATTTCCTGAGATGCTATCTCGCATGCCTTTCCAAGAGCGATAATGGAGGCTACATTTTCTGTTCCAGCCCTTCTGCCGCGCTCCTGATGCCCTCCTATGATATACGGTGCGAAACGAACGCCCTTTCTTATATATAAAGCACCAACACCCTTAGGAGCATGAAGTTTATGCCCGGAAAGTGCAAGCATATCAATAGGCAGTTCCTTTACATTTATTGGGATTTTACTAATTGCTTGAACGGCATCGGTATGAAATGGTATTTTCCTTTCTCTGAGGATTTCTCCAATTTCTTTAATTGGGAAGATCAGTCCAGTTTCGTTGTTAGCATACATAATGGAAACCATAGCGGTATCATCATCCAGTGCCTTGCAAAAAAGCTCCATATCAAGTCTTGCTCTGCTGTCCACCGGCAGATAGGTAACACGATAGCCCTTTCTTGACAATTGCTTACAAAAGCTGAGGACTGCAGGATGCTCTACCTTCGTAGTTACTATATGTCTTCTTTGCGGATATAATTGCAAGGCGCTCATTATTGCAGCGTTATCACTCTCGGTGCCGCAGCTTGTGAATATAATCTCTTCGGGTTGCGCACCGATAAGTTGTGCCACCTTGGTTCTTGCATCTTCTATCTTTCTATGGATTTGTCCGCCAAAGGTGTGCATACTCGATGGATTACCATAAAATTCTGTTAAATATGGAATCATGGCTTCATAAACTTCAGGGGCAATTGATGTTGTTGCATTATTGTCAAGATAGATCATATTCATACAGCCTCAACCGTAATTTCTTCGCTGACGAGTTCTCTCAACTTATCCTCAATACCTTTTATGGTCACATCACTCATTGGGCAGCTCAAACACATAGCTCTTAAAGCAACTATAACTTTATTGCCCTCAATATCTATCAATTCTAAATCGCCGCCATCTGCCTGAAGTCTTGGTCTGATCTCATTTTCTATTATGTCCTGTATGATTGCAATTCTCTGTAGATTTGTTAGTTTTTTAGGGGCAACAGGGGCTATCGGCGCAGCCTTAATAGACCATATTTCTTTAAGTAAAGCTTCAATATCAGGAATGCAGGAACCGCAGCCTCCTCCTGCCTTTGTATAGTCGGTTATTTCCTCCGCTGTAGTAAGGTGATTTTCTAATGCAACTTTTCGTATTTTTTCTTCAGATACATCAAAACACTTGCAGATAATCTTTTCTTTAGCCTCAGTCGGCTCTTTTATTCCTTTATAGTTGGCAATTGCAGCTTCAAGTGCTTCCCTGCCCATTACAGAGCAATGCATCTTTTCTTTGGGGAGTCCTCCCAAGTAATCGGCAATATCCTGATTGGTTAATTGAAGGGCTTCATCCAATGTTTTGCCTTTAATCAGTTCAGTTAGAGCAGATGAACTGGCTATTGCGGAGGCACATCCGAAGGTTTGAAACTTTGCATCTGTTATTTTTTGAGTTTCCTTATCAATCCGCAGGGTGAGTTTAAGGGCATCCCCGCATACAATATTGCCGATATCTCCAATGGCATCTGGATTTTCAATCTCCCCGACATTTTTTGGTTTTAAAAATAAATCTTTTAATTTATCTGTATATTCCCACATAAGAGATTTTTTACCAGAAATGAAGAAATAAGTCAATCAAATAAAAAGTACCCATAATTTATGCCTGCTATATAACAATCCAAGTGTTTTTTTTCGGTCCAGATGTTCCGATATTCGTCTAATAAAAAGTTGGGATGTGATGATGCTTTGCAGAAAATGTCGGGGAGAGAGGCATTTTCGACAAAAATAAATCGCTCAATTCAGGTATAATTATTTATGGTCTGTTTATAAAGTAGATAAATCCGTGCCGTTGTCATTCCGACTAAAGGGAGGAATCTTAAAAATGAAAGATTTCTCCCTCTGCTCGAAATGATAGTAAAGAGTTGCATGCAGTTTATAAACAGACTCTATTTATATCAAAATTAAAATATACAGGGTATTAATTTTTAAGAAAATGGAAAAAGAACAGATTGACATAAAGGAAATCAAAAAGCTCGCGCTCAAATTCAGACCTGCTGAGATAGATATTTGTATTGACCAACAACTAAAGGAAGGCAGCAATGTCTGTGGCATTGGCGGAAGTAATGATCATGTTATTAATGAGTTAGCTAAGGCTGAATTTGTCAGGCAGATGATGGATAAGGGCGCTTCTCTTGAGGATGCCGTGCGTGAGCTCGCAAGAAGAATTCGCATGTTTTACCATCTGAACAAGTAATTTAAGGCTGTCTTCTTTGCATTTCATGCCTGCCCCATAGGGGTCTTGAGTGCATATCTCTCAGTATAATCTTTTTGCCAGTCTGACGACATTTTATCTCTCTTCCTATAATATAAACATTCCCCTCTCTACCGAAGTATTTTGAGCCTTTGACTTCAATCATAAGCCCCGCATTCAAGACGATATCCTGTTGTGAGAGATACCACCGAGGCGCTGTAACCACATAATATGTCATTCTACCCGGGCTTAGTTTGAGAATTGCGGGGCCCCTCTTAGGCAAGACTATATCAATAATTTTTCCAGATATCGTTAACTCGGTATTCTCATCATAAACCTCTGAAAGGTCGGTCTCAGCATGAGAAGGTTGAACTATAAAAAATAAGCAGATAAAAAAGGTTAACAAGATTATGTTCATAAAAATCACTTTTGATTTACACAGATATAGTAACACAAATTTTTATAACAGGGCAGTTTATTTCTGCCCTGTTATGTTATAATGTTTGCAACGGCAACCCGCCGTGTTTTAAGGGTTAATGAAGTATTGATTCATTTACTTGTTTAACTACAAGTTGAATCCGCCCATTCTCATTTTTTTTGCGCCACGCGATGGAGAACATGTCCCTCCGCCCATCTTGCCTCTGACATTCTGCAGAAAACACTGACCTGCGCCAAAACCAGCCTCACTGGCCCTTTTCTGAATTTCAACTCTCACATCAACCATTTCCTTTTGTTTCTGGGCTATTGCATTCCAGTCAGGATTTGTTTGCGAATAAAGCGTTGAGAGGTCTGTTCTAAGGGCAAGCATTTTCTGCTTTAATGGCAAAATCTGTTTCTGAAATTCAGCGAATTGATTTGCCTGTTCAGGCGGGACATTGCCCGGGTTGCACAAGCCCCTGCCGCCGCCCATGCCATAGCCTGGCCCAAACGCAAAAGCCGCAGTTGCCAGTGATACGACAAGGGCAGCAACAATCAATAAAATCGAATATTTTTTCATTTATTTCACCTCCTTTCGGTGAGAATCAATTTACCCAAAAAATGCGTTTAAATCTAAAAGAGCAGGTATGGATACCCGAAAAACCTTTGTCCTGAAACACTAAATCATTGCGACAGTGTTTTTTTGAATCTTGAATCTTGCGTTGTCTTTTTTTAGTTATTTTATGCCTGCTGCATAAAAATCTAATTGCACTTTTCTGGTTCATCCTTATATTTGCAATTGATATGCCTGCTATATGACAATCGAATCGCATTTTTTGGGTTAACAGGCGAGACGCCTTTACTGGCAGACTTTTTCCGAGCTTTTTTGTTAGCAAAAATTCAAAGTGGGGGTCATTATTCAGTGAATTAGTATAAAGCTGTGAATGCAATTTTTGCATTGCGAATGCAATTTTTGCGTTAGCAAATCAAACGGGAGGTCAATTTATTTAGAAAAAGCTATAAAATATGTTATATTATCAATGCATTGGAGAGGTGCTGGAGCGGCTTAACAGGCACGACTGGAAATCGTGTGTGGGGCTAATACCTCACCGAGGGTTCAAATCCCTCCCTCTCCGCCAGCAAAAATACTCATGGAAACACCTAAAGCCTCTTCTTAAAAAGAGAAAAGAAATGCTCCTTAAACTTATCGAACAAGGGTCTTCCTTTCCATGAAGAGAGTTCAATCTTTGTGGAATTTTTGATGTCTTCTTCAAATATATTGATCATTTTGGATGCAAAACCCACATCGAGTATCCCAACATTTCCCTCATCATTATATCGGAAGGATTGAAAATCGAGATTTGCTGAGCCAATTATGCTCCAACAATCATCAAAAAGATAGGTTTTAGCATGCAGTATCTGCCCTAAATATGTATAAATCTCAACGCCTGCATCTAAAAGCTTGCTAAAATAAGCCTTTCCAGCATAGGATGCTGCGATAACATCACTCTTGCCGGGAACGAGCAGCCTTACCCTTACGCCCCTTTTTACCGCGTGTATCAATGTATCTATCATCCTTGTGCTTGGAATAAAGTAAGCAGTAGTTAAATTAATGCTACTTTGAGCATGATTGATGCTGTAGTAAAAAAGCCTTCTTAGCTTTCTTCTTCCCCTCGCAGAATTGGTAAAGATAGGTATTGTCAAAAGCCCGCCTCTGTGCTTCCAAAGATCTGAAAACTCAAAAGGGTTATTAAGGTTATTATTAGTATTTATTCTATAATCCTTGGCGTGTTTAATTTTTTCGCCGCCCCACGCATACCAGCTTCTTTCAAAATTTCTAAAAAGCTCGCTTGATATCGGTCCCTCAAGCATTATTCCTGTGTCACGCCAGTTTTTTTCCTTGGATTTAATGTGAAAACCGCTATATTCATTGGCAATGTTTAAGCCTCCTGTAAAGGCTTTTTTAGAATCAATTACTATCAATTTTCTATGGTCTCTATGGACATAATGAAAAGGGTTTGTCCACTTAAATGGTCTTGAAGACCTGATTTTAACCCCGGTATCTCTCATGCCTCTCCAGAAACTTAAGGGAGTGCCAAAAGAACCAAAATGATCATATAATAAATAAACATCGACCCCTTCTCTGCTCTTTTCTTTAAGTATTTCAGAAAGCGCCTTACCTGTTTCATCACTTCTGAAAATATAAAATGCGAGACAAATTTGCTCTTTTGCCTCTCTAACAGCATCAAAGATGGCATTGAATGAATCTATCCCTTTCCAAAGAAGCTTCACATCTGATGAAACGGAAAATTGCCCTTCAAATATTTTCTCTATTGAATATAAAGTGAACTTATTTGATGATTCTGCTATCATATTTTACATTTTACATCTTTATAATATAAAAGTGAAAGAATCTTTTCTCTTAGTACTAATTAAAATTAAAAAAGCCTTTTATTGCTGTTTGTATAGTAAAATAAACATATATTACACCTTGAAAACTTTTAGAAAATGGTTTTTAATTAGGACCGCGGTATCAGATTAGTCAATGCCTTTACTGGAAAGGTGAAAAAGCATATCTGTCCAAAATAAATTTTTTGATGCTATGAAATCGTGCCATATTTATTTTGTAATATTATTTTGGACGCCAATGATGAAAAAGGAAAAATTGTAAGGAATGATATTTGAATTAATTGAAATATTGTGTAAAAGGATATGCAGACCTCTAAATATAATGGAGGTGTGCGGGACACATACCTCTGAAATATTCAGATATGGAATAAGGAGCATATTGCCGAATTCAATTAAACTTTTAAGCGGTCCTGGCTGTCCAGTCTGTGTTACATCAATAAATGATATAGACAAGGCAATTGCTCTCTCAAGACTGGATGATATTATTATGACCACCTTTGGCGATATGATGAGGGTTCCGGGTGGAATGCGATCACTCACAGAAGCAAGGGCAGAAGGTGCAGACATAAGGGTTGTATATTCCCCGATGGAAAGCATTGATATTGCCAGATTAAATCGGCAAAAAAGGGTTGTTTTTCTATCAACAGGATTTGAGACCACAGCACCTATCATAGCAGCTACTATCTCAGAGGCAGAACTTAGCAGGACAGATAATTTTTATATTTATTCTTTAAACAAGACACTCCCTCCTGCGCTGGATTTTTTGCTTCAATCTAAGGAAGCGCAAATAGACGGCTTCCTGCTTCCGGGACATGTAAGCACAATAACAGGCAGCCTCATTTATCACTTTATTCCGTCTAAGTATTCTATCCCGTGTGTTATTACAGGGTTTGGTTCAGATGACATTCTGACAGGGATTGCTATGCTTTTAATGCAGATTTATGAAGAAAGAAAAGAAGTGGAAATTCAGTATAAGAGCGCAGTAACGATGGGTGGCAATACTAAGGCATCTGTGTTGATTAACGAATACTTTGAGCCTGTTGATGCGCACTGGAGGGGAATTGGTTTAATAAAAGGGAGCGGTTTGTCTTTAAGAGCTGAGTATATACACAGGGATATAAATAGTGTTTGCAGTGTTTACGCAACAAACTCTGTGGAACCACAAGGGTGTATGTGCGGATATGTTTTGAAGGGTTTGATGAATCCTCCTGAGTGCAGCTTATTTGGGCATCAATGCACCCCTTCAAAGCCTGTAGGGGCATGTATGGTCAGCGAGGAAGGAAGTTGCTCGATTTATTATAAATACTTCAGACATTACAATCTACCCACTTAAACTATTACACTTTTTTACACTCATCTTTTTATTTCCGCTGCAGGACACTTGAGCTGAAGTCGTTGGATTGCAAGAGCTTTTCCATTTTTATCATCTATATCAATGACTACTGCTGATAATAAACCAGCTCCTGTGGCGACATCGTATTTACGCGGCATGTGTGTTAGGAATCTCTCGATAATTTGCTCTTTTTCGATGCCTATTACGGAATAAGCAGGTCCCGTCATGCCAACATCCGTTATATAGGCGGTACCTCCCGGCAGAATCGTTTCATCGGCAGTCTGAACATGTGTATGAGTGCCGATTACAGCGCTGACCTTGCCATCCATAAAGTAACCGAAGGCTATCTTTTCAGAGGTTGCCTCAGCATGGAAGTCTATAATAATGATATTGGTTGACTCTCTTAGTCTCTGCACTTCTTGTTTCGCAGTCCTGAATGGACAATCAAGAATGTTCATGAATACCCTTCCAGAGATGCACAAGACAGCAATTTGTCTTTTACTATCAGTATTGAACAGTATGCTCCCAGTCCCGGGTGCACCTGAAGGGTAGTTTAATGGTCTTAAAATTCTGCTCTCCTTTGCTATATAGGAAATTGACTCTTTTTTGTCCCAGACATGATTACCTGTGGTTATAACATCTATGTCATAACTAAAAAGCTCGGTAGCGACCTTTTCAGTTATGCCAAAACCACCCGCAGAATTTTCTCCATTAGCTATTACCAAATCAATTTTATATCTGCTAACTATGTTCGGCAGTAAAGATCTTATTACATTCCTCCCCACCTTACCGACGATATCTCCAATTAGAAGCACTTTCATATATTAACCTGACTTTCTTTTCCTCTTAGGTTGAAGCTAACCCTGATTTCAAAATAAACATATTTATTTTTGATATAAATATATCGCTATTTAGCATAATCTACATATCTGGATTCTCTTATAACTGTAACCTTTATCTGTCCTGGATATGTCATTTCAGATTCGATTTTTCTTGCAAGCGATCTTGCAACCATTGAGGATAGTTCGTCATTCATCTCATCAGGTCTAACCACTATCCTTATCTCTCTCCCCGCCTGGATGGCATAGCATTTATCAACACCATCGAATGACATCGCCATCTCTTCTAACTTTTCAAGCCTTTTAAGATAATTTTCTATACTTTCCCTTCTCACACCGGGCCTTGCCGCTGATATGGCATCTGCAGCAGCGACAAGGGCAGATTCAATACATATCGGGTCAACATCCCCGTGATGTGCTAATATCGCATTTTGAACCTTATTGTTTTCTCCATATTTTTTAGCCAAAATAACCCCAATCTCCTGATGTGAACCTTCCATCTCATGGTCAACTGCCTTGCCTATATCATGCAGCAGTCCGGCTCTTTTGGCGAGCTTAGCATCTGCTCCAAGCTCGCTTGCCATCATGCCTGCAAAATAAGCTACTTCCAAAGAGTGCTGGAGGATATTTTGCCCATAAGATTGTCTGTATTTGAGTCTTCCTATCGTTTTGATCAATTCAGGCTGAACTACTGTGAGTCCCAAGTCGAAAACGGCTTTTTCGCCTTCTTCCCTTATGGACATTTCAACCTCTTTTTTCACTTTTTCCGCAATTTCTTCGATCCTTGCAGGGTGTATTCTGCCGTCGGTTATCAATCTTTCAAGTGCTATTCTCGCAATTTCTCTCCGTATGGGGTCATGAGCGGAAAGGGTTACAACTTCAGGGGTATCATCCACAACAAGATCGACCCCTGTGGCTGCCTCAAAAGCCCTGATATTTCTGCCTTCTCTGCCGATTATCCTGCCCTTCATATCATCAGTTGGTAAACTCACAGCAGAAACTGTGGCATCTGCTACATAGTCGCTTGCATATCTCTGAATTGCGAGCCCAATAACCTCTTTTGCCTTCTTCTCGGCATTTTCCCGTGCCTCATCCTCAATCTTTTTTGATAATTTTGCAGCCTCAAATTTTACCTCTTCTTCAACCTTTTTAAGGATTTCCTGCTTCGCCTCTTCTGATGTTATGCCAGATAGCCTCTCAAGCTTCATATGCTGTTCTTTAAGGAGTTCTGAGTAATGATTTTCTTTTTCTACGAGATTCTTTTCTCTGTTGTTTAATTCTTTTTCTTTTCGGTTAAATTCATTTTCCTTTCTTTCAATAACATCGATTCTCTTCTCGACCTGTTCTTCTCTTTGTCTAATTCTTTTATCGAGAATGTTTATTTCTCTTGTTCTCTCTCGAATCTCTTTTTCGGCTTCTGATTTTATCTGATAGGCTGCATCCTTAGCTGATATTAAAGCTTCTTTTTTTACATTCTCAGCTTCTCGTTTTGCTTCTTCTAATGATTTTTCTCTCTCGATATCGAAGGACTTCTTTTGTTCATTTAAAGCCCTTTTACAGAAAAATATAAAAATGAAACCAACCGCTACACCTGCGGCAATCGCAAGCGAAAATAAGATAATATTATTCATAATTTATAGTGCGCCCCCCTGTGTTTATATATTTCCTAAATTGAGCGTTCAATTATTACAACACCCTGAAAGACGATCATTCCGAACGCCGGAAGGGCTTGAGGAATCTTGGGTTCAAGTAGATAATATTCCTCGCTTTTATCGGAACGACATCAGAGAATCACTCAATTTGGGTACTTTTTACCGTGTATTCAGCAGAACACCTTCTGTTAAACTCTAAATCTGACAACATGATTATTAAAATCTTTGTCAAACAAATTGAATTCAAACATAATTATAAAATTTGGTCTGTGTAATCTGACTATATCAGAAACTTAGGTAGATTATTTATGGATAGGCAATCAAAAAACGAGCGGATTTTTAAAAATACCTGCGGAGTAGTAATTCTAAGAATTTATTTACTTCATCTATATTAAATCCTTTAATAGGCATTATAAAATTCTTCTCTGAATACTTAAACCATCTATCATGAAAATCAATCATTGCTATCCATAAAAAACGACCGAAAAATCTGAGAAAAATATAATAAATTTATTTTATAACCCACCCTGCCGTGAAGTTGAAAAATTATTTCCCTGTAAACAGGTGGGTGCTCAGAAGATATCTTGGGCTTCCTTCTAAGAAGGCATGCTCGCTGAATATCTTACATCTGCCCCCAAAATTAAACAATTTGTAGGAATAACTTTTCTGCCTTACACTAACAGGGCAGGCTGAACCCCTTTAAGTATTTTATAACAGAAAAGATTAGATATAAGCAACATATAATTTAATAGGTAGAAAATACAAGACAAATACATTCATTGACAATATCTTTATATTCACATAATATTAATAAATAAGATGCTAAAAACTTTTATAAATAAAATCTTCTTTATAACCGCAATTTTCATGTTTTGTATTTTTGCTGATTCTTTTATTATGTTACTTGACGCGAGCGATTCGATATCTGCCGAAACCGGTTCATCAATGCCGTGGTGGTTCTGGCCTCTTAGCTTGTTCATTGTATCATTTCTGCTCGGCATAGTAGCGGTCTTAGGCGGGGTAGGGGGCGGCGTTCTTTTTGTTCCTATTGTAGGGGGCTTTTTCCCATTTCATCTTGATTTTGTCAGAGGGGCAGGTCTATTAGTAGCTCTTGCAGGAGCTCTCGCCGCCGGACCGGGTCTGCTAATAAAAAATCTTGCCGATTTAAGGCTTGCCCTGCCTTTTGCACTAATTGCATCTATTTGCGCAATAGCAGGGGCTATGATAGGACTCGCACTTCCTACGAATATTGTTCAGACTGCGCTGGGTGTATGCATACTCTTTATAGTAGGAATTATGTTGAGTGCCAAAAAATCAGAATATCCAGAGGTTAAAGAGCCAGACGCACTCTCAACAGCCCTCAGAATAAACGGCGTTTACTACGAGGTTTCCACAGGTCATACGATAAACTGGAAGATACATAGAACTCCGCAAGGTCTTGTTGTTTTTATATTCATAGGATTGATGGCGGGCATGTTCGGTCTCGGCGCCGGGTGGGCAAATGTGCCGGTATTAAATCTTCTCTTAGGCGCTCCCTTAAAGGTATCGGTGGCTACAAGCAAGTTTTTGCTCTCAATAACTGATACTTCGGCAGCATGGATATATATTAATAACGGGGCTGTTTTGCCTATTATGGTTGTCCCATCAATAGTAGGGATTATGCTTGGCTCAATAATTGGAGTTAGAATTCTATCAAAAACAAAGCCTGCCGCAATAAGAAATATTGTCATTTCAATGTTATTTCTCGCAGGCTTAAGAGCGATGCTCAAAGGATTGGGAATATGGACATAAGAAAGATTTACCAACACATTTATGCACATAAAATGTCTAAGCCTTCAGAAGAACAGATTCGATATGCCTTAATGCTCTCCGGCGGCATGAAAGCAGGTTTGGCAGCCCTTATTTTAACTTTCTTTCTTTATGTTTCTGGAATTGTTTCTCCGCATATACCTAAAGATACAATTTCTAATTTCTGGCATCTACCAGTTGCCGAATATCTTCAAGCAACGGGCATAGAAAGTGGATGGAAATGGGTAGCACTTATTCAAAAAGGAGACTTTTTAAACTTTATCGGGATAGTCTTTCTTTCCGGAGTTACAATTATATGTTTTATTGGAATAATTCCTATTTTTCTCAGAAAAAAGGATACCGTATATGCAATAATAGCATTTGTTGAGGTTGCTGTCCTTGTTTTTGCAGCTTCAGGGATTCTTAAAACCGGAGGTCATTAATCATGACGACTTTATATAAACAACACTATATGGGAGATTTGAAATCGGTTGTTCTGGCTACCGATAGCTCTGAGCATAGCGAGGGAGCAATGAAGGAAGCAATTTATATAGCAGGAAATTGCGGCGCTAAACTCTCCGTGCTTCAGGTTTTGCAGGTTAATCCAGAATTTGCTACAGAAGGACTTGAACAAGCAGAGAAAATGGAAGTAGCCTGCAGGCTTCATTTTGACCATATAAGAGAATTATCGGCAGGAGAGAATGTTGAGATTGAATCAGTTTGCAGGAGGACAGACAAGCCTCATGAGATTATCATTGAAGAGGCAAAAAAAAGAAAAGCCGATGTAATTGTTATGGGCAAAAGGGGCTGGACGGGGCTAAAGAGGCTTGTTGTGGGCAGTGTAACGGCAAAGGTAATTGCATACTCCCCTTGCAAGGTTCTAATAGTGCCCGTAGGCGCAGATGTCAAAAGCAAGGTAATCATGCTCGCTACAGACGGCTCAAAATATAGTGAGGCAGCAGAAATTGAGGCGTTGAGCATGGCTCGGAGATGCTCTCATATTCAAAAAATTATCGTCCTTTCAGCAGCCTCAACAAGCGCCAATCTTGCAGAGGCAAGGAGAAATGTAGAAAAGGTTCAAAAAGACGCTCTTAAACTGGGTGTAGATATTGAGCCTATAACAGCAGTTGGTAAAGCCCATGAAGTTATTCTTAAGACTGCAAAGGCAAAAAACTGCGACCTGATTATACTCGGGACATACGGCAGGACAGGCGTTAAGAGACTTGTTATGGGCAGCGTATCAGAAAAAGTAGTAACTCATACTACTTGTCCAGTTGTTATTGCAAAGATTTAATATACTCATCCCATTCTATGGGAAGAAGATATTTTTTATCGTTATTGCATTGCTTGCAGGATGCGGCGAGATTGATTTTTACTGATTTGCCCCCACGACTCAGAGGCACAATGTGATCCATTGTTAAATCTTTAGGGTGAACATCACGGCTGCAATAGTAACACTTGCCAGACGAACATTTCTTTTTCCACCAAGCTGACTTCCTTAGTTGACGGGCGATATCCTTCTCCTTTTTGATATTGATTTCAATTAAGAATTCTATTGTCTTCTTCCTCGTTTTATTTCTTCTTCCTCATATATTTTTTTATATACGATATCCCATTCTACGCTTCCCTCTACAAGCTTTCGAGAGAAAGATTCTAATTTTCTTCTCACTGCAATGTCTATTTCTTCGCCAATCTGCAGTTCATCTGTGATGATTCTCTTTATTTCTTTTCTTAAAACATTCTCGTCTTCTTTGGGAATTATTAATTTGCTGCTTAAAAGTTCCTTGAGCAATCTATTCGTTAAGACATTAACTTTATTGTCTGAGAGCATCATATAACAATATTTTTTTCTTTAATCAGTTTTTGTTTCGTCATGTCAAATAGTTTGCGATAATCAAGCCGTCCTTTTTGAATTTCCGCCTCATATTTTTTTAGCAACTGCCGAACCTCGTCATTCAATCTATCTTCTACCATCAGTTCGTCAGTAATGAGCCTTTCGGTCTCCTCCAAAAGATTTTTTGCAGGCACGGTAATATCAATTAATTTCTTAGCCATTAGGTTGTCAATAATCCGCTTGGCTAATATAGGCACCCAGCTTTTGGGTATTCGCATATCACCTTTCCATAAAAGGGACTAATGCTATTGTTCTTGCCCTTTTTATAGCGATTGTCAACTCTCTTTGATGCACAGAACATGTGCCGGTCATTTTCCTTGAAAGAATCTTGCCGCGCTCCGTGATATAGCTTCTTATGGTTTTTATGTCTTTATAATCTATAAAAGATATTTTATCAGCACAAAATCTACAAAATTTCCTTCTCTGAAATCTTTTTGGTTGCAAAATAAGCCTCCTTTATTAAAATGGTTCATTCTCTGAAAATTCATCGGGGGGAACTGTATCATGGATGTTGGAGCCTACTCCGGCTTGTCGCTGCTCTCTCTTGGGCAAAAATCGGACATTGTTTGCCACGACCTCAAATTTGTTTTTTTTCTGCCCTTCGTATTCCCATCTCCTCTCCCTTAACCTTCCCTCTATGAGGACTGGATTTCCCTTGCTCAAATACTGTCCGCAGCTCTCTGCTTGCTTGCCGAAAACAACAGCATCCATAAACAGCACTTCTTCTTTTGTCTCATCTGCCTGTTTGTATCTAGAGTTTACAGCGATAGATAAGGTAGCTACCGGAGTGCCCCCGGGGGTATAACGCACATCGGGGTCTTTTGTAAGGTTTCCTATAAGGATAATCCTGTTGAACATTTTATGCTCCTAATTTTACACTTCAGGTTCTGCTGATGACGCTAATTCTTCAACTGTTACCGGAATGCCAACCAACTCTTTAGGAAGGGCATCTATCTGTTTTTTGGAAAGTCTGATGATCATATATTTCATTATCGGATCAAAGACCTTGTAGTAATACTCAAGCTCTTTGATTAAAGCTGTCGGCGATTTAAACAGAATCATCACATAAAAGCCCATTCTTTGTTTATTTAATTCGTATGCGAGCTTTCTTTTTCCCCAGTTTTCAATCTTTAATACCTCGCCGCCGGATTTTGTGATTTGTTCCGAGATTTTTTCGAGAGCTGATTTTAAATCTTCTTCGCTCAAGGAAGGGTTAACGATAACGACATTTTCGTAGATATTCATCTAACACCTCTATATGGATTTAAAGCCCTTTACATTAAAAAGGGCATAGAGTCTTTATTTATAACATAACGATAGGTATAAAATCAAATAAAAAAGAAGGAATA
>JBBIKS010000013.1:0-47959 GCA_037445375.1 Nitrospirota bacterium | reverse complement strand
TATAGCTGAGAAGCGACCTTCTAAAGACAGCCTTGTCCATGTAGGGAAATCCTGACTGAGTCTTTCAGCCTCAACAAAACCGCCGATCTTCGTTAAGGGAGAAATAGGGTTAGGTCTTGAATCTTGACATTTGGTCAATATCAATAACAGCAAAGTGATCTCTCAGCAGTTATGTCAAGATTCAAGACCTGACCCTAAGCTTGAATTTATTTCTATTGACAATCAAGATTTTTAATAGTATAAATAAGATATATCTATTAAAAGGAGGATCACGATGGGGCATTATATTATATTAACCAATCTTACAGATGAAGGGAGAAAGACGATCAAAGAGAATCCTTCAAGATTGCTGGAGGTCAACAAGGAATTGGAAGCAATGGGTGTTAAGGTAAAGCAGCAATTCGCTGTCTTAGGACCCTATGACTTTGTAAACATAATTGAAGCCCCTGACAATGAAACGGTAATGAAGATGTCCGTAGCGCTTGGGGCAAGAGGTTCTCTGCATTTGCTGTCGTTGCCTGCCATGCCTGTAGAGAATATTATCAAGGCTATGAAATAATCTTTTGTAAAAACCTTAAATGATTTAGAAGGATTTAACCCTTTAAGGTATCGTCCAAAGCCCTTCTGCCCAGAAGGGCTTTATTTTATGCCCTCTATAATAAAGGCATATTTCAAGAATTTTTTGCCTCAATTATTACTGTGGCAACCACGTAGCTTTTTTCATGCGATATACTTAAATGTATAAAGACATTCATTTTTTCAGCATTAAAATACTGGGTATTTAATATTATATAAGGACTTCCGTAATCATCATTGCATATTTCTATTTCTTTGAAAACAGGGGTTTTGATAGTAGGTGAAAAAAAATTTACTGCATAAGGCATCTGATTTTTTTTGAATTTATCACGAGTTTTTTTATCCAATACTTGTTTTTTGACTCCAGAAAATGCTTTTACAACAGCCTCTTTTGCAGCGAATCGTCCTGCAAGATGTGGAAAGGGGTCTTTTCTCAGATAACAATAAAAAATCTCTTTTTCTGTATATATTCTATTTAAAAACCTAACGCTCCATTTTTGGACAGCTTCTTTAATCCTGCTAACGTCAACAATATCTGTGCCGATTCCAAGAATCATAATTTATTTCTACTGAACAGATGGTTACTTTTAATAAAGAACAGTTTTATTGCATTAACTTATTGAAATTATTAAGTTGTTCTAAAAGATGTGAGGTTCTTTTTAGTGGTTACTTTTATTCCTCTATAGGGAAAAGCCTTCGGTAAACGAACTTTAGCAGCTTCAAGCAATCTCTTAACAGACTCTCTTGGTGTCGGCACCTCGTTTATATTTACATCTTCTTCAATTGATACCTCGTTACCACATAATGTCACCAATTCTTTTATCCCTTCCCCCTACTGTTATATTCAAATCCTGCCAACGATTAGTCAGTTCTTATACTATCCTATATGCCAATTGTCCTTATTTTCTCAGATGTGCATTTGGATAAATTGGCAATAGTGCGGTGCTTTACTTTCTTGCCTTCACGATATGATTCACAAAGAAGGCATCGAGTATAAGTTTTGGCATTGGTTGTCGTTTTTAATTTATCAAGATACATGATGAGCATATAGTAACATATTTATAATATTGTTATAAAATATTATAAATCATTGCTTTTTATTATTAGTGGCCACAATTAGGACAAATTATACTCAACTTAATGATTTTGTTATGTTTTTGAGCTAATGACGGGGGAACATCCGTTATAATCGCAATTTCTTCAGGGGTGAATCCGTGTAGGGGGAGTGCTTCTGTGCCTGCCCTGCCCTGCCCTGCCCTGCCCATCTCGTCTATCTGTTTTTCGAGGGCGGAGGTGTTGGTATTGGGGTCTTTTTGTTTGGCGGCAAGGATTTTGTCAACAATAGGTCTTGGCATGGCAAAAGCTTCGTTGAATGGTTTTGACCTATACTTTTTCCCGCCTGAGAAAATCAACCGCCTTTGCTGCCGACTGACTAAGATTTTATGCCTAAAGTTCAGCGATTCCTGTTGTCATTGCGAGGCAAAATCGAAGCCATTGCGACAAGACTACCGCGCCCCTTTCGGATATTCAAAATAGCAAGTAATAAAATAATATGAACAATTGCCTCTATCTAATCTCTGATAATGCTTACAGGTTGTATTTGCACCGCTTTTTTGGCAGGATAAATCCCCGATAACACACCGATAATGATTGTTGCCAAGAAGGTTATGAAGAGCCCCTTTAATGAGATTACCATAGGGAGTTGGGCAATGCTAAAGATTATCGCACTCGCTATGACGCTAAGGACAAGACCTGCTGTCCCGCCGCACAACGATATAACAGAAGATTCCATGAGAAATTGAAGCATTATATCCCTCTTCCTTGCCCCGATAGTCCTTCTTATACCTATTTCTATCCTTCTTTCATTCACAATAAGCACCATTATCGAGAGTATGCCGAGTCCGCCTATAATAAAGGATATGAGCGCAGCCACCCTTCCCAATATTCTTATCATGTCCATTGCTTGAGTGCTTAATGCTACAACGTCCTTTAGGTCAATTACCGTAAAGTCATCCTTCTTTGCACCTGTTATTTTATGCCTGTTCCTTAAAATATTTGTGATCTCAGCCTTTGCAGAAGATGTTGATTTATCATCAATAATCTTTACAGATATATTGTTTATAAATGTTTTATTTACAAAAGCCCTCAGATAGGTATTAAGCGGGACGAATATCTGATTGTCCTGATCAAACCCCGATATATCTACGCCCTTTTCCTCTAAAACACCTATAATCTGGCAGGGCACTCTATATATAAGGATATTTTTGCCTAATGGATTTTCATTGCCAAAAAGCCTCTCAGCGACCTTCGTACCGATAACAGCAACCTTTGAGAGATTGTCATTGTCATCTTCATTAAAAAAACTTCCTGCCTGAACCCTGAAATTTCTGACATCAGTGTAGCGCGGGGTAACACCCATTATAAGAACTGAACTGAGGGTTGTATTTCCATATCTGACTGGAAATATCTTATTGGCAGACGGCGCTACATCCTCTATAAAAAGAGAATTCTGCCTTATTGCCTCGGCATCACCAATGGTGAGATTTGTAGCCTCACCTATCAGGTTTGTTCCTGTTCCAAATCTTCTGACAATCCCGCTTCTAACTATCAATAAATTCTCACCGAGTTTTGATATCTCGATTTCGGTTTTTTTGGAAAGAGATTCTGAAAGATTAGAAACTACGATTAAAGAGAAAGTTCCCAGAAAGGCGCCGAGCATGGCAAGGGCGGTTCTTAACTTAAAGCTGCCAAGCGACCTGAAGGCTATTTTCATATTAAGAATAATTCTTCTCATCCTTTTATAGCCTCTATAGGATTGAGATTAGCTGCCCTACGGGCGGGCTGAAGGCCGAATATAATACCGACAAGCCATGAAAGAATGAATCCGACTGCGAATGCCTTCCATGAGAAATGAATCGGAAACTGGGCAATATATGTGAGAAGCTGTGCAGACAACAATGAAAGCAGAAATCCAGCCACTCCACCAATAGTTGTTATTATTACAGCTTCACCTAAAAATTGAAGCAGAATGTCTCGCTTTTTTGCCCCTGTTGCCCTTCTTATGCCTATCTCGGATGTGCGCTCTTTTACGGAAAGCAGAAAAAGGTTTGTAAGCACAAAACCAGCCACAATTAGTGACATAATGCCCGTTATGCCAAGGAAGATCACGAGTGAGCCTGTAAGAGCAACTAGGAACTTGACTATCTCTTTAGGTGTGATAATTCTGAAATCATCAGGGTCGGTTACGGGCAGATTATGCCTTAATCTTAAAAATGTCCTTAATTCATCGGCATGGTTATAGAGATTTTCCTGATCGATAAACCTTGCCCTGAATGCCGAAACATATTTTGTCTCATTTTGTATCTTTCTCATTACAGTAGTAAGCGGCATTACGATTCTGTCATCAAGGTTTTCACCGGTTGGAGATGTTCCCCTATCGGAAAGAACTCCTACTATCTGAACCGGTATTCCCTTTACAAATACATATTTGCCGACTGGGTCTTCATTACCAAATAACTCTTTCATCAAATATTGCCCGATAAGACCTACATTTCTTATTCCCTTGACATCTTCGTTTGTAAAATCTGATCCCTGCACCACAGCCCATGACCATGCACGACTATAGTCGCTCGTTGAACCTACAACAAGGGTCTGATATTTCCGCTCTTTATATGATATGCTCGTATTCCTTACAGAGGTCATTGGGACAACAAGGTATGCACGGCTGAATGTTTCTCTAACGGCGGTTACTTCATCCAAAGTTATGGTCTTAGCCCTGAGCCCTAAAGCCCTTGCTTCTTCGCCTCCACTGAAAACAAGGAGGGAGTCAGGCCCAAATCTTTCTACAATCTCAAATGCCTTTTTATAAGCTCCCTCAACAGCGGCTACGATAGTTGTAATTGCTGATATCCCAAGGGCAATGCTTATCAGACAAAAAAAGGTCCTGAGTTTGAAAAACATTACCGCCTTTACGGATTGTGAAGCAATTTTTGCAATATTTGTCATATATATTTTGTAATTTTAGACTGATAATCATATCTGCCCAAAATAAATTTTTTGATGCTATGCAATTGTATGAATATTATTTTGGACATTAATGATTTAAGGTATATTTAAATTTACTATTATATCGAACTTTTATTCAAATTTTCTTCGTTTGCTATATTAAAGGTAAATGTTGCAAAATACTTGTCATGGGTGACATTTAGTTAATGTGTTTTCTTGAAATCCTAAGAAATATATCTAAAATCTTTCTCATTGTGTCGCTGGCTGTTCTTGTGGGAGGTGTCATATTTTTATATCTGCCGAAAGATTTAGCAGCGGAAATATTTGATGAGGATGGTCCAGTAGAGACGCTGCAGGTTATTGTATATTTTATCGGCGCAATTGTCTGCATTGTTTATAAAATATTGAAAATATGGGGCTGCGGCTTGAGTGCGAGCTTTCTGTTGACAATGCTCGCACTGAGAGAGCTTGACTTTCAGGTTAAATTCACAGAAATAAGCATGACAAGAACAAAATTCTATTTTTCCCCCGATATATCAGTAACTGCAAAAATATTGGGTGGTATAGTTGTTCTTAGCATTCTTTTTGTTTTAATTACCTTTGCATGGCGAAATTTATCAAAACTAATCAACGGGCTACGAAATCATGAAATCTGGTCAATTTTGGCAATAAACGGCTTAATATTTATTGTCTTTGCGATGGTTATAGACAGGTCTCTAACCATTCTTACATTTATAGGTTTTGAAGACACGATAAAAATGCAATTAGAAAAATCCTTTTTTGAAGAGATGGCAGAGCTGGCAATACCTGTATTATTTCTTGCGGCATTAATTACTTATGGCATTTCATTTTATAAAATCAAAAAAGCCTACACATGGAGTAAAACATAAAGGTTCATGATGAATTGTTGAAAGTAAATACTTTTATATAATTTTGCCAGGCAGATAGCCTCTTTTTGGAAGCAATTTCCCCGTAATCTTCCATTTTTTGCCTGTCTTTGCTTTCTTGCTTGCTCTACTGAGGCTGTAGTGTCAGCTTTGCAACCAAAATACCAGTTATCACCCTTATGTTGTATGCTATAACACTCCATAACACCTTTGCGTCAAAACGTTCCTACCCTTCCACTCGCAACGAAACAGGCTGGATCCCCTTTCAATATTCGATATAGCAGCTTCTATACCGCTCCTCCATTTTTTAAGTCGGCTCTCTATACTCCCGCTCGTTACGATGTTTCTCAGGCTGCCCACTATACTTATTGGATACGATATTGATTACCTATTTTTCTTTCGCTTTGTCCTGATTCTTCAATGATTTATATCCACCGTCTGTTACTAAATCACAAGGCGTTATGCCATAATAACGCTTTATCCTATCCAATACCCCTTCGTATAACTGTGCATCACCAGTATTGCTGTCCACTATCTCCACATCAGCTTTAATTCATTAAATATTTATTTTCTCCATAGCCGCCATAGCTTATGCTGCTTTTTGATTTTAATCATAAAACGATGTAATCTATTGTAATATATGGTGATAGAGTTTATAAACAGACATTAATAACAACGCACGATGACTTTATAAGAGACTTTTGATTACATGAAATGATGTGTGAGATTAAAATGAGAGCATAAAATTTAGGCTCTTTCTCACATTGAGTGGGTAAAGTCCCTCTCCCTTGAGGGGAAGTAACTACCCACACAAAATGAGATATAACCAAAACCTAAATTGAGCTATTTTATTCGCAAACATAGGACAGCCGAGACGGCCGTCCTGCGCAATGGGTGATTAATAATGATCAGTAGGACAGGCATCCCGCCTGTCACTAGAGAAATTCACCTTAAAGAATCGCTCAATTTTGGCAAAATTTATTTCTTAAATTTAGAATATTTAACAGGTATTGTTTTATTCTTCTGTTTGTGCGGCACTGTTTCCTCAGCTATCAGCCGCTTAACGGGGATGTCTGAAAAATATTTTAAAATCCCGGAAACTATTGAGTTAGCTATATTTAATCTATAAGTCTCATTTCCGAGCATCTTTTCCTCAAAGGGATTGCTTATGAAGCCTACCTCCAGAAGGGCTGATGGCATCTTTGCCCCTACCAGAACATAAAATAATGCCTGCTTAATACCGCGGTCATACTCTGCCGAATAATCAGAGGGCACTCCTGAAACTAAAGACCTCTGTATAAAACCAGCAACCTTAATAGACTCGTCCCTCTTGCTCTCGCTTTCTAATGAAGCCAGAATAATGCTCAATTCATCCCGAAGCCGTTTCATCTCCTTGAGGGATATCGCATTTTCTCTTGCGGCTACCCTCATAGCTTCCTCATCATCAGTCCAATTAAGAATATAAGTCTCTATCCCCTGAGCCATTCTATTGTATGAAGCATTTGCATGAATCGAGATAAACATATCTGCGTTTAACCTGTTTGCAATTTCAGCCCTCTTATGAAGAGGGATAAAGACATCAGAATCCCTTGTAAGAATTATTTCATATGCAGGATGTTCCCTTTTCATAATATCCCTAATCTTAAGGGCTATATCAAGCACAACATCCTTTTCATACAACCCATTATATCCTACCGCCCCCGGGTCATGCCCTCCATGTCCTGAGTCAAGGACAATCCTTCTTTTTACGGGGATTTCTTCAAGCTGTTGTATTGGGTTATTAATACTTCTCTGATTCGAGTATATATCAATAACAAGCCTTGCAGGGGCATTATGGGTATTTATATCAAAATTATAATTACTTTCCTGTAAATCAAGTACAATTCTCACCGTATCCATATTGAATTGCGCAAGTCTTATGCCCTTTAGGATAGCATCTGCATCTGAAAAGTCGTTTTTTGCTCCTTTTGATATCTTTGCATTTTTGATATCAATAAACAGTCTTTCAGGGTTGGATAGCCTGCCTTTGGTATATTGCACAGGCGCTGAAAGATCAACAATAACCTTTAATGACTCAGGGGTGACCTGTTTACTAATTCCCCTGACCTCCTTAATGCCATCAGCGAAGACGTTAAGGCTGGCAGAAAGAACAAATAAGATCAATAAAACAAAGAAGGCAGAAATCGAAAAAAGCCCTCTTACAAAGCCCAAATCCTTACTTCTGCCTTCTTGTTGAAGATTATGTCGCCATAAAATGGTCATACGGCTTGAACAGATTTTATCTCAGGTATATCTTTTTTAAGAGTAGCCTCAACCCAGCTTTTCATAGTAATGGTTGACATAGGGCATGACCCGCAAGCCCCCTTTAACTTAACATAGACAATATCCCCCTTTATATCAACGAGATCAATGTCTCCGCCCTCTGCCTTAAGTCCGAATCTGACTTTATTCAATACCTCAAGCACTCTCTCTCTTGTAATCATGAATAACCTCCAAATGGTTCTTATTTTTTAATAATATCGCAAGTAGAAAAATTTATCAACTCGTAAAATGCAAAAAGATAAAACTTATCATGGAAATAACCGCAATAATACTAACAAGGCACTATATAGAGTCTGTTTATAAACTATCTATTCAACACCCTCACGTCAAGGGAGGGGCTTATTTAACAACCCTTTCCCCTTGCGGAAGAGGGCAAGGATGAGGGGGATTTTATAGTTTATAAACAGACTCTATATAGTTTTAGAATACCCCTGCATGATATAATCACCTGCTATGCGAATAATCAGGAACAATATAGAATTGGAAAAGTTTTTAATGCTTCTAAGAAAAAGGGCGGAAGGTTTTTCTCAAAATGTTGGGAATTCCGTAGAGCAAATTCTATCTAAAGTAAGAAAAAATGGAGACAGAGCAGTTAAGAAATATACCTCGCTTTATGATAAACATGATTTATCATTAAGAATTGGATCAGAAGAAATAAAATCGTATGCTCAAAAAGCTGATATTAAGGTTATAAATGCTTTAAAGATCTCAGCATCAAGAATAAAGGAATTTCACGAAAGACAAAGGGAAAATTCATGGTCCATTAATAATAGCGGCACAATCTTGGGACAAATAATCAGACCCTTGCAGAGGGTAGGTATTTATATCCCCGGAGGCAAGGCGTCTTATCCCTCTACCGTTCTGATGAATGTTATTCCTGCTCAAGTTGCAGGCGTTGCAGAGATAGTTGTTTGTGTTCCATCTCCGCTGGGGTGGGTTGATCCGTCTGTGATGGCAGCAATTGAAATGCTTGGGATAAAAGAGGTCTTCAGGATTGGAGGCGCTCAGGCTGTGGGCGCTATGGCTTATGGAACAGAGACCATAAAAAAGGTGGATAAAATAGTCGGTCCCGGCAATATCTATGTTGCTACGGCAAAGAAGATGGTTTTTGGAGTAGTTGATATTGACATGATTGCAGGACCGAGCGAGATAACCATCATAGCTGATGAGAGCGCCAATCCTGCCATCATTGCAGCAGATATGCTGGGGCAGGCAGAACACGATGAAATGGCATCGAGCATACTTATAACCGACTCCGATAAAGTTCTGATGAAGGTAGTCACTGAATTAAAATCACAGATAAAAATACTCAAAAGAAAACATATAGCGCAGAAATCATTGAGACGACTCGGGGCGATTATCAGAACAAACAATATTATGGAGGCAATAGATATAGCCAATGAAATATCGCCTGAGCATCTTGAGATTATTACGGAAAAACCAGATGAGGATTTAAAATTTATTAAAAATGCAGGCGCTGTATTTTTAGGTCATTGGACTCCTGAGCCTCTTGGCGATTATTCGGCAGGCCCAAATCATACTCTGCCTACCTGCGGAACGGCAAGATTTTCTTCACCGCTTGGGGTGTATGATTTTATCAAAAGAACGAGCATCCTGCAATTTGACCGCAAAGGGTTTATCAAAATAGCCGATATAGTAGAAACCCTCGCAGATGCAGAAGGACTCGAAGCCCACGCTAATACGATCCGGATAAGAAAATCCTTGATAAAGCAAGAACAAGATTAAAATTCAGCAAATTGTAGTCAGTGACAGACCTATAATGCATTTTAACTTACATCTTCTCAGTCTTTCTCTTTAAATAATTATGAAATAAAATAAACATAATTTGGCTGATTTTTGATAAAATGAGGAAGGGAACTTAACGAGTTGGGCTAAACGAGGGTTTCATTTTATTCGGAAAAATAAATTTATGCACATAACATTTCTAAGGGTTCAAACAATCTGCTTCGTTTGCAGCAGGGCTATTAAGGGAGAAATTAGATATATCGGCAACGGGATGTATAGGTGCGAAAAATGTAAGCCCGGCTCAGCCCGATGGAAGAGCAGCAGTCTCAGCAAAAAAAGCAATGCTAGTGAATTATTTCTTTTGCAGGCTGGCAGCAGAGCAAATAAAAAAGTAGCCGAGAAAGCTGATAATGGTCAGGAATTATTAAAATTCTAACTTGCCTGTCTCTTCTCAAACACCCTGTTTATCCTTCCCTTCATGTCTCTGAAGCTGATATTATTTTGTGGGTTCTGGTTAATAACATCTATACCGCGTAGAAAACCCTTCCGAATAAGGTATTCCCTGCCCCCTTCTTGAATCTTTCCCCTTAAGGTGAAGACATCATTTTCAAGTATGCATATAATACCGATGCGGCTATATTTGTAATGTTTGAAAAACCTCATTAACCCGCTTCTAAGCATCTCCCCCATCCCTGCCCCTGAACCCATTATTGAAATATTATCAATGGCATCCACGCTTATAGTTTGGCTTACCCATTTAGTCTTGACCGAGTCAATATCCAAAACAAACCGGGAAGGCTGCCCGTACTCCATCTCAAAACCATTTAAGGAAGCCTTGACAATGCCTGACATTTTGCCTAATCTAATGTAGTCCGTCAACTCATGCAGGTTTATGTTCTCAAAGTTTATGTTGCCGCCGATAACCCGAGAAGAAGAAAATAGCTTTCGACCGTGAATATTGTCAATATCAGCCCTGCCCCCGAAAATTTCGAGACTTGCCTTTCCTTTAGTATTTAACTCCCCATTTTTATATATTATCTCGGATAACTCTGCATGAAATTTTGCAGGAATATTATCACCAACAGCCTTTTCTATGTGATGCCCAATTTCTAAGTCTTTAACGACTATCCCAAGACTAAAAAAACGGTCTGCTGAGAGCAGATTTTCACCTTTCAGGTGAGTGAGCTTGAGTGTTGTGCCTGAAAATGGTATGTCTATCTCTTCAGGCATCCATAAGTTATTTTTAGAAAGAAAAAGGGGCAAATTAAGTTCCTCAATTTTGAAGGATGCTGCCTTAATCTTTTTAATATAAAGATTGCCAACCCTTTTATCCTCTGGAAGGACTGCAGAGGAATACGATGGCGGGTAAAAAAGGTCAAATGGGAGAGCTAAATCTGCGGAGACTAACAAATTGTTTGGAATGCCCACATGTCCTTCTTTTATATTTAGCATTCCTCTTACAACAAATTCCTTCCCTTTGCCAAAAAGATCCATCTCAATCCGTGAGGCACCACTTACTTGAAAATCCGAGAGGGAAGGGATATTTTGGGTTAAATAATCATGAATAAAAATGGCAAAAAAATCATTAAGATAAATATCTTCACTGTTAATACGGAAAATCCAATCGGAGTCATTCATGGAAGCTGAATATGAATACTTACCTGCCTCCGCTAAATCTAAGCTGCCAAACAAATCAATCGACTTAAAAGAGTTGTCATGAAGATTCCCGCTTCCTTTGATTGCCATTTTTTTGCCGTTGAAGTCTTTATAATAGTTATCCCACAAAAATTCGCCTATGCTGGTCTCAGAAGAAATATCAAATTGACCTTTTTTGGCTGATGTAGGTATTTGAATATCAAGTATAATCTTGCCCGCAAAACCTTGAGCTGCCTTGTTGCCATCAGGTGAGCTGAACCCTCCCTCTTTAAATTGAAGCATCATCTTGCCAGTTCCTGAGAGGTTATTATTCTTATAATCACCTGCCATTGAGGCTTCGATCTCGCCGCTTCCCTGAAATGACCATTTATTGTATTGCATTGGTAAAAATGCCTTTAATATCTCGGATGCCTTTTCAAAATTAACGGATGAAGATTTTAATGAAGCTGTCCATGGATAATCTTGCTTAATGATGGTTTTAAGAGCTATATCAAAAAAGCCCAAAGAGTCCATATTAATACTTTTAATGCCGCCGTTAAACTGCCGTGTCTTGATATTATAGTCAGCAAAAGGCATTAATTGTATATCCCTAAAAACTATATCCTTATCTTCTCTTTTATATTTAGCAGAACCTGTAACAGGCGAGAGCGAACGCACTATCGCCTCATCTGTTTTCATCTCTAATGACATATTTAAAACAAAATTTTGAAGATTTACCGACCCCAAATCCATGTTAGCAATATGTAATTTAATACCGCCTTTTCCGATAGGTGTTGGTTCAAGTCTTGTGAAATGGAAATTCCCCTCTCCATGCCCGATTTCTTCTTCATTAGCGCTATTTTTTGATTTCATCTTTATCTGACATTTGATATGCAGCTTCCCCCCTTTTTGCGGCGAGAAATCCTGAAGAGTCAAGCTAATATCAGTTAGTTTGATTGACTGCCCTTCAGATTCCAGCAGAAATTGAACTTCACCTTTTGTTATATCAAGGAATTCTATGGGGGGCAGTTTGTTCAAAAAGGACTGGTCTATTTTTTTATCCCCTTTAGCAGCAATAGAGAGTCTTGGTTCTTTCAAGACGGCTCTCTTTATTTCACCTTGCAAGGATTTATTTATCCCCCCCTCGATGTTGGCATGAGAGATAAAAAAGACTGTATTCTTATCATCTGATTGAGCAACATGCAATTCCCTTATTTCTCCTTTGAGATCTGGAGAGAGTGAAATGCCGCCGACACTGATATCGAAACCGATTTGTTCTCTGAAGATTAAAGAAAGCTTATTGACTATAACCGGAGACTGAACCAAAAAAAACAAAAAAACCGGAATAATAATAAAAATAGAGAGCAAAACACCAAACAGCCTGACTTTTTTGGATATTGTAAGGTCTTTTTTTTGCTTCATTTGATTGGTCATGTTTTAACCCTGAATCTTGGGATATTTTTATTCATTGCAGAATATGTTAAATTATTTTATTATAACTGAATTGAGCAATATTTGATTGAAAGCGATCTTACCACAGGGATTAAAAATTATGTGGCATTCTTAATTTTTAGACTTTTTTCAAAAATCGAAAATGTTACAATAACCATCAATCTTATGAAAAAAATATATAGAAATTCGCAAATCTTCCTTTTATTGTATTGTCTTTTTGCACTTCTCATTTCATGCGCTCATAATCAATACTCTCAGCAACCGATTACTATTACCATTGCCCATCTCAATGACACTCACTCTCATCTCGAAGCCGATAGAGATGCAGAATGGATGAAATTTGAAGGAGTTGATACAAAGGTATATTTAGGTGGATTTACAAGACTGAAAACGGCGATGGATAAGATGAGGAATGAATCAAACAATTTCGTTCTTTTACATGCAGGGGATGCCGTTCAGGGCACGCTTTACTTTACACTTTTCAATGGCGACGCAGACATTGAGTTTCTTAACCTTCTAGGGATTGATGCTATGACCTTCGGCAACCATGAGTTCGATAAAGGACCAGATATGACAAGCAAAATAGTTAATAGCGCACGATTACCTTTTATTTCAGCGAATATAGACTTTGCCGGCATCCCAGCAATAGCCGAAAAAGTAAAGCCTTACCTGATAAAGAACTTTGATGGTGAGAAAGTAGCAATAATAGGAATTACAACTGAAAATACTGCCCAGATATCAAATCCAGGACCCAATATAAAATTCAATGATGTTACAAAAAGCCTCCTCAAGACAGTAAATGAACTGACTGCCATGGGAATAAACAAGATTATAGTCGTCTCACACATCGGCTATGAGGAAGATAAAAAGTTGGCTCAAAGTGTATCCGGAATTGATGTAATAGTAGGAGGGCATTCTCATACACTTTTAGGAGACAAAACTGCTTTCGGTTCTTTAGGAATCAATACTCAGGCAGAATATCCTACAGTGATCAAAAGCCCCGAAGGCATCGATGTCCTGATTGTTCAGGCATGGCGTTGGGGCGGGACTATCGGCTTACTGACCGTTGATTTTGATGAACAAGGACACATAAAAGGATACTCTGGACAGCCTACTCTGATTATGGGGGAAACCTTCATTCAGGACAAAAAAGTGGTTCCTTACGGTAGCGATACATATAAAAGAATCCTTCAGGTTATTTCCGATTCAAAAGTTGCAGGTGTATATGAAGAAGACCCATTTGCTAAAAAGATGCTCCAGCCATATAAGGAACAATTGGATATACTAATGAAGACCATCATTGCAGAAGCCAAAGACGACCTGATAAGTGGGCTGAATTCAGGATTGGGACCAATTATTACTGACGGCATGATATGGAAAACAGGCGCTCAAATAGCTCTTTTGAATCGTGGAGGGGCAAGAAGCGATATTTATGCAGGGGGTATTTCAGTCGGGAAGGTAATGGAAGTTCTGCCGTTTAACAATACATTATTTTCGATAGAACTTTCTGGAGCAGAGATAAAAAATGTCCTCGAAGATGGCGTTGATTTTCAGATAGTTCATAATGCCTCTAATCCTCTCTTCCCTTATGTTTCCGGCATGACTTATGTTGTAAACAAATCATCTCTCAAAGGCTCAAGAATCAAGGAGATAAAAGTTAAACAACCCGAAGGAACATACGTTGACATAGATATGCAAAAGACCTATACACTTGCTACGCTTTCATACATAGCGGGACAGGGAGGCGACGGTTATACTTTTTTGAAGGATTTCAAAGGCTTCAAGTATGATACAGGATTAATAGACTCCGATGTTTTCATAGAATATCTTAAATATCTGAAAACAGTATCCAGCCCTACCGAAGATCGTATAACTATCAAATCCTCACCTGGAGCAAGGCTCATTCTTGAAGAAACCTCTGTAAAGAAGATATCTCGTCAAACATTTGAACATCAGAGAAAGGCTGCCTGATAAAGAATTTGCTTGACTAAAACAGAAACAGCGCCAATACTGTTCGATATGATAATTACTTATTCTCACCGCGCTTCGCTTCGGGAGAACCAAATACTCGAACATATACCCTGCGGGCACTGCACAGCATCGCATTAGTGTCTGTTTATAAATTGTTTTTTGTCGTCCCAAGCCTATCTAAGGGTGAAGCAAATCCTTGCAGAGAGTTTTAATCTGTTTTTGGATGTCTCAGGGCAAAGCATTAATGTTATGGCTTGCATGTAAATCACTCCTTTTTGAAAAGGTCAGGCTTCTCATAACGATTATCGGGATAGCCTTTTCAACCATACTTGTGCTTACACAAGTAGGTATCTATCTTGGCATGATGGGTAATGCCACATCTATTATAAAAAACTCCGATGCTGATATTTGGATAACCTCAAAAAATATCCAAAACTTTGATTTTGCCAATCCGATGCCCGAAGACAAGATAAATAAAGTAAGGGCTATTCCAGATATATTGTGGGCGGATAGGCTGATAATGACATGGGGGTTCCTCAAGCTCGAAGGCGGCGGACAGGAACAAGTGCAGATAATAGGATTCAATCCTGATACCGGCGTAGGTGCTCCATGGTCAATGATATCCGGAAAGCCTTCGGATGTAAAAGGCGGTAGATATATGATAATTGACAAATCATCCGAACAGAGACTCGGCACCCTGATCACCGGTTCAGTCTGGGAGTTGAACAAAAAGAGGTTCAAGCTCATCGGGCTTTCAGACGGCATAAAGAGCTTCACAACTTCACCCATTATTTTTATGTCTTATGAGCAGGCGCAGAATTTATCGGCAGGTTTCTTGGAGTCCACTGAAACATCATTTATTCTGGCAAAGTTGAAAGGCGGGAAAAACGCAGATATGGTGATTAGTGAACTCAGAAACTCCATGAAGGATAATGACATCTTTACAAAAAACGGGTTTATGCTTAAAACCATAAAATACTGGACTATACAGACCGGCATAGGAATGGGTTTCTTCCTTACCGCAATACTGGGCTTGATAATTGGCGGGTCAATTGTGGGGCAAACTATTTACGCAAACACAATGCAACACTTAAAGGAGTTTGGCACTTTGAAGGCTCTGGGCGCTAAAAATGAGGATGTTTACAAGGTAATTTTGTGGCAGGCTGGAATAAATGCAACTACTGGGTATTTAACTGGGGTGGTCTTGATTTTTCTCTTAAGAGAAGGCATTGAAAGGGCAGGAGTGCCAATGCATATGAGTTTATTGATTATTATTTCACTTTTTTTCGTTATACTGCTGACATGCTTGGGTTCGGCGTATTTTTCTATTATGAAGATTAAAAACCTCGACCCCGTTATGGTTTTCAGGACTTAGAAGTGGATAACTGCCTTGAACTGACAGACATAAGCAAGAGATATCGTGAGGGAAGGATAGATGTGCTCGCAGTCGATTCCGTCTCTCTCATCATGCATCCCGGAGAGGTATTGTTGATTATGGGACCTTCTGGTTCCGGCAAGACAACCCTTTTGTCAATAATGGGCTGTATTTTAAAGCCTACATCGGGGGAGATAAGAATAGACGATCAAATAGTGAGTAATATGGGCGAAAAAGAACTCCCTGATATAAGAAAGAAATATTTCGGTTTCGTATTTCAATCCTTTAATCTGTTTCCTTCCCTGACGGCAAGGGAAAATATTGAGCTGCTTTTAAGGCTGAAGGGCTTTCAGAAAGATACTATAAAACAGGAATCATTAAACCTTATTGAAAAGGTTGAACTTGCAAAGAGGGCTAATTTCCTCCCCCATGATATGAGCGGAGGGGAGAAGCAGAGGGTTGCCATTGCGAGAGCCCTTGCTGGCGCTCCCCGTATAATCCTTGCAGATGAACCTACCGCTAATCTCGACTCGCGGACAGGCAAGGAAATACTTGTGATTTTAAGAAAAAATGCAGTTGAATATGGGAAGGCTGTCGCGATAGTCAGTCATGACCCAAAAGCAGAGGCGATGGCTGACAGGATAATCTATTTCGAGGATGGTAGGATAAAGGTATGAAGAAAAAAATCATTGTATTGATATTGATTCTATTCGTAATCGCCGTTTTTGCAATGCTGCTGTTCAATAAAGAAACCAAAAAAGAAAATGCTGAGGGTATGCAGAATCGCTATGTCGCCGCCGAAGGTAAGGTGGAGATTATGGATAACTACAAAGCAGAAGTTGGAAGTGAACTCGACGGTAGGATTGCGGAATTCCCAGTCGAAGAAGGGGATGATATAAATAAGGGCGATCTGATTGCAAAGCTGGATAACAGAGACCTGCTGGCGCGTCTTATAGAAGCTGAAGCCGAGTTGAAGGTAGCAAAATCAAAATTGAGAGAAGTAGCCTCAGGCGCAAGAGACGAAGAGATTAAAAAGGCGAATGCTGTTTTGGAATCAGCCCTTGCAGATATGGAATTTGCTGAAGAAAGCCTCCAGAGATATAAACTCCTCTATAAAGAGGGCTTTACTACACAAGAAATTATAGACAAAAAAGAAAAAACCTTGAAGGTCGCCGTTTCTAAGGTTAAAGAGGCGCAAGAAGAAAAGATACTTCTTGAAAGGGGTCCGAAAGAGGAAACCATTAAATACCTTGAAGATACCGTTAAAAGAGCAAGTGCTTCCGCAGAGTATTATCGTGAAGTTCTAAATAAAACAGTGATAACTGCACCCATTTCCGGCAAGGTAATCAGAAAATATCTCCAGAAAGGAGAGATTATAAGCAAGGAAATGAACTTACCTGTCGTCGCAATTGCCAATTTGAAAAAGATTTGGATAAACGCAGAGATTGATGAGACGGATATCGGCAGGTTCAGGATAGGCGATCAGGTTGAGATAAGGTCAGATGCGTATCCTGATAAGACATTTAAAGGTGAAGTTTGCAGGATATCGGATTATGTGGGAGCACGGGGGTTCAAACCGGGCAATACCTCCAAGAATCTCGATATGAAGGTCATTCAGGTAAAAATTTTGCTTAATGATAAAGATAATGATTATTTCAAGCCCGGTATGACAGTGGATATTAGAATTTCACCAAGTTAGAAATTTAGGGGGTCAAACCTAAATTATACATTTTAACTTCTCATTTCCTTTATCATTTTTGAAAAGTGTATTATTTGGGTTTGATAATCATATAAAGGGCACCTCCGTGTAACCGAAACTAAGATTCTCAGTCTCACCATAATGCTGAAGACTAGAGAAATAAGTAGGCTTGCAAAGGCAGGCAATTATGCTGCACATTGCCCGAAAGTAAATGCAAAGTCGTCAAACAATAGCAAAGGGAAAGGTAATAAGAAGAACAGTAACAAGTATCAGTCTTGGGCATTTTCTGAGGCATCGGAGTTAGCCAGTTTGTATAAGGATATTTTTTCTCTTGACATGGTGACATTTAATGGGCGACCCCGTCCTCACACTTATAAGCCAACACTCTCATACAGAAAAAGCACTATTTATCTCAAAAGATGAGGCAATTCTGAATATTGCGATTATAAAATGAAAAAGGTAAAATACTAAATTATGATTATGAAGTCTGAAAAATTTCACTCAGGATATGTTTCTATAACAGGCAGACCCAATGTCGGCAAATCTACTCTTCTCAATAAGATATTAGGCGAAAAAATAGCAATCGTTACCCCTAAACCCCAGACTACCAGAAATAGAATTATAGGTATAAAAACAATCACAAATGCCCAGATAATATTTCTTGATACTCCGGGTATTCACAAGCCTAAACACATGCTCGGCGAACTAATGGTTAGAGAAGCCAAAGAAGTTGTTAAAGAGGTAGATATTATACTTTTTTTAGTCGAACCAGAAAATCCCGGCAAGGAAGATAAAGTTATAATTGATACAATAAGTAATCTGAATAAGCCGATACTTCTAATAATAAACAAAGTAGATACAATCAAAAAACCTCAATTACTTACGATAATCGAAAAATATAATGACATCTATCCATTCACTGAAATTATCCCGATATCCGCACTTAAGAGCGATGGCATTGAAATACTTTTGGAGACGATAGTTAATTATCTGCCCGAGGGACCTAAATATTACCCTGATGAACTTGTAACTGATCAGATAGAACGATTTATGGTATCAGAGATAATAAGAGAAAAAGTCATGCAGATTACAGAAGATGAGGTGCCGCATTCTGTTGCTACAGAGATAATTGACTGGAGCGAGAGAGAGGATGGAGTAATATTTATAAGGGTAAATATTTATGTTGAAAGAGAAGGACAAAAAGGTATTATAATAGGTAAGGGTGGAGAAAAATTAAAGGCTGTTGGAAGCAGAGCAAGGCTTGAAATTGAAAGACTGCTTGGTAGCAAGGTTTTTCTGGAGCTATGGGTAAAAATTAAAAAGGATTGGCGCAGCAACGACCAAATGTTAAGAGGGTTAGGGTTTAAATAATGTTGATACATATGAAGGTTGAGGGTCTTTTATTCGATCCAAGGAGCGGTATGTATATCCTCCTTCTGCATCAGGTCGACGGCACCGCAACCCTCCCGATATGGATTGGTAAGCCTGAGGCAGATTCCATAGCACTCTCATTAGGCAAGGTAGTCACCCCTCGTCCGCTCACGCACGACCTTATCAAAAATATATTTGAGAGGCTTAATGTTAAGGTCTCAAGGGTTGTCATCACCCAGATAATTGATAATACTTATTATGCTGTTATATATGCAAAGAATGAACATGAAGATATAGCCATAGATTCAAGACCTTCTGATGCAGTTGCAATTGCGGTCAGAATTCAGGTGCCTATCTTTGTAGATGAAGAGGTTTTAGAGGCGAGAAAGGCGGATGAACTAGAGGAATGGCTCAAAAACCTCAAACCTGAAGACTTTGGGAATGTAATGTAAGGCTCATTTCATTATATTTTAGTAACGATTTTTTTATGATAAAAAGAACCGAAGCTATTGTTTTAAAAACCACATCCTTTGCTGATGCAGACCTAATTGTTACATACCTGACCAAAAGATACGGTTTAGTCAGGGCATTTGCAAAAAGTCCTAAAAAGATTAAATCAAAGTTTGGCAGCAGTCTTGAGCCCTTGACACATGCAAACATCTCATTTTTTGGCAAAGAAGAAACACCCTTACCACGATTAATTCAGTCTGATATCATAAAACCTTTTCAATCCCTAAGAGAAGATTTTGCATCCCTGATGAAAATATATGAAATGCTCGAACTTTGTCTTACCTTCCTGCCGGAGAGGGAGCCAAATGAAGAAAATTATAGATTGCTTCTCAACACTCTTATAAAGATGGAAGCAATTTCCGACCAAAGGATTTGCAGACTTTATTATAAGCTGAAGTTTCTTGATATTGCGGGCTTATTGCCGGGTCTCGATGCATGCGGAAGGTGCGGCAGGCGTACGGGCAGCAACAGATATCATAGCTTTTATATTTCAGATGGCTCGATAATTTGCAGCAATTGCTTGAGAAATGGGATAAATCCGCTCGTTTTTTCTGAGGGTTCTCTGAAATTTTACAAAAGCATCTTAAAATGGAATTGCTCGACAATAGACAGAATAAAGGCTCCTGAGCATCTTATATCAGAACTGCTGGGATTGATAAACTCCCATATTAATCATGTGATTGGGACAAAAACTGTTTACCAAAAACATTATTTATAAATCATCTCGACTTTCGCTTAGTCCTTAATCTCCAACTTTGTCAATTGAATTTTGTGTAGGTGCGCCCCCCCCATCCCTTGACAGAGCATGTCAATAGGACAGATGATTTTAAGCTTGTAACATGACTGATTATAAAAAGGATTATCCAGCTTAAAGTAAAATTAACTTTACCTTAAGTTGGATATAAATTATACTTAAACTACATATTATGATAAATGAATCAATTTTTGAAAGAATCTCAATAGAGGAAATTGAAAAAGTATCTACACACAGATGACATAATTGTCTTGTATGGAGCATGTCGAGTCGGTAAAACCTCTATTCTCTTTTATCGTGAAAAATTGCTGAAAATGTCCGTAATCAATTGACTGGTATTCAAGGCTTTAATGCCAATTGACCAATATTAACCGCTTCTTTTAAATATGATGCTTTAGGCAGAAGGATTGAAAAAACAATCAACAGTGTTGGAGACAAAAATAGTGATAGAGGGCAATCTACAATATGATGACGGATGATCGATAAGTTTCTTCTGCCTTTCAGCTAATCTACGAACTATAAGGGCTGTATATAAAGTCAAGAGACAGATGACAAAAACAACAGATAGGAAACTGTTATCAAGGCTATTGAAAAATGGACTTTTTTGATAAACTCTTTCTCATGGGTATAATCTTCCCTATTTCATTGTGAGATGCGTTTAAATCTAAAAAGAGCAGGCATGGATACACGAAAAACCTTTGTCCTGAAACACCTTGAACATGCAATGCTGTAATTCTTGATTGAATTTTTTTATACTACATAAATTATACCCATTAAAGCATTGCATCAAGATAATCCTGTTGAATACAAAGGATATGAGAGTATTTATACCTGCTGTATAAAAATCTAAGTGCATTTTTTAGGTTAAAGCATTGAGGATGCTACCCTAAATAGAATTTACAGAAAACACTTTACACTATCCTACGAAATAGATATTTCTCGGTGTTTTCAAAAAGAACTTCGTAGGGATGCATAGAATAGATTTCTCTGTCTGCTGCGCTGGGACGGGCAGGTATTTGATTAAGCTTTGAAAATACCAATAATATTTAAAGGAGAGATAATGAATATTATTAAGATTATGCCGTGCCTTGATATGAAAGATGGCAGGGTAGTAAAAGGGATTAATTTTATTAACCTAAAAGATGCTGGAGACCCTGTTGAAAATGCAGCCTTCTATCAAAAAGAGGGAGCTGATGAATTAGCCATGCTGGATATTGCAGCAACATTAGAGAACCGCAAGACAAGATTGCAATGGGTCAAAAATGTCTCCTCGGTTATTGAGATCCCGCTAACAGTAGGAGGGGGCATCTCAACACTTGAGGACATTGAGCTTGTATTTGAATCTGGTGCTGACAAGATATCAATGAACAGCGCCGCTGTTAAAAATCCTCAGTTAATAGAAGATGCTGTTAAGCAATTCGGTTCTCTAAGAATATCTATCGCTATTGATGGAAAAAGAAATAAAGCGATGCCTTCTGGTTTCGAGGTTGTGGTCTCTGGCGGGACAAAGGCTGTAGGGAAGGATGCAGTCCAATGGGCGCGGCAATGTGAGCAATTAGGCGCTGGAACGATACTGCCTACAAGTATGGATGGAGATGGCACACAAGCTGGCTATGATCTGGAGTTCACAAGGGCTATATCAGATGCAGTCAAGCTGCCTGTAATAGCTTCAGGTGGTGCAGGAACATTGGACCACTTTTACGATGGAGTTGTAAAGGGAGGGGCGCAAATACTACTTGCAGCGTCTGTATTTCACTATAGAATACTGAATATTAAAGAGGTCAAAGAATATCTCAAAAAGAAGGGCTTGCAAGTCAGTTTATAAAGAATGCCTTCCTATCGAATAATATTTGAACCTTAATGTCGTCATTTTCTGCGGGTCATAGATATTCCTTAAATCAAAGAAATGAGGCTGTTTAAGTAAATTGAACAGCCTTTTCAAATCGAGATTTCTGAATTGATTCCATTCAGTTATGATAATCAAAGCATCCGCTCCCTCACATGCATCATAGGCATCTTTGCAGAAGGTTACATCTGGCACAATCTCTTTGGCATTGTTCATAGCGGCAGGATCATAAGCCCGAACTATTGAGCCGCTTTTCAAAAGATCTTCTATTATTGGTATAGAAGGAGCTCCTCTTAAATCATCTGTATTCGGCTTAAAGGAAAGTCCTAAAATGGCAATGGTTTTACCTTTAACATCCTGAAGGGCATTTTTTATCTTTTCAGTTACCCACTGAAGTTGATTCTTATTTGCCCTTATTACAGCCGATAATATTTCGAGATTTAGATTATGGTCTGCTGCTATGTTTAATAACGCCTGAGTATCCTTTGGCAGGCAGGAACCTCCATATCCGGGACCTGCGTGAAGGAATTTACTCCCTATTCTCCCATCCAGCCCCATTCCTTTGGCTACAACATTTACATCGGCGCCAACCTTCTCGCACAATATAGCTAATTCATTAATGAAGGATATTTTTGTTGCCAAAAAAGAATTTGAGGCATATTTAATCAATTCCGCAGTCTCGATATCTGTGATTAAAAAAGGTGTCTCAATTAAATAAAGAGGTCTGTAAAGGTCTTTCATTATAGCGATAGCTTGAGCGCTTTTTGTTCCTATTATAACCCTGTTTGGCCTCATGAAGTCTTCAATGGCCGACCCTTGTCTGAGAAATTCAGGGTTTGAAACTATAGCAAAATCAGTTTCCTCCTTCAGGTTTTCAGAGATAATTTTTTTTATTTTTTCACCTGTCCCAATTGGCACGGTGCTTTTTGTAACAATAACGGCATAATTCTTTATATAAGAGGCGATCTCTTTTGCTACACCTTCAACATACTTGAGGTCAGCAGACCCGTCTCCCCTCGGAGGCGTTCCAACAGCAATGAAGATGACGAGAGAGTCCCTGACGCCGCTTACTATATCTGTTGTGAAATTAAGCCGCCCCTGGACGATATTTTTTTTGATGAGGTCCTCAAGTCCGGGTTCATAAAAAGGTGCGATGCCTTTTTGGAGGGATTCAATTTTATTTCTATCTTTGTCAACGCATGTAACAAAAACTCCAAATTCTGAAAAACATGCACCAGTTACAAGACCTACATATCCAGTCCCAATAATAGTTATATGCATTTACTTTTATAGCCCCTTATGTTCTTAATAAACAAAGTATATCATACAGTAAATCAAACTATCTATTTTACTACGAAAATCCATTTTTGATGACCAGTCTGAACGGCTGACAGGACATTTTGGTGATGGATTTTCATTCCCATTTATGTGCCTAAAGATTGTGGATTTGGATATCAAATAGAGTCTGTTTATAAACTATCTATTCAACACCCTCCCCACCCCCTCCCATCAAGGGGAGGGCTTATTTACCAACCCTCCCACTTGAGGGGGGAGGGCAAGGGTGGGGGTAATTTTGGCATTTATAAACAGACTCTAAATAGAAAACTTGAAAACATTGCCCAATTATTGTTATATTTTAGCTTAGGTAAATTTTATAGCCGAAGTGGTGGAACTGGTAGACACGCACGTTTGAGGGGCGTGTGGGGAGACCTATGCGGGTTCGAGTCCCGCCTTCGGCATTTATAAGCGTTCTACATGTCTCCATTGCTTTTTTGTCTTTTTAAGTAAAACATAAGAAGTGATAGTGCTGATGGAGTCATGCCCGGTATGCGGGATGCCTGTCCTAAATTTATTGGCTTGATCTTATTTAATTTTTCCCGGATTTCCAGAGACAGTCCAGAGATATTATAATCAAAATCAGTATTTATCTTTATTCTTTCTATCCCTTTAAATCTTGCCACTTCTTTCTTTTGCCTTTCTATGTAGCCATCATATCTGACTTCTGCCTGAACATGGTTAATGACATTTGCCGGGTATTTATCCCCAACGCCTTCAATTTCTGACACTCTTAATTCCCCTCTTTTTATCTTCATCTCGAGGGTAACAGATTCTGATCTTTCATTATCTTTAACCTTTGTGTTTATAAGGAACTCCTTTAATCTTTTTACAGATTCTAATTCCTTTTCTATTTCGTTCATCCTTTCTTTGGAAATCAGCCCCAGATTAAACGGTATCTCGCAAAAGCGGTAATATATATTGTCTTCTCTCAAGAAAAGCCGGTATTCCGCCCTTGAGGTAAAGATTCTATAGGGTTCATCAGTGCCTTTTGTAATTAGGTCATCAATCATGACACCAATATATCCTTCACTTCTGTCTATTATCAGGTCTGGTCTTTCAAGCACCTTTAGTGCGGCGTTTATTCCTGCAATCAGCCCTTGAGCAGCAGCTTCTTCGTAGCCTGTTGTGCCGTTGATCTGTCCAGCAAAAAAAAGTCCCTCAATAATTTTAGCCTCTAAGGTAGGCTTCAATTGGTGCGGCAATATATAGTCATATTCAATGGCATACGCCGGCCTTAATATAACAGCATGTTCTAACCCTTGCGGAGAGCGAATTATTTTCTCTTGAATCTCCGGTGGCATACTGTTTCCTAAGCCAGAGACATATATCTCATCTGTATCCTTGCCTTCTGGTTCTAAAATAACCTGATGTCTTAATTTATCACGAAATTTTACGACCTTATCTTCCAATGAAGGACAATACCTGACAGGAGTTCCCTCGATTCTTCCTCCGTAAAGGGCAGATTTATCCAGATTACTAAGAATCAGTTCATGGGTTTTATTGTTTGTATATGTTACATAACAGGGATACTCCTTATAGTCAAGATTATTTGATTGATATGAAAAAGGCCTCGGCCTTCCGTCTCCGTGCCTTATCTCAAGTTTTGAATAATCAATGGATGAACCTTTCAAGCGAGGTCCTGTGCCTGTTTTAAACCTGCCTGTTTCGAATCCTATGCCTCTCAAATATTCTGGCAATTCATAAGAAGGAAACTCACCTGCCCTTCCGGATTGTAGAGTTCTATCTCCTATATGAATGAGGCCGGACAGAAAGGTACCAGTCGCAACTATAATGGTTTTCGCATTAAAAATAAAACCGAAATTATCCCTTAATCCATAAACCTTCCCATTTTTTAACAATAAATCCGTAATCAGAGCCTGTCTGATAAACAGGTTTGGAAGGCTTTCTATGTGCATTCGCATCAATTTTTTATAAAGATGTTTATCAACTTGTGCACGGGTAGAATGAACGGCTAATCCTTTAGACGTATTTAAGGTTTTGTATTGTAAAGAGCTTAAATCAGTAATATGCCCCATTGCTCCACCGAATGCGTCTATTTCTCTTACTAAATGCCCTTTGCCCACCCCGCCAATTGCAGGGGCGCAGGGCATTTGGGCTATATTATCAATGTTCAATGTTAGAAGAAGGGTATTCATACCCATCTTTGAAGCGGCGCACGCAGCCTCGCAGCCTGCATGTCCAGCACCGATTATTGCTACATCATAAGAATTCATATTTTATTATTTCCTATATATACTGATTTCGCAAAAAAGTTAACCCGAAAATTGTTTTTAAATCTAAGATACACGAAAAACCTTTGTACTGACACTAAATCATGCCTACTGTGTAAAAATCTAATTGCATTTTTCGTGTTAAATCATTCTGGATAAGGAATTTATACTTAAATTAAGCTATTTCTAATACAAACACAGAACACCCATCCAGTGTCCTATAGGCAGATGATAAGTTAATTTTAGTATGACGGGAGTCCCATATCAGAATAAAAAACGCTCAATTTAGATGTTATTGAATTATAACTCCAATGGTTAATAAAAGAACAGAATCGCATTTTACAAACAACGAAAATGGTTATTTTTATAGAAATGCTCCATTTCAATTTTAGGTCAAAATTAACTGTTGATGATTTATAAATAAATTTTATGTTATTATTATTTACTATGAGTTTGGAAGATCATAAATTAAAGGTTTTCTGCACCGTTGCTGAGACAAAAAGCTTCTCCAAGACTTCAGAGATTGTGCATCTGACACAGCCTGCTGTGAGTCTCCAGATTCAGGCTCTTGAGGAGTATTATGAGACTAAACTCTTTGACAGGACAAGCAATTCTATAACCCTTTCACCTTCAGGTGAAGTCCTTTATAAATATGCAAAGTATATTCTTGCCCTATACTCTGCCGCAGAGAAAGAAATTGGAAAAATAACAGGACATACCAAAGGTAATGTAACTATCGGGGCAAGTACAACTATAGGCAATCATATACTCCCTACTATCATATTCGATTTCAAGAAAATCCACCCCAAGGTTAAAATGAATATATATATTGAAAATACAAGGAAAATCATGGAACTTCTTAATACAGGTGCTATTGAGCTGGGACTTGTTGAAGGAGAAATGTCAAAATATAAAGTTACCCTTGAACCGATAATCCAAGATGAACTTTCCATTATTATCCACCCGAATCATCCGTGGGCTAAAAAAAAGACGGTCTCTCTTGCTGAACTCTCCAAAGAACCTTTTATTTTCCGTGAAGAAGGATCCGGCACAAGACAGGTAACCGAAAAATATTTCTCATCTCACGGCCTTAAAATGAAGGATGTCAACTTAGCCATAACACTAGGCAGCACTGAATCTATAAAAGAAGCTGTTGAAAGTGGTGTAGGGGTATCTATTGTATCAAAATGGGTCATAAGGAAAGAGGTAAAATATGGCAGTTTATTGATTGTCAACATCAAAGAAGGCAGGATGACCAGAAACTTCCACCTCGTTATGAATAAAAATGCAATAATCTCACACGCTGTTACTGAATTCCTATCATTTTTGAGATCATATCCTTATGATAACCTACTAAAGGATTAATTTTAAATTAAGTTTATCAAAACATAATAGCAATTTTATTATGCCGTGTTCTATAGCTGCTTGCTCTGTCTATCTGCTAATACGAGGTCGCATTCAAACGCATACTGCGTTGGCGCTGGCGTCGTCGTCAACTTCCTCGACATACAAAACAGTATGCCTGTGTCGTTTCCTCATTGCCGCCTTTGTTATCATTTTGAATGCGCCCCTGTGATAGCTGTTGCTCAGTGATGTCCACCTTCTGAGTGCCCACCGCATATTATATAAACAGCGTTCGAACCCCCTTTATTTTCAAGGATACATTCATCATTGCCAACTATGTGAATAGCGGTGCCTTCGATTAGCCTGCCAGTATAATAACCGGTTACTTCTAAATCTCCAGTCATTGCAAGCAGGATTTCTTCATGACCCTTGCCCGGTGTTATAAGTCTGTCCTTTTCTCCGGGCTTCAATATCCCATAAATCAGATAACATGCATGGCTGCCTGTCTCCTTAGAGCCGAGTATATGTTCGCCTAATTCTGAGTTTAAAGCCTTACTCTTAAGATCAAATATTTTCATGATTCTGTCCCCTTGTATTTGCAAATATCTTTAGCTTATTGTTTATTATGTTCTATATTCCGCATTTATCTTAACATAACCTTCTGTAAGATCGCAGGTTAATACCTTTGCCGAACCCATCCCTATATTAAGATCAATCCGTATCCTAATCTCTGTATCTTTTAATCTCTCATTTGCCTCTTTATCTTTGCCAGTTCCAAGCCCTTTGTTCACTATTTTTAGTTTATTTAAATAGATATCCGTCTCATCTTCTTTAACCCTTATACCCGAATAACCGAGGGCTGCCATCAACCGTCCCCAATTGGCGTCATTGCCGTATATTGCGGTCTTTACCAGCAGAGAATTAGCAATTGAAAATGCAGCCTTCTCAGCTTCCTTTTCATTCCTTGCATTTACTACCTCAATTTCAACCATTTTGCTCGCCCCTTCGGCATCCTTAACGATAAACCTGCTTAATTCATTGGCAATCTCTGTAAGGGTTGAGGAGAATGATTGAAAGGCTTTTGACCCTATCTTTATTAATGGACTTCCTGAAAGGGCGTTAGCCATTATCAAAATCGTATCATTAGTTGACATATCACCGTCAATTGTTATTCGATTAAATGACCTGCCAACGGCTGTCTTTAGGGCTGCATCAAGGGCTTGCTTCTCAATATTTGCATCGGTCATTATAAAGCACAGCATAGTCGCCATATTCGGACATATCATCCCTGCGCCCTTGCATATTCCAGAGATTACAATATCCTTGTTTGAGATTCTTACTTTTCTATCAGCTATTTTGGGAAAGGTATCAGTAGTCATAATAGCCATTGCAGCATCTTCAATTGAAGAAATTCCAAGTCCATTGACCAAATCTGGAATCTTGGAACTTATTCTCTCCATCGGAAGCGGCATCCCAATTACTCCGGTTGAGCAGACATATACTAAATCATGATTTATCTTTAAGAGATTTCCTGTTATTGCAGTCGTTTCAAGAGCGTCCTTCATGCCCTGCCTGCCAGTGCATGCATTAGCATTGCCGCTATTTATAATGACAGCGCGGCCATAGCCTTTTTTAATCTTTCTCATATCAAGCTTAACAGGTGCCGCCTTGATCTTATTAGTTGTGAACATGCCTGACATAACACAGTCCGAATCAGAATATATTAGTGCCAAATCCTTTCTGCCCGGCTTTTTTATAGCAGCCTCTGCCGTAGAAAAAAGAAACCCCTTGGGAATATAGAAACTCATTTTTTAAGACTCCATAGTTTTTTTGAAAAAATAAAATAGCTCGCAATGACAGTTAGTATAATACTCATTACTTGTGCAGTTCTTAACGGCCCGATATAAAGGCTGTCGGCCCTTAGACCTTCTATAAAAAACCTGCCAATCGAGTAAAGTATTATGGATATCGCGGCAATAAAGCCATCTTGAAACTGCTTTTTTCTTAAACCAAACCATACAATAAGAAAAACTATAAGGTTATAAAAAAGCTGATAGAGCATTGTAGGGTGAACAGCCATATTAGGGAATTCATCGCCGGCAGGACTTCCACGGGGAAAGATTATCCCAAATGGGAGATTTGTAGGTACGCCATGAGCCTCACCATTCATAAAGTTTCCGAATCTTACAAATGCCTCGCTCAATACAACAAGAGGAATAACAGTGTCGCTGAATTTAAAGATGGGGACATTATAATGCCTTAAATACAAGAGGGCAGAAATGAAACCGGCAAGAAAGCCACCATGACTTGCAAGCCCCCCTCGCCAAATAGCAGGAATTTCCTTCCAATTTAGTCCATAATATTCCCAGTTGAAAATAACATAATATGCCCTTGCGCCAATCAAACCTGCAAGAACAGATACAAAGACAACATTAATTATTTCGTCCTTGGATAATGGAATCCCCTTCCTCTCAGCCTCTTTTCCGATAAGATATATACTCATTAATATCGCAAGCAGATACATTAGCCCATAAAATCTTATCTCAAGAGGACCTATCTTAAATAGAATGGGATGCATTCTGAAAGGTTAACAGAAATTAGAGACTGTTTTCAACAAAGAAGCCATGCTAACTCAAATCTAAAGCCTTAAAATCGCTCCCCTGTTCATTAAAAAAAATAGGTAGTAATGTGTTCTCAAAGGGATAGATCTAAAAGTTTTTTTATTTATGGCAGAATAGCATGATGTGTGAAGGCATGCATATATAATATATCAATGGTAATGGTGCCGGTGGGGAGAATCGAACTCCCACTCCCCGAGGGGAAACGGATTTTGAGTCCGTCGCGTCTGCCTGTTCCACCACACCGGCTCTTTTTATTTTACAACAATTGGGCTATCTTATCTCTATCACCATCCCTACTTCCTCAATCCAACATTTAAATCAGGCGGCGAATAGCGTCAGTTTATAAAGTAATATTTTTAATTTTTGTCATGCCAGAAGTCTTTAGTCTGGCATCCAGAAAGACTTAAAAACAATGGAGCCCTGCTTTCGCAGGAATAACGGTTTCTTATGAAAAACCGTAGTTTATAAACAGACACGACGTAGCGTCAGTGAATGTGGTCACTTTGTAGTCACTGACGCCAAAAATTTCAAAACCCTAATAAACACCATGAAACTATTTTAAATAAGGCTTAAACCACCGCGCCCAGGAGGATTCGAACCCCCGACCTGCGGATTCGTAGTCCGACGCTCTATCCATCTGAGCTATGGGCGCATGCAAAGGTGGAAATAGTATAGCATAAAGCATTATTAAACCGTAATATCATATTGACTAAGTAGCTTAGAGGCTGTTTCCATATTTACGATAGTAATATGACAAGCTAATTGCATTTTTAAGCTACTAAGACCTAACTTAACAAAGCCTCATAAAGCCCCTTCATCCGCAAGGGGTGAGGTGGCTTTATTTATGTATTCCTTAGTAATAGAAGTACAGATGCTCGCAGGGACTTATTCTGCTATAGCTCTGATTGTAGAATCACCACAACTTATATACTATAATAATAATTAGAAGTTTCAACACTACAAAACAGGAGCATTTTGATGCGGATCGTGGTTAAATCATTAAGTAATCTTGCAAGTAAAGCAATAAATCGAGTTAGTTATGAATTTGGAGCAGGGTATGGCTTGAAAGTAATGGGCGCATGGTTATCTATTGAAAAAGACAACGCAGGGGAGGATGTCGCCATATTCTATGCATCTGTTTTTGAGGATTATTTTGATCTTGATATAGTCGAGAAGTCGCTTAAATTCTATGTTGGTGAGCTTGAAAAGCCATTTTTTACGCCTCCTATCGAAGTCTTAAAAGACCCGGTTGAGACATGGAAACAGAAACAGAGAGAAGTTATAAGTTCACTGAAGGAAGTTCTTATATCTCAGGGAAAGGATGAAACTGAGGCAACGATTGAAGCCATGTTTTTGGGCAGTGACTTTTCCGAGATAAAACAAGGCAGAACATATAAATGCATGGATTCCCAAGTGTTAAAAAATATCATTGATATGGCGCTTACAAGGTATAGCAGTATTGAAATAAGAATAGAAAGAAGCGGCTCAGAGTACTTGGATAGACATATAATTGTGAGCATTCTGAGGACAACGGAATCATAAGACTCTATTGGAGGGAATATATATGCTGAGTCTTCTTGAGCGCTCAAGCAATGCTGTGAATTCAATGGGTCATTAACCCAAAAATGCGTTTAATTCTAAAAAAGCAGGCATGGATACCCTAAAAACCTTTGTCCTGAAACACCAACTTAGTGTCAGTGATAAGTACCAGAGACTATTTTTTACTGACACCGACACTGACACTAAATCATGCCTGCTGCATAAAAATCTAATTGCATTTTTCAGGTTAAAAAAATGGTGGGAAAACGGCGATTGCTTATAATATTCTTATCATTTAATTGCTAAAGCATCAGCTTGAGCGTTGGGTAACAACTTATACGAAGGTGCATTCAAAATGATGCAAGGCGGCAATGACGAAACTACGTAGGCATACTATTTCGTATGTCGAGGAAGTTGGCGATGGAGCCAACGCAGTTTGCGTTTGAATGCGACTTCGTATTAAATCTGATTTAAAAAAACTATCACTAAATCATGTAGGGCAGCAGTTTTTTGATGTTATCAAACTGAGCTTCATGCACCAAGTCATCTTTCCTTAAAGACCGTGTCCTTTTTGAAGACTTGCTTGTAAGCAGATGTCTTTTAAAAGCTTTATTCCTTACTATTTTTCCGCTTCCTGTCACCTTAAATCTTTTTGCGGCGCCTCTATGTGTTTTTATCTTAGGCATTTTTCCTCCCACTATTATTAATTTCAGAGTTATTTGCTGCTTGGGGCAACAACCATGATTATATGGTTTCCCTCAAGTCTTGGTTGTAATTCAATATTATATTTTCCGGTGATAAGTTCTATTAATTTTTCAAATACTTTCATGCCAATATCGGTCCTTACAATTTCTCTTCCCCTGAAGTACATGATAATCTTTGCCTTATCCCCATCATCAAGAAATCTTCTGATATGTTTAGCTTTAAGGCTTAGATCATGTTCTGAAATATGAGGCCTTATCTTAATCTCCTTAACATCAGTGGCTCTCTTTGATGTATGTTTTTTGCTCAATTGATACTTGTATTTGCCATAATCCACTATCTTGCAGACAGGAGGTTTAGCATTAGGAGCGACCTCAACAAGGTCATAACCCCTATCTTTAGCCATCTGTATTGCTTCTCGAATTGGAATCAGTCCTATCTGCTTGCCTTCTTCATCAATGAGCCTGACCTCTTTTGCCCGTATCATTTGATTTACCCTGACATCCTTGCTTATATTTCCACCCCCTTAAAAATTATAAATTATAGATATTTAAATGCATATAGCTTCTTTGACAAGGCATTAACAATATTTAAAATGAACCTCCCCGCCGCAAAGATGGCGAGGCATCTTACAGCCTCCTCTCACCATCAGCAATCAAGGGGGGGAGGGGGCATAGGTAAACCCCACAGCAAAAACTGTGAAGTATTGAAAATTAATAAAACATTACAGCCGATTATTTATTTGCTCTTTTATATTTTTTATAAATTCCTGAAGAGGAAATGTGCCAACATTTTCCCCGTTTCTTTTCCTTATTGTTATGCAATTTTCAGAAACCTCTTTGTCTCCTATTAATAACAGATATGGAACCTTTTTGATAGTCGCTTCTCTTATTTTATAGCCTATTTTCTCATTTCTCAAGTCCATTTCAGCTCTAATATCCGATTCCTTGAGTATTTTATACACCTCGGATGCGAATTCACTGTGTCTTTCGGCAATTGTCATTATTACTACTTGAACAGGAGAAAGCCATACAGGGAATGCACCAGCATAATGCTCTATCAGCACTCCAAAAAATCTCTCTAATGACCCCATCAATGCCCTATGGATCATAATCGGGCTGTGTTCTTTACCGTCTGAACCTCTATAGACGAGATTGAATCTCTCAGGATTATTGAAATCAACTTGAATTGTGCTACATTGCCAAGAACGGTTTAATGCGTCTTTAATTTTTATATCTATTTTTGGTCCATAGAAAACGCCCTCACCCGGGTCTATTTCATATGATAAGTTTTTTAATTCAAGCGCCTTTTTAAGGGCATTTGTTGATTTATCCCAGTTTTGAAGAGAGCCGACATATTTTTCAGGGCGGGTGGAAAGATAGATATCATATTTATCAAAACCGAATGTGCTTAAAATGAAAAGGGTGAAATTCAAGATATTGAGTATTTCATCCTCTATCTGATCTTCCCTGCAGAAAATATGTGCATCGTCCTGAGTAAATCCCCTTACCCTAAAGAGTCCGTGCAGCACGCCTGATCTTTCATAACGATAAACCGTTCCAAGTTCAGCATATCGTATCGGCAGCTCACGGTAACTCCTAAGCTCACTTTGATATATATTAATGTGAAATGGGCAGTTCATAGGCTTTAATTCATATGCAACCCCGTCAATATCCATTGGAGAATACATGTTGTCGCTGTAAAACTCAAGATGTCCGCTCTTCTGCCAGAGATTAAGCCTTGCTATATGCGGAGTATAGAGGATTTTATAATCAGCCTTTACATGTTCATTTCTCCAGAAATCCTCTATTGTTCTTCTTATTATTGCACCATTGGGATGCCATAATATAAGCCCTGAACCGATATCATCGCTCATGCTGAAGAGACCCAGTTCTCTGCCGAGCTTTCTATGGTCCCTCTTTTTGACCTCTTCCAGAAATATCAGATATTTATCGAGATCCTCTTTATTATCAAAGGATATGCCGTATATCCTTTGAAGCATTTTATTCTTTTCGTCTCCACGCCAGTATGCCCCTGCTATGCTCAGTAATTTGAAAGCCTTGATTTTAGAAGTATCAGGAATGTGGGGTCCCCTGCAAAGATCGGTAAATCCACCCTCATCATATAAAGAAACAAAATCATCGGCAATTTCTTCGAGCAGCTCAACCTTATAGATCTCCCCAGCATTCTGAAACATAGTAATTGCTTCATCTTTTTGGATTATTCTGCTCGTAAAACGGTTTTTCTTTTTTATAATCTCTTTCATTCTTTTTTCTATCTTTTCGAGATCGTCAGGGGTAAAAGGTTCTGGTTTGTCAAAGTCATAATAAAAGCCATCTTCAATAGCTGGACCTATAGCAACTTTAACATCCGGGAAAAGGTCTTTTACGGCATGAGCCATTATATGAGAAGTGCTGTGCCAATAGATTTCTTTTCCTTCCATTGAAGTGAAGGTAATGACCTGAACAGAAGACTGCGGGGGTAAGCTATCTGGAGATACGATATCCTTTAGTTTCCCATCAACCCTTATTGCGAGAGCATTAAGGGAATGTAAGCTTTTATAATAGTCGGAAGACTCCAACTCTTTTGGAGAGCCGTCCGGCAGAAGTAATTTTATTATGAGTAACCTCCTTACAAATTGCCTAATATCATAACTGATTTATGCTTTACTATTCAATCAAAAAAGGTAGAACACAGCAATTCAGGTTCAAAATAGCAAGATTGCTTCAAAGCTTAATCTCTTCGCAATGACGCTTTGCGAAAGATTTGCTTGTCATTGCGAGCAAAGCGGAGCAATCACACGGCAATACCCGTTCACCAGAAATTGCTATACAGAGCAACTTTAAAGTGGATTTCTGTTCAATCTCGCATATTCATTGTAAAATGCATGGAGCAATAATAAGCAGGTATAGATATCTTATATTTCTATCAACTTCTTTCCAGCATTGTAAGCTTCCTTTAAGGCTGTTGGATGTTCAAGGATATCCCCCTTTGCATCTACCCCCAAGTATCCAAGCGTCTCATGAACAGGAACGCTTATAGTCCTGAAGAAAGCCTTTGCTGAATTCTCAGAGCATTTTATCCCGATGTCTCTTTTCATGCCGCCGACCAGCAGCAAAAGCCCCTTCCTGCCATATTGACCTTCTGGTATAACCTTTTTCAGCAGATATTTTTCTGACCAGAAAGCCTGACAGCGGTCAAGCATAGTTTTTGTCTGAGCGCTCAATGCAAAGAAAAAAATGGGGGAGGCAAGTATAAACCTATCCCCCTCCCTAATAGCCTTGAATATCTCAGACATATCATCATTAATGACGCACTTACCTGTTTTATCGCATCCTCCGCAATTCTGGCAGGGCTTAATATTCATGATATTGAGCTTGAAAGATATAATCTCATGCCCTGCTGCTTCGATAGGTTTTAAAGCCTCCATTAGAAGCATTTCTGAATTGCCGTGTATTCTTGGACTACCGAAAAAAGCTACTACCTTCATTTCTTATCACTTCCTTTTGCATTTTTCTTAAATTCAATCCAGTCTTTCATATTCTGGAGATTTTCGGACATATTCCACCAACCATTCTTAAATGTCGCATAATCTGGAGCCCCTGTCATAGCAGAAGCATATTTTATAGAGTTTCCATAAAACAGCCATTGCCTGATCCACATCTGTTCAATAGCATCATCAAATGGATTTTTTCCGTGTGCAAGTCCCTCTGCAAGATTATGTTTCCATGCCTCCAAAAGAAGCAATGTTGCCGATAAGGTCATATTATCAACTTCTTTGATGGTATTGTCGAGCTTAACAAAATGGCTTGTTGTCCACTGAGTGCTATGGCAGCTTTTGCATACTCCTTGCATAGCATTTTGTCTTTTTAATTGCTCCTCTTTGCTTATAAGACCTGCTACAGCAACTTCACCAGTAAATGCAGTGGGAAGTGGAAGCCCATCCTTGTTTTTTATAATTGATGTATCACCATGAACAGGCTGTGGATGTGAATATATAAGCCCAAACAGCCTTACCCATAACCTTGCCCCAAAATCGTGAGTTCTTTCAGCTATGACTTTACCTGCAGTGGTTGTTACAAGGCTATTATGGCATGATGCGCATGTCGGGGATTGGAAATCCTTGCCGACCTTCCATGGCACAGCGTTGAAGTCCCATTCTTGATACTTTGAGAAATATATATTACCGTGCTTGCTCTCTTTATATACGTTCCAAGCTGGCACATCAGGGTCTAAATGACACTGAGCGCAGGTGTAAGGCTTCCGTGCAATCTCGATCGAAAAACTATGCCTCGGATGGCACGCAGAACATGAACCCATGCTACCATCAGGATTGATACGACCGACGCCCTGATTAGGCCAATTCGTTAATGATGGCACTTTCATTTTTCCCATTGAGGTCTCGACATCTTTTAAGCCTTCAACTTTTACATCTGTCCCATGGCAACTATAACAAGTCTCGTGTTGAGTGGACGCCGATGAAGGCATCTGTATAATCTTGCCGTTTTCAATTTTTTTATTGCCAATTATAGTTTCAACAAGACCGTGATATACGGGGTTTTTTGAGAGGTTGCCAACTGCATGAGCCTTTTTGCTTCCGGAATATTGTTTTGTCTCCACCGGGTGGCATGTTGCACAGTCAGCAGGAGAAACAACGGTATTTATCTTTTGTCCCATATGGTTAAAATTATCCTTATGGCTTGAGGGGTTAAGGCTATGGCATTCATAACACCCAACAGCAACATTTGCGAGGCTGACGTCAAGCTTTTCAGCAGATACTCTTCTTTCTATAGCATCCTTTTTCAGTGCCATTGAGGGTGTAGTCTTTGCATGAAGGCTCTTTAACCAGTCTTCAACAATGCCAGGCGTGTAAGTTTTATGACAGCCTATACATGCTGATGTTTGACTGCTTAGTTGCGGCATCGTATCTTTTTTTGCTGTCTGGGCAAATACAGCAATCGGGATGATAAGCGATAAAACCATAATTAAAAAAACCGTCCTCTTCATTTCGCCTCCTAAAGAAAATTTAAGCAAGTTAACCTCCCCGCAGCAAGCTGCGGGGTATCCTAAAATCTCCCCTCCCTTGATGGAAGGGGACAAAGGGGAGGGTGAAAATAGTTTCTTGTCACCCCCACCCTCGCCCTCCCCCATCAAGGGGAGGGAAGTATAAGGAAACCCTGTAGCAAACTACAGGGAATTACGAGTTAAACAGTTTTGTCCCAAGTCCTGCGAAAGTTATTATTTAAGAGATTTTATTGAATGCCTGCTTTTTTGCCCCGCATACAGGACATTCATCAGGGGGCTCATTCTCAACCGTGTTACCGCAAACTTGACAGATATAGTAATCAACTTCTGGATTGTTGCCTAAATTGTCCAGAGCTTTCTGATAAAGCCCTGCATGAATCTTTTCCACCTCATTTGCAAAAACAAAACTCCTTTTTGCAGATTTATTGCCTTCGGCTTCAGCATCTTTAATCATTTGCGGATACATCTTCTGAAACTCATGGGTCTCTCCGCTTATTGCTTCAGCAAGGTTATCTTTTGTGCTCCTAATGCCGTTAAGTTCTCTTAAGTGATTGTGTGCGTGAATTGTTTCAGCCTCAGCAGCAGCCCTGAAGAGCTTTGCAGCCTGTTTATAGCCATCTTCTTCTGCCTTTTTAGCAAAAGCAAGGTATTTCCTGTTAGCCTGAGATTCTCCTGCAAATGCTTCCTTAAGATTGTCTTCAGTTTTTGACATAATTTCCTCCCTTAAAGTTTGATATAAATCTCTTAATTGTAAATCCTTACAATAATTTTATTTTAAAATTGATTTATTGTCAATAATATTTGTGAGACAAGCTGCCCTATTTTTCAGGACTAAACTTAGCAAAGACTTGGAACAGAAGAAAGCGGCGGTTGGCTGCATTGTTGAGATTAATTTTCACATCCCTTTGTATAGATCGTTAGCATGAAGGCTTACTTCCATAAAGATGGGGCTTCTTCTTTTTTTTCTAAAACATAGGCTTCTACTTCCTTCTTATATTTGTTATGCAGAAGCTTGCATATTTTACCAGCCGAATATTTCGTATCGTTAACTCTTTTTACTGGCATAAGCTCCATTGAGGAATTTGTGATAAATACCTCCGATGCGCTAAATAATTCATCAACTGTAAACTGCCCTTCTACTAATCTGATACCGTTCTTTATGGCAAGATTTATGACCACACCCCTTGTTATTCCATCAAGTATTGCACAGCTCGGTGACGGAGTATAGAGGACTTCTTCTCTCACAAAAAAAATGTTGCTGATAGTGCCTTCTGCAATAAAACCTTCCATATTTAGCATAAGTGCCTCCATCGCTTGCATTTTCTTTGCCTCGATTTTTGCCAGTATGTTATTGAGAAAATTTAGGGATTTAATTTGTGGATTTAAGGCTTCTGCAGAATTTCGCCTGACAGATGAAACTATCATATCAATTCCTTCCAAATAATATGAATGAGGATAGCTCTTAAAGTCATTCGTAATAATCACAAATGTGTTTTCTTTGCAGAGGTCTGGGTCAATGCCGATTGGTCCATAACCTCGTGATATGCTTATTCTCACATATGCATTGGAGAGAGAATTAATCCTGAGAGTTTCATAAATGGCTATTTTAATATCTGAAATACTTCTTTTGATATCAAGACCTATAAAAGATGCAGATCTATACAGACGGCTTAAATGTTCGTCTAACATAAAAATCACACCATCATAAGCCCTCATGGTCTCAAATATTCCGTCTCCATACAAAAAGCCATGGTCAAATACCGATATTTTTGCATCTGATGCCTTAACGATATTATTGTTTAGATATACATACATATCTCACCTTGACTGGATTATTATAACTAAAAAGCCTCTTTAATATGTTCGATTTTGTTCTTGCCGTCTTCAGAGTTGATGCTTATTACATCAAATCTTATCTTAATCTGACGATTGATGTTTTTCAAGTAGAAAAGGGCTATTCGTTTAAGCTTTTCCTGTTTTTTGAAATTTACAGCCTCAAAAGGCTGCCCGAATGATGCATTAGAACGTGTTTTTACCTCAACAAAAACTACCGTATCATTATCTTTGATGATAATGTCAGCCTCGCCATAAGGTGTCTTATAGTTGCGGTATAAAATACTATAACCCTTTTTTTTGAGGTAATCTGCTGCAATATCTTCACCTTTTGAACCGATGCATTTCATATCTATATTCAATTATAACGCAACCCACAGATGTCCAAAATAATCTTAGTAAATAAATATAACACGATTTCTAAGCCAAAGAACTACCTTTAAGAATGTGCAAAGTTTGATAGACTTCAAGTTAGTTACGTAACATCTGTGTCGAGGCTCTCGCTTCGACTTCAGCCTCGTTCAAGTTACCAGTGGCTTTGGCCTCAGAAATCGTATAATATTCATACCATTATATAGCATCAAAAAATTCATTTTGGTCGGATATGAACAAAAACATTCTATTTTACTGAATATTACTCCGGGTCTTCAATCTTTACCTCATTCCCAGAAAGTCTATTGAGCAAGGCTGGTATATCTTCAATATTCCTGATATCTTTTTGGCACATGATCTTGATTATTTCTCTGAATGGAGCGAACTCTTCCCATAATCCCTTCATCTCAGTCGAGAGTTTTTTGTAAAGGATGTCTCCATTTTCATCCCAGTCAAGCAGTAATACAACTCTGTTAAACTTTTCTGAAATATTTTGGCAGAACTCATATAATCCCTTACCTGCATGAACTGTGATTATTTCACCTATGAAGCCGAGTCTTCTTAAGGCAATTACATCCTTTCTACCCTCCACTATTATTGGAACCCTCTTATTTATCTCATATAGTGACGATAAAAACTCCTTCAATCTCTCGGCTCTCTCAATATCAGGTATATAATTGCCATAGCGATTTTCTTTGTCAAAAGCAGAACAATATTTTTCCCTTCTCCTTAGTTTTGCATCGTTCAATCTATTATATTGTTTAGAATAATCCTTCTTCATTACAGTTTTACACTATCATTACCTAAATTGAGCGATTTTATTCGCAAACATAGGACGGCCGAGATGGCTGTCCTACCCAATGGGTTATCAATAATGATCAGTAGGACAGGCATCCAGCCTGTCATTAGAGAGTGAACCTCCCCGCAGCAAGTTACAGGGAATTACGAGTTAAATATCATAATATAAGAAAAACTCGTAAGGGTGCGGTCTTAATCTAAGTGCATCTACTTCCTTTGTCCTTTTATAATTAATCCATGTCTCAATAGCATCTACCGTAAATACATTGCCCTTCAACAGAAACTCATGGTCTTCCTCAAGATGTTCTATTGCTTCTTCGAGGCTACCTGGCATTGTCGGAACGGTAGCAAGTTCTTCAGGTCCAAGCTCGTATATATCTTTATCCAAAGGTTCTCCGGGATGAATTTTGTTTTCAATCCCGTCAAGACCCGCCATCAGCATCGCAGAGAATGCAAGATAGGGATTGCAGGATGGATCTGGAAATCTTATCTCGGCTCTTTTAGCCTTTGGACTTGCTGAATAAGTAGGAATCCTGACAGCAGCAGAACGGTTTCTTGCAGAATAGGCTAAGTTCACCGGCGCCTCAAAGCCGGGAGTAAGCCTCTTGTATGAATTTGTCGTAGGGTTGGTAATCGCAGCAAGAGCCTTTGCGTGTTTTAGTACGCCGCCAATATAGTAAAGGGCTAATTCACTAAGCCCTGCATAGTTATTCCCTGCAAATAATGGCTTCCCATCCTTCCAGATACTTTGATGCGTATGCATACCCGAACCATTATCTCCAAATAAAGGCTTTGGCATAAAGGTAACGGTCTTATTGTATCTTCTGGCAACATTCTTGATAATATATTTAAAGAGCATGAGCTTATCGGCTATCCTTACTAAGGAATCAAACCTCATATCTATCTCAGCCTGCCCAGCAGTTGCAACCTCATGATGTTCCCTCTCCACATATATACCGCATTTTTGCATCTCCATTACCATCTCAATTCTCATATCTACAAGGCTGTCTGTGGGAGGAACGGGGAAATACCCCTCCTTATGTCTCGGTTTATATCCAAGATTTGGAGTTTCAATCCTGCCTGAATTCCAAATGCCTTCTTTTGAATCAATGAAGTAATAGCCGCTGTAAGAATTCTGGTCAAATCTGATATCATCAAAAATAAAGAACTCTGCCTCTGGTCCCATATATGCGGTATCGCCTATTCCGGTAGACTTCAAATATGCTTCAGCCTTCTGCGCTATATATCTCGGATCCCTTGAGTAATATTCCTTTGTTATAGGGTCAACTATGTTGCAAATCAGGCTTATAGTTGGCTCCTTAATAAAAGGATCAATAAAAGCAGTAGATGGATCTGGGATAATCAACATGTCAGAGGTATGTATAGCCTGCCACCCCCTGATAGAGGAACCATCAAACCCAAGCCCTTCTTCAAACATTTCTTCATGCAGTTCGGCTATTGGCACTGAAAAGTGCTGCCATATTCCCGGAAAGTCGAGAAATTTAAAATTAGCCATAACCGCATTGTTTTCTTGTGACATTTTGATTACATCTTTTGGTGTCATATATCCTCCTAATTTAGTATAAATTTTTTGATCTGAATTGTTTATTTTTTAAACAAACCCTTTGTTGTAGTCTTATACTGCTGCTTCACCCCTTTCACCGGTTCTAATTCTTACCACCTCATTAATCTCATAAACAAATATTTTGCCGTCACCAATTTTGCCTGTCTTGGCAGCCTTTTCTATTACTTCTATAATTTTAGTTGCAAGGGCATCTGATGCAATTATCTCTATTTTTATCTTGGGAATAAAATCGACGATATATTCAGCACCCCTATACAATTCGGTATGTCCTTTCTGCCTTCCAAAACCTTTTACTTCTGTAACAGTCATGCCCTGAATGCCAATTTCATTTAGGGCATCTTTCACTTCATCAAGCTTAAACGGTTTTACTACAGCTTCAATTTTTTTCATTTTTCTGCTCCTGATTAAATATGTCTTTATTAATACCTCACAGCATCCGCTGTGGTGTTTCCTTAATGCTGTCACTCCCGTGAAAACGAGAATCCAGAATCTTTTTCAGAACCATTAGACAAAGAAGCACGAATGCTTAAATATCAAATAGAGCAACTAATATGCCAATAAAGACTTGTTGATAATAAAGGGCTTATTTGATTGATGTTTGATTATTGCTTAAAAAATAAACAATTGGCTGCTTAAAAATTAGGCTATAGTAATTAACCCCAAAATGTGTTTAATCCTAAAATAGCAGTGCTATTCCTATAAATATAATTGCGCCTTATTTTTCAGCTTGTTGCATAATCACGTTTAATTCTAATAGAATACATCTGAAATGAAACAGGTATTTCTACATACTCATTCTCTTGAAGATGCTCTCAGGGTTTTTTTTGAAAGATTCGATTCTTCACGCCATAATACACTTTTTACTGAACGTATCAGCGTTAAAGAATCACTTAGGAGAATTACAACAGAGCCTGTTTTTGCCAAATATTCATCCCCCTTTTATCATTCCGCTGCAATGGATGGATATGCGGTAAGATTTGCGGATACCTTTACTGCATCAGAAAATCAGCCTGTCTGCTTAAGGCTTAATGAAGATGCAGTTTATGTTGATACCGGAGATCCGCTCCCCAAAGGATTTAATGCTGTTATCATGATAGAAGACCTTAATTTAGTTGATAATTGCATTGAGATATACCAAGCAGTTACTCCATATCAACATGTAAGGATGATTGGAGAGGATATTGTAGCGACTGAATTAATCATACCTCAAAACCATATAATAAGGGCGATTGATATGGGCGCCATGCTGGCAGCCGGGATCCTTGATGTAAGTGTCCGAAAAAGACCCTTGCTTTCTATCATACCGACAGGCTCCGAGCTTATTGAACCTGATGAAATAAGACACAGACCGCCTGCCCCCCCCGAGATAATCGAATATAACTCGGCGATGCTCTCAGGGCTTGCTAATGAGGCTGGGGCTGAAAGCATAAGACTCGGCATAGTGAGGGATAATTTAGATGCTATAAAGACTATTATCAAAGATGCTGTGAGATCTTCTGACATTGTATTAGTCAATGCAGGTTCTGGAAGAGGTTCTGAGGATTTTACGATGACAGCATTAAAGGAATTGGGTGAAGTCATAGTCAGCAGTGTATCTATAAAGCCCGGCAAACCCTTGATTATCGGTTTTATTGAGGATAAGCCGGTCTTTGGCATACCCGGTTATCCTGTCTCTGCTTTTCTGACCTTTGAACTTTTTGTTAAACCTCTGATTACAAGACTTCTTGGTATAACTCAAGAAGAAAATGAGAGCATCAAGGCGGTTATTTCGAGGCAGATACCCTCGCAGCTTGGGGTCGATGAATTCATTAGGGTTAAGGTGGGTTTAGTTGGGGGCAAAAATATAGCCACTCCTGTGGGCAGAGGTGCAGGGCTTCTAATGTCTCTGGTCAGAGCAGACGGCTTAATCAAAATACCATCTTCCTCAGAAGGCAGCACTTCAGGCACTGAGGTCAAAGTTAGATTATTCAGAGATAAAAATGAGATTAAAAATACTATAGTTTGTATTGGCAGCCATGATAACACATTAGATATACTCGCCAATACACTGAAGAAGAATTACCCGAAGTTTTCCATGTCATCCGCTCATGTTGGTTCAATGGGCGGGCTTGTGGCTTTAAAGAAGGGTGAAGCTCATATTGCCGGCACTCATCTGCTGGATGAGGAATCAGGCGAATATAATATTTCATTTATAAAAAGGCTTTTCCCTGAAGGAGGTATTTCGCTTATTAATCTTGTGTATCGCCAGCAAGGACTTTTAGTAAAGAAAGGCAACCCAAAAAAAATTGAGGGATTTGAGGATCTTTTCAGGAAAGATATAGTTTTTATTAACAGGCAGGCTGGTTCTGGCACGAGACTTTTATTAGATAAACATCTGAGGGATTCAGGAATCAGCCCTCAGGATATCAACGGCTATGAGAGAGAAGAATATACGCATATGTCTGTTGCATCAGCGGTGCTGACCGGTATTGCCGATGTAGGGCTTGGTATCTATTCATCTGCAAATGCTCTTGGGCTTGATTTTATACCTGTAGCAAATGAAAGATATGACTTAGCGATACCTTCTGAATACATTAATACGGATTTGGTACAGGCTATCTTGAAAATAATTAAATTTGATAAGGAATTCAAACAAACAGTTCAATTCTTGGGCGGTTATGACATTAAGGATATGGGCAGGGTGCTTTTTCCATAAATATCATGAAGCCTCTACTGTTATCATTACAGATTAAACTTGATGAACCATCTTCTTCAGACAAGACGGCTGACAAAGAGAGATTTATCAGTTGCATTTCTCGGCAGCTTGGCAGTTCTCTGCCCGTAAAAATCAGCTTAAAAACCCTTCAAAAATTACCCTCCCATTTAAGAAAAAATAATTTTTCCGCTTCGGTTGTCGCTGGATTCACCAAAAACAGCCTAAGAGTATTGGATATTACTAATAACGATAGAATTTATGCGATTGCTATTGATATTGGCACGACCAATATGGTTGGCTCCTTGTTTGATATGAACAGTTATAAAAAGCTATCCTGTTTAGAGCATGAAAACCCTCAGATTGCACTTGGTTTGGATGTTCTTACACGCGTTCACTATGCCATGCTTGGAAGGGCTCGGGAGTTAAACAGGTTGCTCATGAGCGGCTTAAACGAACTTATAAAGAAGCTATGTGAGTCCTCTGGGATTGAACAATCTAATATTTATGCTGCCGTAATAGCCGGCAATACCATAATGTCGCATTTTTTATTAAACCTCGATGTAGAAAATATTCCAGTCGAGCCATATATCCCGGCAAGTCATAATTTTGAGATAATTAAAGCTGCCGATGTTAATCTGAACATAAACCCTGACAGTTTAATCTATATCTATCCAAATGCAGGAAGCTATGTTGGTGGGGATATAATATCAGGCATTCTATCTTCAGGTCTTTATAAAGAAGACACGCCTTCTATGCTAATTGATGTAGGAACTAATGCCGAGATAGTTCTTGGCTGCAAAGACTGGATACTTGTCGGAGCAGGCGCTGCAGGTCCAGCGCTGGAAAGCGGAATTTCTGAGATAGGGATGAGGGCTGTTGATGGGGCTATTTATAGCATTGAAATAGATAAAAATTGCAGCGTCAAATACAAGACTATCGGCTCAAAAGCCCCTCAAGGTGTCTGCGGCTCTGGCATGATAGAACTTGTCTCAGAAATGTTTAAGGCTGGTATTATAGACAATCAGGGAAGATTGCAGAATCTATGCGATAAAATTATAGAATTGGATGGAAAAAAAAGTTTTATTATATATAATTCAGCGGACAGCGCACTGGTCATTTCAAGCAGTGACATTGAAAACTTCTTGAGGTCAAAGGCTGCAATGTTTGCGTCCCTATATGTAATAACAAGGTCTGTCGGATTGAGTTTTAAAGATATAAATAAAATTTATGTCAGCGGGGCTTTTGGGAAGGGGATAGATGCAGAAAAGGCTATGAGGATAGGGATGATTCCTAATATTGATAAGAATAAATTTATAGCAATAGGAAATTCATCATTAAAGGGCGCTGAGATGCTGCTGATTGACAGGGATTTATATACAGATATTGAACAGATTCGCAGTATAATCACTTATAAAGAGATGAATACCGAGGGCGAATTTATGAAAGAATTCCCCGGGGCGCTCTTTATTCCACACACAAACCCAGAGATATTGAATGCCTAAGCAAATCTTTCAGTGAAATTTTTTATTTACCTTCTACCTAAATTGAGTGATTTTTTTGAAAGGAATATGTAGTCGCAGGCTTTAGCCTAAAGTTTTATCTTACCCGTTAAGTGAGAGATCGTTTCCAATAAAACCATCCAACCTAAAGGTTTCGGCTACATTTAAGATAACAAATCGCTCAATTTAGGTTCTAATTAGCCTGTATAACGCTTTTCACCTTCGAAACATCTTCTTCCGATATTATCTTTTTGGCGCCTATAAATCTCTTAAGGTAATATGGCGTGTCAAGGCTGTCAATGGTTATCCTTTTTGCCTTTGATGATGCGTGAATAAACAGGTTATTGCCTAAATAAATGCCTACATGTGAAGGGAAGGAAGCATATGTCCTGAAAAAAACCAAGTCTCCGACTGATAGTTCATCCTTATCTATCACTTCTCCATGACGGAATTGCTCCCTCGCACTTCTGGGAAGTTCCAAACCTATGAAACTGTAAACCTTTTGTACATATGCAGAACAATCAATCCCGAAGGGGCTGTTTCCGCCAAATCTATACGGCAGATGCATCATTTTTTTGGCAAATATAACAAGCCTCTCCCTTATGCCTAATTCTGACAATTCATCGCTTTTTGACAAAATTTTGACTTCCTCGACCTTCTGCCAGGCTGTTTCACGATTCACCTTTGAATATTGTGAAGTCAATGGTTCTGATTGAGTGTTTTCCTCATTAATAGAGTCCTTTTTCGCAAGCAGTAATTTTTGTCCTAATTTTAATGAATTACCTTGTAGTCCATTGATCTCTTTTAATTCCTCGGGATTTATACCATATTTGACAGAGATATTCCATAAGTTATCGCCTTTTTTAACCGTGTGGATATCGGATTTGGGCGATTTAATTAAAAGCTGTTGGCCAAGCTTTAGTTTATTGGATGTAAGACCATTTATTTCCAATATTCTTTCGCCACTCAATGAGTATTTCTTTGCAATTTTTGCGATTGTCTCACCCTTTTTGACTTTGTGATAACGCACCTCAAAGGGATCGCTGTTTTGTATCATGTTTGAGTTTGATGCTGCGGGCGTAACACTTTTGTTTTGAACATCAGCTTTTGCAGCAGGTTTATTATTATTAGATAGAGAAAGTTTCATGCCTAAATCTAATCTATTGGATGTAAGATTATTATTTTGTTTGATTTCCGAAACAGGAATTTTGAATTTCTTAGATATACTGTAAAGATTATCCCCCTTTTTGACCACATAAGTATTGCTTGCATAAGAATCGGGGATGAAAAGGATAGCGGAAAACAATAAGACTAAAAATAAATACAAATTCTTTTTCATACTGACTCCTTTCTTTTTTTGTCATTGCAGTGAAAATGGTTTTCAGAAACCTTTGAAGTTGCTGTAACCATATCAACCGTGCCAATGGCCCGAACAGAAGGACGGGGCATGACAAAGCAGTAAGTGACGACCTATAAACAGACTAAAACCAAACAGAACTGTATATTATAAACCTCCTTAGTTACTAAAATGGTAAAGTATAGCAAAATCAATGCCACATAGTATTTTGAGTCGTATTATGCTGCCTCTGTATTAAGAAAATCGTTAATTGGAGGCAGTTCATCCAGATTTTTTAGCCCGAAATAATTCAGAAAGACATTTGTTGTTCCATACAAAAAAGGTCTTCCTGGTGTTTCTTTTTTTCCCATTATCTTGGCAAGTTTTTTCTCAAGCAGGCTTTTTACAGGACCTTCAGAATTAACCCCTCGAATTTGATCTATCTCAAATTTTGTAAGTGGTTGTCTGTATGCAATTATAGACAGGGTCTCCAGAGCGGCCTGCGAGAGGCGGTTTGATATATTTATATTTTTGAATTTCTTGATATAGCTTGAAAAATCAGGATTTGTAACCATCTGGTATCCGCCTGCAACCTCAACAATCATGATGCCAGAGGTTCTTTCTCTATATTCATTTATTAAAACATCCATGATTGTTTGAATATCATACTCTTTAATATCAGTAGTTTTAAATATAGCGTTCAGCGTAACGGGTTCTGAAGAAACAAATAGTAGCGATTCTATCAGAGCTTTTTGTTTGTGCCATATATCAGGGAAAAGGCCGGCTTGAATTTTGTCACTATTTTGATTTAATTTAAGCAGACTTTCCATCAGAGAGAGTATAACAGAAGATATCTTGAAATTCAAGTAAAAATTCTTATCTGTCAAGCCAA